>JANWZQ010000013.1 GCA_025054835.1 Chthonomonadaceae bacterium
GGTAGTGACAGTGCTGCCTCCGGCATCGAGCGATTGCCGGCAGGTCACTCCAGAGTGACTTCGCTGCGTGTACATCGGGGAGACAGGAGTAGTTCTTGTCTCCCTTTTATTGTGCCTGCGTGCGTCGGGTATGGCCCTGCAGGACCGGAGGTATAATGAAACCACAGGAGCAGGGCCGGGGAAATTACATGGAATTCGACGTCATCGCGTTGATTGCCGAGCGCAAGATACAGGAGGCAATGGAACAGGGCAAGTTCGATAACCTGCCCGGCAAGGGGCAGCCTCTGCGCTTCACCGAGGACCTGCAGACACCGTTGCACCTGCGTACGGCGCATCGCGTGCTGAAGAACGCCGGCGTGCTTCCCGAGTGGATGCAGGCGCAACGGGATCTGCTGGCCGATCGCGAGCAGATCCGGCAGCTTCTGGAGAAGACGCGCCAGGAATACGCCCGTAGACAGCAGATCTGTGCCACTTTCCCCGATGCAGTTAGAAACTTTGCACTGTGGCACGCGCGCACGCGCGCTGAGTTCCTGCGGCTCCTCAAGAGTGTCAACACGGGGATCCTGAAACTGAATCTGATCGCGCCAGCAACGGTGGATCCCGGCCCCCCGGTGCGAATCGAGACAGAAATGGCCGCTTTCGACGCGGCGTTTCCTGCACCACGGGGCGCTGGCATGGATGACGCGATAGCGGTGCAGAGTGGAGAGACATGGATCCGTCGGGTGGCCCGGGAGCGCTACATGCACAGCGGAAAGCCCGCCGACGTGCAGTCCTGGGAGTCAGGGGGTTCCGGCAAGTGCATATAGCCTCCGGAACAGGGCAAGTGCGCGTGGATCCGGGATCAGCAGGACTGGAAACAGGCAAGGAGAACGCCGATGAAGTATACATATGAAGAACTGGCCGGGATGATTGATCATTCCCTGCTGCATCCCGCCCTGACTGATCAGGAAATTGAAGAGGGGTGCCGCCTGGCGGCGAGGTATCGGGTTGCATCCGTCTGTGTGCGGCCCTCGGATGTGCCCCGGGCTGTGGAACTGCTGCAGGGCACCGGCGTGAAAGTCGGCACGGTCGTTGGTTTCCCTCACGGCAGCAGCACTACGGCCACCAAGCGCTATGAGACAGAAGATGCCTGTCGGAACGGCGCAACCGAAATCGATATGGTGATCCATATCGGGAAAGCGCTGTCCGGCGATTGGGACTACGTGACGCAGGATATTCGGGCCGTTGTGGAAGAGGCACACCGCCACGGGGCGATCGTGAAGGTCATCTTCGAGAACGATTTTCTGCCCGATGATGCGGTCAAGATCCAGCTGTGCCGGATCTGTGATCAGGTGAATGCCGATTTCGTCAAGACATCCACAGGCTATGGGTTTGTGAAAGGAGCCGATGGCAGGTACTCCTATCAGGGAGCAACCGAACAGGATCTGGCGTTGATGCGAGCACACTGCTCACCCCGGGTGCAGGTCAAAGCGGCGGGGGGCGTGCGCACTCTGGATGCCCTGATCCGATGCCGGGAGCTGGGAGCAACGCGGTGTGGCGCCTCGGCAACTGCGGCTATCCTGAACGAGTATCACCGTCGGGTGGCCGCACAGAGCGATGTCGTGACCGCGCAAATGTTGACGCCGGGAGAGTACTGACGATGTGTGTCGCCCGCACAGGGGGATCGTGATGCGTGTGGCCGCACAGGAACCGTTTCGCCGGATACAGCGCGGGCGGATGCATTCATCCTGTCTGCGGTGGATCGCGGTCGGCCTCGGGGTCTTGCTGGCTTCCAGTGTGTCGGGGCAGGGGAGCCGGATGATCGGCAGGCCTGCACCCGCTTTCACCGCTCCGGACGTGGAGGGGAACACCCGCACGATCGGTCAGTGGAGAGGACGTCCGCTGGTCATTCTGTTCTTCTGTTCCTGTGATGCCTGTCGCCCCGTGGCACAGCTCTGGGGAGAGGCACAGGCTACCGACGCGCTCCGACCTGCGTCGGGGGCGGTCGCGCCCACGAGCTCGCAGAAGACGGCACCGGAGACGCTCGTCTTCTTTGCCGGGGATGTCGAGGCTACCCGGAAGTTTGCCGGTTCTGTCGGGCTGGACCCTGCGCAGACCATCCTGTTCCCCGACTATACTTTCCGAACCGCACGACGATACAATGCGATCCCCTGCCCGCGCATTTTCGTTGTAGACCGCCAGGGGATTGTGCGTTACACCAACAATGAGGCTGGAGGCAAACCGGATGAGACCCCGGCGCCCGTACTTGTATCCCGCGCTATCACGGCAACACATCAGGCGTTCACAGCTGGATCGCCCCCGGTGCGCCGTGCCACAACCTCGAGTAAAGCAAAAGGAGAACGCCGTGCGCCATCCCGCCGTCCTTAGTTGCCTCGGACTTCTGTTCTGTCTGACAGTACCCCCGGTTGCAGCGCAGAGGCCCGTGCTACCCGGGAGTGACGGTCCGGAAGTCCCGGAAAGGGCTGCTCGTGCCACAGGACTGACTGTTCTGGAGGAGCCGGGGTTGCAAAATGTGGGGCGCTCTCACGGGCGCTTCGACTGCGGGCGCGTGGATATCCTGACAACACCGGAGGTGGAGCGTGTCTTCCGGGTCAAAAACGAGGGCCGGGAGCCTGTCAGGGAAGTGTTCATTCGCACCTCCTGCGGTTGTGAGAAGGCCGAGATGCGTCGCAACGGACAGGTCGTGAACCTGCCCTCGCTTGCTCCGGGGGAGACGCTGGAAGTACGCGTGGTGGTGAATCTGTCCCGACAACGCGTCGGTGTCAAACGTGTTTTCGCATGGGTGCACGGGCGAGATGTCGACGCACCACTCGCTGAGCTGGAAATCGTTGCCGACATCCGGCCACTGGTCCTCTGTGACCCGGAAATCATCGCCTTCGGGCAGTTTGAAACAGGACAGACGCCCTCGCGGACCCTGAAAGTGACGCTGGACCGCCGGCTGGCAGAGCGAGCAGGCCGTGTGATCCTGCATAGTTATAACCCTGCTGTGGAGGTTACACCGGAACCGTACCGAGAGGAGCCGGGCATGCTGGATGGCCACCCGGCAGTAGTGCGCCACTACACAGTGAAAGTTCGACCGAATGCGCCGATCCGCCCCCTGATGGCGGCTCTCTCGTTCCGTCCGGAAACGCCCGCGACTGCGGCTGGCACAGGCCGCGATCTCACCCGTCCGGAGAACGCCTATCTGTTGTTGCCCCCTGTGATGGTGACTGGCGAGGTGACAGGACCGATCGCAGCCCAGCCCGGAAGCCTCTTCTTTGGCGTGGTGCCTGAGGGGACCACGCAGAAGCGCACCGTGCGGATCACCGGGAAGACCGTGCAATTGCTGGAGACCCTGCAGGTAACCGCCAGCCATGCGTTTTTGCGGGCGACACTGGGCCCCGTGGAGATGGAGCGCGAGCAGGGGGCAGCTGTCCCGTTCCGATTGCTGGAAGTCACATTGCTGCCCGATGTCCGGCCGGGGCCAATCAACGCACGTCTGACCCTCAGAACGGGCACAGGGGTGGAGATTGTCCTTTCCGTTGTGGCACAGGTCCAGAAGAAGCCGTGATGTTCCCTCACAGGCGGTTCATGGAACATCTGCAAGACGACGACCCATTCCCAGCAGGACAAAAATTCCGGCTTTTTTTGTTAACACAACGTATGAAAGCCCGGAAAGTGGAGTACAATCAAGATGCCCGGTCCAGACGACAGCGCTGTGAGGCCTGCTGCTGGCCGGTTACTCTGTCTTGATTGTCGGGAGAATAAGGTTTCCATGCAGCGTCTTCTGACTCCATCCCAGCGTGTTGCTCTGGCCCTGCGTCGCGCGGAAAATGCGTTGCGGAACTGGCAGGATGATCCCGACAGCCCGCGAAAGGATGTGGACAAGATGCTTGCTGCCGTGCGGGACCTGCGTCTCTGGGTGCAGGGACACGTGCTGGCCGACATTGAACGCGCCGAAAAGCGCCTGAAAGAGCGCACGACTCCGGCCTCTGAAGAGAACCCCTCTGCTCCCTCCTGATCTTCAATGCGCTCTGGTACGCTCTGTATGACCCGTTCTGCGGGAGCGATCGCTGTCGTTCCCATACTGCCCGGGCATGTGTGCAACTCTGAGGAGACTCCATGGAACGTGCGCTGGTTACCGGAGGAGCCGGGTTCATCGGCTCGCACCTGGTGCGGGAGCTGCTAGCGCGGGGCGTGACCGTCCGTGTGCTGGACAATCTCTCCTCGGGGAGAGAAGAGAACCTGCAGGGGTTGCGTGGGAAGGTCGATTTCCATCAGGGGGACATACGTAACGCGGTCGCCTGTCGCAATGCCTGCCAGGGAGTGGATATCGTATTTCACCTGGCGGCGATGGTCTCCGTGCCACAGTCTGTGGCCGACCCTGTTCAGGCCGACGCGATCAATATCGGCGGTACGCTCAACATGCTGCTGGCTGCGCGTGACCAGAAAGTGCGCCGCTTCATTTTCTCCTCTTCCTCTGCCGTCTACGGGGATACAGACGTCCTCCCGACTCCCGAGACAGTGCTACCGCTGCCGGCCTCCCCTTACGGGGTGCAGAAACTGACCGGTGAACACTACGCGCGCAATTTCACGCGACTCTACGGGCTGGAGACCATCAGTCTGCGTTACTTCAACGTGTTCGGCCCGCGCCAGAATCCCGACTCGGCGTATGCCGCCGTGATCCCGAAGTTCCTGTCGCGTCTCGTGGCCGGGCAGTCGCCCATCGTGTTTGGCGATGGGGAACAGACACGCGACTTTCTCGCAGTGCAGGACGTGGTGGCCGCCAACCTGCTGGCTGCCGGGACAGACAATCCTCTGGCTATCGGGGAAGTCTTCAACATTGCCGGGGGACAGCGCATTTCACTGAATCAGTTGCTGGTTGTGATGCGCGATCTCACCGGTCGGGATATCCCTGCGGAGTACCACCCGCCCCGTCCCGGGGATATCCTGCATTCCGGTGCGGACATCACGCGCGCCAGAACGTTGCTGGGCTTTAACCCGTCATTGCCCTTGCGTGAGGGCCTGCGCGTTGCCCTGGAGTACTACGCCGAACAGCACCGCGCGGGGGCATAGCGCCTTCCGGGTGCGTGCCACCCAACGGGTTTAAACAGGGATCGAGGAGCAGCAGAGCGCATGAGAGTCGTGATCTCCGGGGGAAAAACACTGCTGGCGCGTGCTGTGGCCAGAGTGCTGGCCGAGAAGGCACAAATCATACTGGTTGACAACACATTGCCTGAACTGTCGGTGCCTGGAGTCGAGACGCGAGCCGGGGACCTGAGAGACCGCGGGTTTGTGGCGGAAGCGGTTGCCGGGGCCGAGGCGGTAGTGCACCTGGGTGCGATCGAACCCGCTTTTGAGGACGGAAGCGAGGCTATCGATTTTGCCACACGAGGCACCTATGTGCTGGCGACCGAGGCCGCCAGCGCAGGGGTGAAACGCTTTGTGGTCGGCAGCTCCCTCACATTGTTCCAGCGCCTGCCGGCGCACTGGGAAGTGACAGAGATCTGGCGCCCCCGTCCAGAGCCCCGTGTAGAGCATCTATCACCGTACCTGGCCGAGTTGAGCGTTCGGGAGTGTTTCCGCGTGGGGGCAACGCGGCCCCTCTGTTTGCGCTTCGCACGCATTGTGGAGGGTAGCACGTGTCCGGGGCCTGACAGTGTGCATCTGGACGACGCGGTCTCCGGCGTGGTCAGCGCCCTGAGCGTGGACCTCTCTGAGCGCCCCCGGCACAGCGGATGGATCGCGCATATCACTGCCGCAGGGGAGCTGGCTAAAGTCCGTGTGGGAAATCCCCCGTTCCCCTATGAGCCGACGCATCGAGCAACAGGGAGTGCGGGGATGGCGGAGCACAGTGAGACAGGAGACTGGAGACGGATCCTCGGGGTGCAGCAACCTGCTCCATCCCGGCCGATTCGTAACGTGGTGATCTTCGGCGCGGGAGGGCCTGTCGCGGCCGCCGCGGCACGGGAACTGGCGCCAACGTACACCCTGCGCCTGACGGACCTGCGCCCGCTGGACGCGATTGTGCAGGAGAATCAGCCGCAATCCCCGGGAGCGCCTCTGCCGCCCCTGCTGGAAGCCCCGCACGAGGGCCGGGTAGTGGACGTGTGCGATGCCGATGCGGTGATGGCCGCCTGTGAGGGCATGGACGCCGTGATCAACTGCACGGTAGTGCGCACAGATCCCGTGCAGGCATTCCGGGTGAACGTCCTGGGAACCTACCACATCCTGCGTGCGGCGGTCGCGCATGGAATCCGTCGCGTGGTGCAGACCGGGCCGGCGCAAAACCTGTTGCAGGATGAGGACGGCTACTGCTGGGACTATGATGTGCCGGAGGCTCTGGCACGGCCGGGAAGGTCCCTCTACTTCCATACCAAGTACCTGGGACAGGAAATCTGCCGGGTGTTTGCCGAGTACTATGGCATGGAGGTCCCGGTGTTGCAGTACTGCCAGTTTTTCCACCCGGAGATGGAGCGCTACCTGCACCATTTTGGTGTGTCGTGGCAGGACTCCGCGCGCGCTCTCCGTCGTGCTCTGGAGGTGCCCTCTCTGCCGGCTCCCTGCGAGGTATTGAACATCACGGCAGATCTACCGCATGGCCGGTACTCCAACCGGCGTGCCCGGGAGGTTCTGGGATGGGAGCCCCGGGATAGCATGGAGCGCCTGTGGCAGCGAAGCGGGCACACATCCGGCGATTGAAGCATTCCGGACCCTCTCCGACGATATTAGATGTGGAGTGTGAATACTGGAGGGAAACATGCCACGGAGTTTGCAGATACTGGCCCGGCACCTGACGCTCGGGACGATGATAACGGGAGCGGCATTGGGCGCATTGTGCGTTGCCGGGTTTACCGATACAGGTGTGCGACCACGCACGGCTGCCCGGGAGATCAACGTGCCGGTCAGGCCATTGAGGTTCAGGGATCTTGGCGGGCGTGCTTACACGCTGGGAGCAGGAAATGGGCCCGCTGTTTACCTGTTCCTCGCCACAGAGTGTCCGGTAGCCAACGGGTACACACCCCGAATACTGGCTCTGGAGAAGGCCTATCGCGAGAGGGGCGTGCGCTTCTTTGCGGTGTATCCGAACGCGCATGAGCCCGTGTCTGTTGTGGCACGCCATGCGCGCGAGCGGGGCTACACATTTCCGGTGGTAAAAGATAACGGCACGCTGGCGCGCGCTCTCGGGGCGACCATGACCCCGGAGGCCGTGCTGGTGGATCGTCAGGGCATGGTGCGCTACCGGGGGCGGATTGACGACAACCGTGACCCGGCGAAGGTGCGTCAGAGAGACCTGCAGGAGGCTCTGTCTGCGGTGCTGGAGGGCCGGCGTGTGGCCCGCCCGACTGCCCCGGCGTATGGCTGCGCCATTCTGTTTGACACGAAGCCTGCGAAGACGCAGGAGGCCCGGGTGACCTACGCCCGCGACGTCGCGCCCATTCTGCAGCAGAACTGTCTCGTCTGCCACCGTCAGGGTGAGGTCGCGCCATTTGCTCTGGAGACCTACGCACAGGCCAGGGTCTGGGCCAGACAGATCAAGATTTACACGCAGAACCGGCGCATGCCCCCGTGGCGGGCCAACTCCAACGGTGAGTTCCATAACGAGCGCCGCCTGACCGATCAGCAGATCGCGACGCTGGCGGCATGGGTCGATGCAGGAGCGCCCCCGGGGGATCTGAAGCAGACGCCTCCTCCGCCGAAGTTCCCGAGCGGATGGCAGCTGGGCGAGCCGGATGTGGTGCTGGAGATGCCAGAGACCTACGAGGTGCCTGCGGAGGGGCGTGACGTCTATCGCTGCTTCGTGATACCGACCGGCTTCACGGAAGACCGCTGGGTGACCGGCGTGGAAGTGCGCCCGGGTAATCGTGCCGTGGTACATCACGTGATCGGGTATCTGGATCGGAGCGGGCGCGCACGTCAACTGGACGCCGCAGACCCCGGACCCGGCTACAATAATCCGACTCCCGGCAACGTGCCCGGATTCGTGCCGGTGGGTATGCTGGCCGGGTGGGCGCCCGGCAACGCGCCGCAGGTCATGCCTCCTGGCGTGGGGATGCTGGTGCCTCGCGGGGCCGATCTGGTGCTGGAAGTGCACTACCACATGAATGGCAAACCGGAGAAAGATCGCACGAAGATCGGATTGCACTTTGCGAAGGGCCCGATCGAGAAGGCGATGCACACCATGGCTGTGCTCACTACCAGCATCCGGATTCCACCCGGTGAGGCCAACCATGTGATCCGCACCAACAACATTGTTTATCTGCCCGATGCCATCAACCCGATGTTCCGCATGGGGCTCTCTCTGGGGCAGGATATCACTGTGCTCAGCGTGATGCCACATATGCACCTGATCGGGAGATCCATGAAGGTCCGGGCGATCTTGCCGGACGGGTCTGAACGGTTGCTGGTGGACGTGCCGGACTGGGATTTCAACTGGCAGATGACCTACGTCTTCAAGCAACCGGTCCGGCTGCCCCGGGGCACGCGCCTGGAGGTTGAGGCGCGCTACGATAACTCATCATCCAACCCGTTCAACCCCAATACGCCCCCGAAAGAGGTACGCTATGGCGAGCAGTCGACGGATGAGATGTGCGTTGCGTTTTTGAACTACACGCAGGACTCTCAACGCCTGAACACGAATAGTGGGGCAGCCGCAACGGCGTCACGCTAGCGGACATTCCGGGCCATCAGGGAGTCAGGAGAGATGCGAGGTTTCTGGCATGGTGTCACGCTCGGGGTATTCCTGTGGGCAACTGCCATCGCCTGCCCGACCGGGGCGCAGACGGTGCGCAACCTGCGGTTGAACGTGCATCCGACAGGCAGTCAGGTCGGCATCGTGACACAGGCTGTGGGCAAAACGGCATGGATCCGCCTGCCTGCCCGCACGGTGTCGGGCGCTACGGTGGACTTCATGGCCTTCTCTGATGGAGGCGACACGCTGGCGCGCGGGCGTGTACAATGGGTCTCCCCGATCGCTCCCTATGAGGCCTATGTGGTGGAAGTTGAACCGGTTGTAACGTCCCATGCGATGAACGAGATCGATGATCTGGCTTCTGTGGCGCTCCTCTTCCGGTTGCGACGCCGGCTGGGGGCCCGGCCAGAGACCGATGGATTTGCTTCCCCTCTGTCAGCCGGATTCTTTGCACGCGTGGCCGTGGAGCCGGAACGCGGAGAGGCCGGGGTTGGGGAGCCGGTGCGTGCGTATATTGCGGCGCTCAGAGCGCAGAAGGACCCCATCGCCGATGCCATTGCTGCGGCGGCGGAACGCGCTCTGGGGAAGGATCCTCTGAGCCGGGATGAGGATGATGACCTGGCGGTGAACTTCGCAGCGCTTGCGGACAACCTGAAACGGTTCCGCCGCCTGAAGATTGAACATCCGATCACGCACCGGTTGCTACGACGCCTGTACGACCACATTGACTATCACGGTGCGATCAGTGAGCCCGTACCGACGGACTTTCTGCGCCCGGCCAGCGAGGCTACACCCGGCATGGGAACGCTCCCCGGGGTGTTGCGCCGGTAACGGATTTGCCTGCATTGTTCTGTGAGGGATTGCTATGTCCAGTGCCGATCTGGCCAGCAAGTCAGATGCCCCCGCATCGGGGGCGGCTGCAGAGATGACCTATCTGACCACGCATGATCTCATCTGGATCAACACGGTTGTTACCGGTGAAACGAACCCTTACAACTATGTGGATCTGGAGGCTGCGATGGCCGGACAGTACCGCTACGGCAGTAGCCGGGATGTGCCCGCGCAGGCCGCGCAGATGTTGCGACGCCTCGTGCAGTATCGGCCTTTCGCAAAAGGAAATCTGGCAACCGCGCTGATTGCAACACTGACCTTCCTCAACGCCAACGGCTATGCGACGGTCGTGAAGGACGACGAGGCGGCTGAGATCCTCATTGCAGTGGAAGAAGGGCGCCTGGATCCGCTGACTGCAGTACAACGATTGGGAACACCGGCGAGGGAGGCGTTGCAGGGTGTCGGGTTGCGGCGCCTGATCACGCATGAGTGCAACCTGCATGTGGAAGCCCTGCGCATTCTGAGCGAGCGCGAGAACGCAACGCGCTGAAACCGGTATGGATATCGCGGAGGTGGGGCGATACTGGAAGCATCTGCGCGTTCCCTTTCAACTGCTTCTCTCCCCCCTTTTCCTGTGGGGCGCTTTCCTGTCCGCTGCAGAGCCGGACGCACGCCTGTGGTCCGGATTTGTGGCGTTTCACGGCTTCCTGTACACCGGTATCACCGCCTACAATTCCTCGTATGATCGTGATGAGGGCCCTGTTGGCGGGATGTTGCGTCCGCCTCCGGTTCCCACTGGCCTGCGCACACTGGCGTGGGTGATGATGGGGATCGGCACTGTGCTGGCGGCCTGTGTTGCACTTCCCTTTCTGGGGATCTACCTGACGATCATGGCGATGGGCGTGGCTTACTCGCACCCGCGTGTTCGCTGGAAGGCTCACCCGGTCGCCAGTGCCCTCACGGTGCTGATCGGGCAGGGCGCTCTGGGTTTTCTCGGGGGATGGGTAGCGGCAGCCGGCACCCTCCATACCGCATGGAGCGATCGGGGCCTCTGGGGCATGCTGAGCGCGGCGGGCACTACACTGGGGATGTACCCCCTCACGCAGATCTATCAGATCGAGGAGGACATGCGCAGGGGCGATCGGACGTTGACCGTTGTGCTGGGACCTGCAGGGGCATTGCGACTGGGGCAGGCCTGTCTGGTGTGTGCTGCCGTGTGCGCTGTGATCGTGGTGGCGCGCACCATGACCGCGGTGGACACCATGCTGATCGGAGGAGCCTATCTGCTGATCCTGTGGCAGGTGGAGCGTTTCACGCGGGACTATCAGCGAGGGAAGCACACCGGAGCTACCGCGTTCCGCGCCGTGATGCGCCTGAATGCCACAGTAGCTGCTGGATTTGTGCTCTTCATCGCTCTGCATGTCCTGCGCCGTTTGTAGGGACGTCAGGACAGCAGGTCGGGGATTTCGCGTTGCAGCTGCTTGAGCTCCTGTATGGCGAGCGCGTGCGGGCATTGCTGGATCAGGTTGCGGGCCTGCCGTGCGTGCAGGTGCAACGCATCCTGATCATTGATCACTCGTGCGGCGCGCGCCAGTATCAGATGCGCCTGAGCCGCCTGAGGGCGGTAGACGCATTCCTCCGCACGCGCCAGCACCTGCCGTGCCTGCCCCTGTGCCTCCTGATAGTTCCGCTCCCGTTCGCCCAGCCGCGCCAGACCGAGGCGCACTTCGTTCTCCAGGTACGGGTTCCCCAGCGTGCGAGCCAGGCGGAGCGCGCTCGTGTAGGTCTCTGCTGCCCGCTCCAGCTGATCTTCCAGACGATAGCTGTCCGCCAGGCCACGCAGTGCGTAGCACTCGAAGTCCCGGTACTGCTCGCGTCGTGCGATGCGAAGTGCCTCGGTATGCTGGGCGCGCCCGTCCATAATCTGTCCTGCGCTCAGATACAGGTCCCCGATGCGCCACGTCCAGTAACAGACAGAACGGGTCTGCAGGTGTTGCGTGCTCAACTCCAGCGCCTGGCAGAGCAGCTCAAAGGCGCGTTGCGACTGCCCCATCTCTGCACGGCACACGCCTTCCAGACCGGCCAGCATATCTTCCTTCTCATAGCGTCGCAGACGGGCCTCGATCGCACGCGAGCGCTCCAGAGCCTCCAGAGCAGCCTGGTACTCGCCACGCTGAGTCAGGACCCCCACCAGGTTCTGCAATGAGGCGGACTCCCCGGGGCCATCGCCGCTCTCGGCGTCCAGTTCCGCGCTGCGGCGGAAGCGTTCTATCGCCAGGTCCGTGTTTCCCTGCAGCGTCGCGAGCAGCGCTGTTTCATTTTCAACCCAGCTGCGCTGCCATTTCTCGCTCTGCCACGATGGCGCGTCACCCAGTCCGGCCTGGCGCAGCGGTTCCAGCAGAGCCATCGCCTCGCTGTAGTGGCCCCACCATCGGAGGGCGTTATCCATGTTGTTGCGTCGGTAGATCTGATAGGCCTCGCGATACAGTCCAACCCGAAGGCAGTGGTAGCATGCGTCGATCAGGGGGGCATAATCTTCCAGAGTGCGGGGACGTTCTGGCACAGGCAGGCCCTGCGCGTAGTCTTTCAGGGCTCGATGCGTCTGATCACGCTCGGCGTCCGCCATGCGCTCATAGAAAAAGGTCTTGATCAGCGGGTGGGCCGTGATCCGGGAACGGCGCCCCCGTCGTTCCACAATGACCAGAGGACTGTGCAGCAGATTTTCGACCATCTGGCGGAACCGGGGATCGAACGCATCGCCACTCTTGTTGAGCACAATCAGGCTGCGTTCATCCACCCCGCCGCGGAACGCCGACATGCGCGTCAGGAAGAAGCGCTCCTCGGGAGTGAGCCGACGCCAGTAGGCGTCGAGCATAGCCTGTATCTTCAGGCCCTGACCGGCTGCGGGGTCGAACGATGTGATCTCCTGCAACGCTTCCGGGCGTCCCTCGTGGTAGCGCGTCAGGTAGTCACCGATGAGCTGCATGGTCAGGGCATGGGTGCCGAACCGGGCATAGACGGGTGCGCGGTCTTCCAGGCTTCCCTGAACGCCGTAGGATCGGAGCAGTTCGTCCGCAGCCTCCTGCTGCAGGTCACTCAGTTCGATGGCCTGAAAGCCAGGGCGGCCATTCAGATCGGTGAGCGGGAAGCGCGAAGAGATGATGATCTGACTGCGGCTGCCTGAGAGGACTTCCAGCAGGAAGTCCCGCACAGCGCGATCCTGAAAGCAGCCGTAGTCTCTGCGATCCCGGTCAGCGACCAGCATCACCTCGATCCCATCCATGACCAGCAGGTAGTGGCCTCGATCCATGGCCTCCCGCAACATGGCCGCCTTCTCGAAAAGCGAGGGGTGCAGCTTCGGGTCAAACCCGGGGATCATGTGGGCACAGGCCTCGTTCAGGAAGCGATCGAACTCCGGCTCCACGTAGAAGCTGAACCAGAGCCCGCCTTCCAGCACATCTCCGCCTGCGTCCAGTTGTTCCAGCAGTTTGCGCGTGAGCGCGGATTTACCGGCTCCTCCAATAGCAACGAGGGCCAGCACACGATGGCGGTTGGTCTGGATCTCATGGAGCAGATGGGCGATCTCCTGATCGCGTCGAGCCCAGTGCCGGGGAAGCGTGTAACTGTGCACGAAGCGGATACGCGAGGAACCAGTTTCCGGCGGTTCTCCTGCCGGATCTCTCGCCAGCAACGGGGGGTTGAGGGAAAGCGTGGACGGCGTGGAGGCGTAGGTGTGCGGGAACTTCGCCGGGGCAGACATGGCCTCCGTTGTTGCTTCCGTGCGAGCGGACGGGTCCGGTGAGGACTGGACCAGGCTCAGGAGGGGGCGCAGGCCGGGTGCCTGATTTGCGTCTGCGCGCGTTCCAGTCCGCAGGGACAACTGACCGGGAAAGTCCTGCTCCACGAGAGCCAGCAGGGCCTGCCACTGTCCTGCCTGCTCTACTGCGGATAACATCTCCTGCCAGCGCGTGTTCGGCGGCACATCCGGGTGGCAGGAGAACAGCACTCCAAGCCGCCGGCACAGCTCCGTTGCCCCGATCTCGTTGTAGTGCGTCTCCAGAAAGCGCAGGAGAGCATCACGATCTTCCATGAAAGGTCCCCAGTCTGTATGTGCTTCCCGGTCAGTTCCTGCCTGCGACGGGTAGTTCGGGTGCCGTTGCCAGCACTGTCGCCGGAACGAGCATCAGGCACTCCAGCAACGCGATCCCAACGAACAGGCCTGTGTGCCATGGGAGCAGGGTCAGTGCAGTCAGACAGATCAGACCGAACACGGCGCCGATGACCAGGATCATGCCGGCACGTGTGGGGCGCCGCAGGGGCCAGAAGCCTCCTGCCAGAGCCACCAGGATGGCTCCTACCAGGGCGTAACGAACCGGGGTCAACCGGTGGTAGGCCTCCACACGCCGGGCGATCCTCAGAGTTTCTGGCTCAACTGGCAGGGCAGCAGGCAGGAGCATGCCCTCTCCGCCGGAGTGCGAGAGAACGTGCAGCGCTGTGGGCACGGGCACTTCCGGCACGATCCGATCCTGATAGAACGGGTACGTGATACAGAGCAGCGCTACAATGACCGCACAGGCCTGAAGGATGCGGAAGAACCCTCTGGAACGCAGGGGATGCATGCCTGTCAGGCAGGTGGTCGCGTCACGGGCGGGCCATACTTCCGGTGGGACCGGAGCAGGATCCTGTGCGGACACCACCGGGTTTTCCGAGAGGATGACCGGCTGGAGTAGCTCCAGCGTGCCCATTTCCGGGGTGACCTGCAGGTCCTGCGAGCGCAGGCGGCTGGAGGGCACGCCGGGAGTCAGTGTGCTGTCCGGGCCGGGCAGGATCAGGTCCCGGGTACCCCCGCGCTGGATCATCTCACGAATGGAGCGTAACGATTTGCCGACTGCCTCTGCGCTCTCCGGGCGGCGCGCGATCTCTATCTCGACGCAACGCATCACCAGCCGGTCCAGAACGCGAGGCACTGCGGGATTGAGTGTGCTCACGGCAGGCCACTGAAAGGGGGCTGTAGCAGGGTCTCGCCCGGTGAGCAGATGGTGCAACGTGGCGCCCAGCGCATACAGGTCGGAACGCGGTTCCGTCTGGTCATGGCCGTACTGTTCCGGCGGGGCGTAACCGGGGCTACCGAAGACGATCGTGTCCGAAGTTGCGCCGGCACGTAGCTGACGCGCGATGCCAAAGTCGACCAGTACCAGTGTGTTGTCGGGGCGGCGGATGATATTGGATGGCTTGATGTCACGGAAGATCACAGGGGGATCGAAACCGTGCAGATAGGCCAGCACATCGCACAACTGGATCCCCCAGTCCACCACAAGGCTGGCGTCGAAGGGCCCGGAGTGGTTGGCTTCAATCAGTGTTTTGAGGTTGTGGCCTTCCACATATTCCATCACCAGGTAGAAGCAGTCATCTTCCTGAAAGAAGTCGATGATCCGGGGCAGGTTGGGGTGGGAGAGCCGGCACAGGATTTCCGCCTCCCGGTGGGCGATATGCAGGAGAGTTTCCGCCCTGCTGATCGTGCCCGGGCCGCGCAGAGGCTGTGCCTTGATCGCGTAGTGCTGGCCATCCACGCAGTCTTCTACCAGATAGACGTGCGCCATGGCGCCCCCGCCAATCTGGCGCAGCACGCGATAGCGGTCTCTGAGCCAGCTTCCTGCAGGAAGCGGCATGCTCTCTATCATACGGGAACGTTCCTCTCGCGACGGCGAAGCGATCAATCCCGGACCTGCGCGCTGTGAGGCGCCGGCGTGTGGCGAGATGTTGCAAGCCACCCGAGAGAGGAGCCAGAGGAAACGGGAAGTACGCGGGGCAACATCTCGCTGGCTGCAAGTACGCTTCATCTTACACGGCTTTGCAGATCCCTGTCAAGCGCGTCGTCACGAACGTGCCGTTGCCACATACCAGTATGGCTATCGGTCGCTTCCAGCGCGTGCCTCAGCCCGGAAATGGCCTGAGCGATGCGGAGATGTGCCGTAAGCTACGCGGAGACCGCGGGTTCCAGCAGGGTCAGGGTGCGAGCGTCTGCATCCAGTCGCGCCATGGCGCCCAGAGGCAGCGAGAGCGGATTGGGCTCGTGTCCAAAAGGGAAGCCTGTGATAGCGGGTCTGTTCAGAGGCGCCAGCAGATCCATCCAGAGGGCCTCCGGCGTGTTGGGTGTGTTCGGGCTTTCTTCTTCGCGCCATCGTGTCAGGTGCCCTACCACAAACCCTGCGGCTTGCTGGAGCAACCCGGCATTGCGCAGCTGGATCAGATAACGGTCTGCACGATAGATGGGCTCCCCCACGTCCTCGATCAAAACGATCTTCCCGGCCAGATCAGGCGGATCGGCGGTGCCGCAGGCGTGACCGAGAAGTGACAGGCATCCACCCGCGAGGCGGCCCTCGGTCGTTCCGGGGACCAGAGTGGTCAGACGGTCGGGCGGAGCCGGGAGTACGCCGTAAGGATCCGGTCGCTCCAGCAGTTCCCAGAACAGACGTGCGGCCTCCCCTTGCAGTTCGTCCAGTCCACAGACCATTTTTGCGTAGAACGTGATCATGCGGGCACAGGATCCAATGGCGTTGTGCAGGGCGGTGATGTCGCTGTAGCCAAGGAAGATCCTGGGGTTAGTTGCAATGACTTCGCGATCCAGCAGATCCAGCAGTCGGGCAGAGCCATAGCCCCCGCGGGCACAGAAAACCGCATCGATGTCCTGTCGCGCAAACATTGCGTTCAGGTCCGCGGCGCGGGCGCTATCGATGCCAGCGAGATAGTCGCAGTGCGGGGCGCGGTCCTGCACGTGCGGAGCCAGCACCACGCGATAGCCACGCGCCTCGATCGTCGCGATACCACGTTGCAGAGCGTCTGCGTCCACAGGGCTGGCGGGTGCGACGACCCCGATGGTGCTGCCTGGCTTCAGGGCGCGCGGTCGGCGCATCTCAGCTGTATCCCTCACAACGGGGGCTACCATCCGTAGCGCTCCGGGCCCCAGTCCCGGGCAATGGTCTCCTGCTTGAGCAGAAGCAGCTTGCGGCTGGGAACGTCCGCATACAACACAATGCCGGGTCCGACACAGCTGTATGCGCCGATCTTGACGCCCGGCTGAGTGATCACGTTCACTCCGGTACGGCTGTAGTCGCCAAAGTAGGTGGCGTTTGCGCCCTCGCCCGGCAGCTCGCGCCGGCCGGCGATCCGATGGATCGTGTCGGCGTCATCAAAGCGTAGAGTGCCGCACACGGTGGCCGCGCCGATATCCACTGCCATGCCGAGGACGCCGGCAATTTCGGAGTAGTGGTAGATGTAGGCGCGATCCAGCATCACACCGTCAAACTCCGCACCGTGGCCCACAATGCACTCGTTGCCGATCGTACACCCTTCTCCGACCAGACAGTAATCGCTCACCCGGCTGCGCGCACCGATGAACGTGCCCTGACGGACGATCGCGCCGTTGACGACACGCGCTCCGGCTCCCACCCACGCAGGCCCCTCCAGGATCACCCGCTTCCCGATGATAGCTCCGTCCTCCACCAGAACCGGACCGGAAATCTCGGCGCCGTCGTCGATGCGTGCTGTCGGTGCGATCTGGCATTCCGTTAACGCGGCAGCTTTCTCCTGCAGGACCGCTCGATTGGCCTGCAGAATGTGCCATGGCTTATCCAGATCCACGCAGGGATGGGCGGCCTCTACTCCGGCAACCTCGATACCGTCGTCCTGCATTGTCGCGAGGACATCTGTCAGCTCGCTCTCCACGGGAGGCATGCCACCGACCGGGACGTGTGTCATCACCCCGGGCGCCGCGTTCAGGTAGGGCAGGGCGGGCAGGGCCAGCGCAAAGACGCCAGCAAATCGGTGTGTGCCGTCGCGCCCATGTCCCTCAATGTCCTGCAACACAGCGCCGGCACTGCGGGTCCGGAGGCGACAGACGATCCAGTCCTGCGGGCGATCGCCGTGAAGCGGAGCCACCAGTGCGGCGGCAGATGCGCCCTGTTGAACCGCCTGCCAGGTTGCGGCCAGATCGCTCTGGCGTACCACGCAGTCACCGTAAACGGCCAGTATCCCTGTTGCTTCCTGTAACCCGCCGAGAGCCTCGATCCCGGCAGCGAGTGCGGCGGCGGTGCCGGGGGCAGACGCCGGTTGCCGCGCGAAGATCAGGTCGCTGCCCCCCACTGTGCGCAGGGCTGCACGGATCGAGCGCTCCTGATGGCCCACGACAACCACAATGGGCGCAAAGCCTGCTGTGCGCACCTGTCTGACAATGCGTGCAACCAGTGGTTCATTGGCGATGGGAAAGGCACATTTATTGCGCACCTCGTTGTAGGGCCAGAACTTGCGCCCGGCCCCGGCGGCCAGAACAATAGCAGGTCTCAAAAAATCCTGTTCCTCCCTCTGGTCTGCGTGCAGACGTCATGGCACGGGCGTTAGAATAACGCGCCGCAGGTTCATAACAGCGCCACGGGGCATGGATTGTGGCGCTACCCGGAGCGTGTGGTACCCTGCCGGGAGGCGGAGCTGCCCTTCCAGCGTCACCGTACGGAATGCCTCCCATCCGCCTGTGGGCTGTACGATGGCGGTGACTGCCTCTTCGGACTCATCCGCGCGGATCCGGTACGTACTGCCCGCGTTCTCGGGCGCGCACGCATACTCCACGCGAACCTGATAGGAGCGTGCGGCCGGCACACGGATCCTCCAGTGCACGGTGTCCTCGGAATGGGTCCAGAAGCCGATGTTCTCCCGCCCGCCCTTCGTCTCCAGGCGTGCAGTCTGGCCCTGTATCTCCGCCTGAGAAGCAGTTAGTTGAAAGCTGCCATCCGGGAGAGGGTGCAGTGCAACAGTGGTCTCTTCAACGACCGGCGGACCTTCCAGGCGGAGTTCAACAACCGTTGCAATGGGGTCCAGACGCGTTGGGCGATCAATCAAGAGTGTGACAGGTTGCCCCGGGATCGCCTGTCGGGTCATTGTGAGCGTCTCTCCGCCGAGCACGCGCGCGGAGCGGACAGCGGTCTTCAACCCATAGAGGAACAATCCCGAATCGGGCCATTCGAAGACATGCAGGTAGAGGGTATTGCCCTTGCGGGTACAACGCCCGTTGAAGGCCAGCTTCTTGAACGGACTTTGTGTGGTGCCATAGATCGCCTGACCATGCTTCTGCATCCATCGCCCCATGGTGGCAAGGATCTGTCGCGTCTCCGGGGTGAACTCGCCCAGTTCCGTGGGGCCAACGTTCAGCAGGAAGTTGCCCCCCTTGTGCGCGATGTCGATCAGCTTCCGGGTCAGATCCTCCCCGCTTTTCCAGTTATGGTCATTCCGGGAG
>JANWZQ010000099.1 GCA_025054835.1 Chthonomonadaceae bacterium
TCCACGGCCCGGTTCCGGGCGCTTTCTGGCAACACGCTCTCGCTGTGGAGTGCAGCAGAGCGCGTGAAAAGCAGGCGCCCGTCGGCAACGACCGCCACGTCCAGGTCTCCGGGGTCTATATCCACAATGGCAGTGGGCTCCAGAGCATCACGAACGTGCTCGGCAAGCGCGAGGGCAGATACGGAAAGGCGTTCCAGTTCCAGCCCGGCCCGATCGAAGATCGCGGTGAGATCGGCAATGAGCGTGCGTCGGGCTGCAGCCAGCAGCACTGTATCCAGATCATCGCCCCCGGCGGTGAACCCGGACAGCTCTGGCAGCACATGGTAGTCCAGGATTACCTCATCCAGGGAGAACAGGATGTATTGCTGGGCCTCGAAGGCCACCATGTTGCGCATCTGCTCCGGGGGTGCGTGAGGCAGGCGTGCGAAACGCACCGTGACAAGGCGTCTGGGAATGCTGGCAGCTACGGAGCGAGCCGTGATCCCGCCGGCACTCAGGGCCTGCCGGATCGCCGACGCGAATGCCTCCTGCCCTCCGGAAAGATCGTTCCAGAGGCCCGGGGGCAGTGGCGCACTGCCCATGCGTACAACCTGTGGCGGTGCGGATTCGTTGCCACTGCGCGGCCACTCTACCTCCACGGCACGCACCGTGGTGGCATCCAGATCTACAGCAACGCACGATCCTCCACCGGATACTCTCGCTGCCAAAAATCGCCTCCCTGATTTCAGAATCCCCGCATGCCGCCCATGCTGCTATCCAACTCGGTTGCGGAAGTATTTGCGGGTGGTGCAGGCATCGGTAAACTGGGCGGAGGAACCCAGTTGGCCCATCCCGGATAGCGCGTGACCTCACGCCACTGCAGAACACGCGGACCGTTCTCCGTGATCTCTACCATGGCACTCACCGCATAAAGTCCCTGCTGACCTGGCATGCGCACCTTGATCCGAACGTTGTAGACCGAGGTCTTGGTCGTCAGGTAGTTGAGTGCGCTCTGGAACTCCTGACGCCCCACGTTTTCCAGCCGGAATAGATCTCCAAGCGACTGGAAGGCTTGCCCGCTCTGTCGGTACTGCAGGATCGCGTTGAGCAGATTGCGCGACATGCCGGGAACGGTTGCCAGAACCTCGGCGGGCGCCGTGTTGACGTTAACAACATTCACTCGATAGGCGCTGTCGTCGACCTTCACTCTGTCGGCAATGCGTTGCATCGCCTCGGCTGTGAGGCCTGTCTCCAGCAGGTCCCCCAGGGTGCGGAAGACCTGTTGTTGCCCACCAATACCACCGATACCTCCGGGGCGACCGGCGTTGCCTCCCGGCTGTCCACCACCGCCGGGACCGATGTTTCCGCCGGCTCCGCCACCGGGGCCAGGAAAGCCAAAACCGGGCAGGCCCATGCCCCCTGGTGGTGCCTGTCGAGAGCCGCCTCCAGGGCCGAATCCACCCCCGGGGGCACCAGAACCGCCAGTCCCCCCGGGACCACCTGCACCACCGAACCCCCCTCCGGGGCGCGGGCGGTTCTGTCCACCACCGAATCCGCCGCCCGGTCCGCCTCCGAATCCGCCGGGTCCGCCGAACCCGCCAAACCCTCCGCCCGGGCGCATGCCGCCACCCGTTCCCCCACCCGGGCGCGGGCGGTTCTGCCCGCCGGGACGTGGCCGGAACCCCCCTCCGGGACGTGCACCTTGCTGGGGAGGGTTCCGGAAGTTCAGGATCAATCGCACGTCGCGCCGGCTCAAGCCGGCCGCGAGCAACTGCTGTTGCGTCGCTGTATTGATGTTCACGCGCTCCGAGCCATCGGCAGCCACGTTGCGCTCGCGTGACGTGGTGGTGAATAGTTCGCAGAGCGGGATCTGACTGTCAGTGAATATATCGGTAAAATCTTCCTGGATCTGTGTGCCGGGCATGCCTGCCGTGCCTGTGCCGGGCAATCCCGCTCCGGGAGCTCCTGCACCGGCCTGGCCCGGAACAGGGGCCTGTCGGGTGCGCTCGCGGGCTCCGGGCAGCAGTACGCTGGTCGGTCCACGGAGGCCTGTGCCGGCAACCGGCGTGCCGGCCCCGTTGGCGTACAGGATGTCCGGAGTCATGCCGCGCACCAGCAGCAACTCTTCCACGGTGTCAAAGGGAGCACCTTTCACATCATACGGCAGGGGCAGTGACTGGTAGTACCCGGCGGTCATACCACTCTGAGTGGACTGCCCTGCTGGCGTGCGCCAGTCGATGATAGCCGCGATCAGATCCGGGTTGTCGCGGAGTGCCGGGATACGTTGCAGGGTCGCCTGATCCGCAAGATTGAGGTTGATGCAGGCTCCCGTATCGCTGACTTCGATTTTGACCCATGCATCTCCGATCTGACGCCAGCCATTGGCGTCGGTATCAGCGGAGGCCGGTACGATCCCGTAGGTAGCCCCGCGATTGCTGGTCTCTTCCAGTGCGGTGAGCGCGTACTGCAGCGCGCCACGGGCCGCGTAGAAACGCTGGACCTGCGCCGCGTAGTTGGCTGCAGCACGCACATCACGCCTGGAAGACGTGGCGAAGGCCACTGCCAGCACGGTCAGGATGACCATGACGAAGATGACAGGCACCAGCGCCTGACCGTTGCGTGTGCTGCGATAGGTTGTTCCAGAGTTGCACGTGCACATCCTCAGGATCCTGATCTGGCAGGAATCCCTGTCGTTGCAGGGCTCGTGCCAGCGGGCGCAGTGGCCGGCGCGAACGGTTGGGGCGCTGCTACCGGCACCGTGGTGGTATACATGCCCGTGGTGCCATCCCTGCGGGCCAGCGTGAGTGTGATCTCAACGGCTGCGGGTAAGCCCGTGTCACCGGCGGCTGCACTGGCCTGCAACTCCGCCGGGTTGTTGCTGTCCGTGGTCTGTTGCTGGCGATTCCTCTGCTGGTAGTTCCAGTCAGTACGCCATCCGCGTTGCTCGGCGTCCCAGAAGCGGAGGAACAGACCCGTGACGCGTTCCGCGAGCAGGGACTCCGGTGAGGGCGACAGGCGTTCAATCACTTCCAGATTGGGCACCGTGGCCGTGGTTCGGAACACGCTGCCGGTCGCCGGGTCGTAGTCGTAGCGCACCAGCATGAAGTCGGCCTGCGGCATCGCGACCACGCCCGGGCCGGTCGCTGCTACCTGTCCGTCCGTAAAATCGATGCGGTGTGCCAGAGTAGACAGAAGCAACAGGCTCCCGGAGGCTCTCTGTGTTGTGCCCGGAGTGGTTGCTCCGCCGGCAATGAAGACAGCAGCAGGATTGTTCGCCGAGGCAAAGGCGGCAGACAGATCCCGGGTGAGAAAGCCAAACACCGCGCGCACAACCTCGGCCTCCTCTTCTCGACGGCGCGCCGCTGCCTGCGCTTGAAAGACAGTCGAGAGCGCCAGAGATATGGCGAAGCTGATCAGCGTAAAAATGACCAGCGCGAGCAGGGCTTCCAGCAAAGAGAAACCGCGCCGGGTGTTACGTTGCACGTTACGGGACGGTTGGAGCGCCATTGCCTGTCCCTCCGGAAGTGCTGGTAGCGGGACTCAGCACCATCTGGTTCTGATCGCTCCGCATAAAGGTCACAAAGATGCGTTCTCTGGGCGCGTAGGGAGGTCCCCATTGCACCACAAAAGTCACCCGGTACAGATTTGCGAATTCAGTGGGCTCCACAATCTGTCGCCAGCGAAACTCGGCAAACTCCGGCCCGAAGTCGCCCTGTTGTTCCCCGCCGGAGAGAGTATCGGACTGCAACTCCAGCTCGGTGAGATGCTTCTGAGCCAGCAGAGCCGCGGTGTGCAGGCGTTCGGAGTGCGCTGCCGACTGCGTGGCCGCGGCGTAAGCGGCCAGAGCGCCAACCACAGCGACCGCCAGCAGCACTGTGGCCACGATCATCTCGATCAGGGTGAAGCCTCGCCTACGCGGGCGGGAGGCGCGCAACGGTCTCATAGGTCTTCCACGGTGATGCGACCGGTTCCCGGCCAGACGGTGAGCAACACGCTGTAACCGGTGTCGCTGACGATCACAATCTGTGCGCCGTCGCAGGTGCCATCCCCGCGAAAGCGGATCTCACCGGCAGGACGACCGGAGCGCAGTCCTGTGGTCTCTGCCATGCGCTCCATACGGGTTACCGCGAACTCCGGAGCCAACTGGAAGGCACGGGGTGCCTCGGGGACCAGACCGGTAGCCGGGTCCACATTCATCTGGCCGGCCAGCGCCAGCGGCTGGTCCTCCATCGCAGGAGGCGCCATGACCTCCGCGCGAAAGACCTGGTTGCTGGCGTCAAACGTCACGACGGTTGTGGTGTCGTTGGCGATAGCTCGTTCCCGGGCAAAGGCCAGGATATCGCGTACAGCCGCCACGGTGCCATCGAAGCGCGCCCGCGCCCAGAAGCGCGCGTAGGAGGGTACCGCGGTCGCCGCCAGCACGGCGATCAACACAATGACGACCAGCAACTCGATAAGCGTGAACCCGCGATGACCGGCCTGTCGCATGGTCTTCTAGCCACCCAGCGCCCAGCTCTTGATGTCATCGGCAGTACCCAGCTGCCCGTCCGGACCGGCCGATACGATGTCATAGTCCCGGCCTTCGTCGCCCGGCTGTTTGTAGACATAGGGATTGCCCCACGGGTCTGCGGGCACTTTGCTCTGGTTGCGCAGGTAGGGGCCGTTCCACTTTGGCACGCCCGGGTTCGCGATCAACGCGCCCAACCCCTGATCGGTGGTCGGGACGGTACCTGTGTCCGCGTTGTAGACCTCCAGCTGGTTGGAGAACGTCTGGATTGTCGCGATGGCATTGGAGATCTTGGCATCTTCAGTGCGTCCGATCACCCGGGGGAGCACGACAGCTGCCAGGATCGCCAGAATGATAATCACGACCAGCAGTTCGATCAGGGTGAAGCCGCGCCGGATGTGACGCACGCCTGTTGATTTCATCGGTGACCTCCCTTACTTGACCAGTGTGTTCGCCTGAAAGATTGGCAGAAGGATCGACAACACCACGAATCCGACGAACCCGCCCATGAGCAGGACGACGAGGGGCTCCACCAGACTTGTCAGGCGACGCATGGTGTTGTCCACTTCAAAATCCAGCGTATCCGCTGTACGGATCAGCATGTTCGGCAGGCGCCCGGTCTCCTCGCCAACGGCTGTCATGTGCTTGACAACGGGCAAAAACACATCCGAGCGTTCCATAGCCTCATGCAGGGTCTCGCCCTGTCGCACGCCGCCGCGCGCGGCCAGCACGGCTTCCGTTGCCACCACGTTGCCCGCTGCGGAGGCCGCAATGTCCATAGCTTCCAGAATGGGCACGCCCCCGCCGATCAGCGTGCCGAGTGTGCGTACCAGACGGGCTGCCACGATCTTTCGCGTGAGCTTGCCCAGCAAGGGGGCACTCAGGCGGAAGGCGTCGAACGTTTTACGTCCGAACGAGGTGGAAACCCACGCGCGGAAGCCGTACACCGCACCCACGATCGCCAGCAGGATCGCCCACCAGTACCGGGCGATGCCTCCAGAGAGGTTGAGCAGCAGTACCGTCGGAAGGGGGAGCGCGTCGCCCATATCCTGAAAAATGCCCGAGAGTTTGGGGATCACAAAGGTGAGCAGAAAGGTGACCGCCAGAATGGCCACACTGATCAGCACCATTGGATAGGTCAGTGCAGCCATAATCTGGCTGCGGCGCACCTGCTCTTTCTCCATGAAGTCAGCCAGTCGGGTCATGACAGCCGGCAACTGTCCGGAGACCTCACCGGCCCGCACCATGTTGGAGTAGAGGGGCGGGAACTCGCGTGGGAACTTCGCCAGCGCCTCCGAGAGCGGCTGACCGGCCCGGATGTCCGCCTGCATGGTCGCGAGCATCGCACGCAGGGCCTCGCTGTCCGTCTGGTCGATCAGCACGGAGAAGGCACGGTCCATGGGCAGGCCTGCGTCCAGTAGATCCGCCATCTCCCGGGTGAATAGCAGAATGTGGAGGCGTGTGACCTTCTTGCCTCCCGATGCGGGCTTCTGTTCGGCACCGGCCTTCGCGGTGCCGAGCAGGCCGGACAGGAGAGTGCTGGCTCCGTTGCCTGCTTTCCGGCCATTCTGCGCGATCGCACGCGTCGCTGGCAGCACAGAGGCCCCGTTCTTCGGGGGCTTGCCTGTACCGACGTACGTCGGGAAGACGCCCATCGCGCGCACCCGGGCTGCGGCGTCCGCGCTGTCACGCGCCGTGATGGTCCCGGTCGTGGTCTTGCCGGATCGGTCCAGAGCTTCGTAGGTGAACTCAGGCATGGGCTTCTTCTCGAGAACGAACAGGGTTACGACGACTACATATCGAAATCTTCGCGCTGACAGACACGCAACACTTCCTGAATGGTGGTCTCTCCCTGCAGGACTTTATCGCGGCCATCCTGCAGCATCGTAACCATGCCCTGATGCTTCTGCGCGTACTGCTTGATGTGGCTGGCGGGTACACGGTCTACCACCATGCGCCGGATGTTTTCATCGATCTGCAGGAACTCGTAGATGCCGCCTCGCCCTTTGAAACCCACTCCCCGGCACTCGGCGCACCCCACACCACGCATCAGGGGCGTGCGACGGACCGTCTCCGGGTCGATGCCGATCTCACGCAATGCCTCTGGTTTCTCATCGTACGGCTGGCGACACCGCGGGCAGTTGATGCGTACGAGACGCTGCGCTACCACACCGATCAACGAGGAGGCGACCAGATAGGGCTCCGCTCCCATATCCAGTAGACGGCTCACGGCGCCGGCGGCATCGTTCGTATGGAGCGTGGAGAACACCAGATGGCCCGTCAGGGCAGCGTGGATAGCGATCTCTACGGTCTCATGGTCGCGGATTTCACCTACCATGATAATGTCCGGGTCCTGGCGCACAATGGAGCGGAGCCCGCTGGCGAACGTCAGACCGATCTGCGGGTGCACCTGGATCTGGTTAACGCCGTGCAGCTGGTACTCCACCGGGTCTTCCACCGTGATGATTTTCTTCTCAACGCTGTAAATCTCATTGAGACTGGCGTAGAGCGTGGTCGTTTTGCCCGATCCGGTCGGACCGGTGACCAGTATGATGCCATGCGGTTCCTGGATCAGCCGACGATATTTAGTGAACACGTCGCGAGACATGCCAAGCTCGGTGAGCCCGAGCATCGCGGTTTGCTTATCCAGGATGCGCATTACCACGCCCTCGCCGTAGAGAGTGGGCACGGTGGCCACGCGCAGGTCGATCTGCCGGCCCGCGCTCCGGATGCGCATACGGCCGTCCTGTGGCAGGCGGCGTTCTGCAATGTTCAGATCTGCCAGTATTTTGATACGACTGACGACGGCGGCATGGAATCGTTTTGGCGGTGCGTTTACCTCATGCAGCACGCCATCGATGCGGTAGCG
>JANWZQ010000107.1 GCA_025054835.1 Chthonomonadaceae bacterium
CCTCGATGGGCGTGGTGAGTGAGGTGATCTCCTGCTTCTCGCGTCGGCGGGTGTTCGGCTACAGCTTTGTGGCCTTTTCCAGTCTGGCGATCGCGTTGCTGGGCTTCTTCGTCTGGGGGCACCACATGTTCACCTCCGGCCAGTCGATGTACAGCAGCTTTGTGTTCTCGTTCATCAGCTTCCTTGTGGCGATCCCGTCGGCGATCAAGGTGTTCAACTGGTCGACCACGATGTACAAGGGGCAGGTGGATTTCCGCGCGCCGATGTTGTATGTGCTGGCATTCATCGGCCTGTTCACCATCGGCGGGCTGACCGGCCTGTTCCTCTCCACGATGGCAACAGACGTGCACATGCACGACACCTATTTCGTGGTGGCGCACTTCCATTACGTGATGGTGGGCGGTGCGGTGCTGGGCTTCCTTGCCGGACTGCACTTCTGGTGGCCCAAGATGACCGGGCGGATGTACCCGGAGAATGCTGCGAAGCTGGCTGCGTTGATCATCTTCATCGGGTTCAATCTGACCTTCTTCCCGCAGTTCATTCTGGGCTATCTGGGCATGCCCCGGCGCTACGCGATGTACCCGGAGGAGTTCCAGATCTGGCATGTGCTCTCGAGTGCTGGCGCGAGCGTGCTCGCCGTCGGTTACGTGCTGCCGGTCTTTTACCTGAGCTGGTCGCTGGTGAAGGGGAAGCTCGCAGGGCCGAACCCGTGGGGCGCAGTGGGTCTGGAATGGATGACGAGCTCGCCGCCGCCAGAGTTCAACTTCGACGAGAACAACAAGCCCGTCGTCACCTGGGAAGCTTACGACTACGACGCTTTTCCGTCGTTGAAGCCGGAGGATGAGGAAGCGCAGGCTCCACAGGAACGCGAGGAGGCGATCCTCGGGAGCGGTTCCTGGTCGGGGAGGAATGAGGCATGAGCGCAGAAGCGCTGGAACATGCGCCTCACGCCGTTGTGGACGCGCACACGTACGTCGCGCATCAGTTCGAGGATCGAGCGCAGCAGAACGAGTCCTACATCGTGGGGATGTGGACCTTTCTGGTCACCGAGATCATGTTCTTCGGGGCGCTCTTTCTGGCCTACACCGTGTACCGCTCGCAGTACCCGACGGAGGTCACAGCGGCCAGCCAGGAACTGAGCGTCGGGCTGGGCTTTGTGAACACGTTGATCCTGTTGACCAGCAGCCTGACCATGGCCTTCGGCGTGCGCGCGTCCATTCTGAAGCAGAAGCGGATGCAGCTGGTGTACATTGGTGCGACCATTCTGCTAGCATTCGGATTCATGGGCGTGAAGACCATTGAGTACGGGAGCAAGTTCGAGCACCATCTGTTTCCCGGCCCGAACTTTCAATGGCCACCCGCGCACCACGGAGGATCCCACGGTGGGGAGGCGCATGGCGCAGGAGGCGCAACCGCACACGGGGGAGGCGGAGAACATAGCGTATCCACAACGGTGCCTGCTCCGCAGGCGGTGATGGCTCCTGCCAGCGCAGAGTCCTCCACGGAACAGGAAGCGTTCATCCCGCGTTTCACTCCGGATGAGATCACAAAGGGCCGGGTGCAGCTGTACATCGGACTGTATTTCATCATGACCGGTTTGCATGGCCTGCACGTGCTGATCGGGATCCTTGTGCTGGGCGCTATCTGGTTGATGATCGCTTTCGACCATCCGGCCATCCAGGATTTTATCCCGATCGAGCTGGCAGGCCTCTACTGGCACTTTGTGGACATCGTCTGGATCTTCCTGTATCCGCTGCTCTATCTGATCCATCCAAAGCCGTTCTGGTAGGCCGGCAGGCCCGGAGTAACTCCGGGGAACTCTGTACTCAAGGTTGAAAACTATGGCTCAGCACGCAGAACATACAGCAGAACATGCGGAACATGCGCACCATGCCGCGCCACCGTGGCTCTATCTGAGCGTCTACGCAGCACTGATGCTGCTGCTTTTCGCAACGGTAGCGGCATCGTATGTGGATCTGAACAAGTACATCCCGATACCGGGCATGAACATCTTTGTGATGCTGTTCATCGCAGTTGCCAAGGCGACGCTGGTTGTCCTGTTCTTCATGCACGTGTGGGATGGCACCCGGCTCACGTGGCTCTGGGCAGGTTCCGGGTTTGTCTGGTTCCTGATCCTGTTTCTGGTTTTCATGGATTACTTCACACGCAACTGGGGGCCGCAGTCGCTGGGTGGAGCGACCGGCTGGGAGTAGCACAGGCTTTTTCTGTGAAGATGCCGGGCGGGCGAGAATACCTCTCGCCCGCTTTGCGTTCCGGGACGGGCACGCCAGATGGTATTGCGCTACCGGGCAACCCATTATGTACCGGTGCCGGGGCAGTGTGCCGACCCGTCTGTTCTGCTGGAAACTGCCGATCACAGCTGCGGAGGCGGGCACATTACGTGCCCCTCTGTCAGGGAGAGTAAGGCGGCGGATATTCAGCAGGGCTCAGAAGAGGGTCATTTTCGGTTCTTTCCGGGCCTCGATCACTTTGCGGCGGGCTGCTGCGATGTCTTCGATCAGCGCCCGCCGTGCTGCTTCGTACGCGTCGCCTTCCAGACGGAGGATGTATGCCGGGTGCCACGTGGCCATGGCGTAGCGGGCGTACTTTGTCTCGAACCACTGCCCGCGTTCCTGCCCCATGCGGAAGTTCTTGTGAATGATGACGCTGGCGGCTGGTGCACCGAGACAGAGGATCACCAGCGGGCGCACGATCTCCAGGGTCTGCACCAGCCAGGGATGGCAGGCGGCGATTTCATCAGGCGTTGGGGGCCGGTTCTTCACACGCCCTCCCTCCACCACGCAGGCACGGCAACGGATGATGTTGGTGAGGTAGATGTGTTTGCGGGTGATGCCGTTAGCACGCAGGCACTCATCCAGCAATGTGCCGGAGCGGCCGACAAACGGGCGTCCGGTCGCGTCCTCGTTCTGGCCAGGCCCTTCACCGATGAGCATGAGGGGAGCTTCCGGGTTGCCCTCGCCGAACACCACCGTGTGGCGGGTGTGCGCCAGGTTGCAGGCCGTGCATCGGGAGGCACGTGCTGCCAGTGCTTCCAGCAGTCCTGCGCGAGAGGGCTCATCCAGGTTTTCCTGTGCGGCGTGGAACAGGTCCTCAGTGTCTTCTGGCATTCCCGGTGCTTCCTTCCCTGTCACTGTGGTGCCGGATCTGCAGGGATATCGGCCTGCAGGGCGGTGGGCAACGCCGCTTTCAGGCGTTCGTAGACGACGGACAGGCTTTCCGGGATCACCCGCACGTCGGCCAGTACGGGCATGAAGTTGGTGTCGCCGTTCCAGCGGGGTACAATGTGCCAGTGCAGGTGATCGGCGATCCCGGCTCCGGCCACACGCCCCATGTTGACCCCAAGGTTGAAGCCGTCCGGCTTGAAGGCGGTCTGCAACACGCGGAGGGCAATGCGTGTGAGCCGCATCACGTCCAGCATCTCGGCATCGGTGAAGTCGTCGAAGCGACACGTGTGGCGGTAGGGCACCACCATCAGATGGCCATTGCTGTAGGGAAACGCGTTCAGAATAATGAAGGCGTGCGGGCCCCGGTGCAGGATCAGATGGTCCGGGTCGGCAGTTTCACCCCGGGCAGGAAAGTCACAGAAGATGCAACCTTCGATCTTATCTGCCGACTCGATATATTGAAGTCGCCATGGCGCCCAGATCTGCTTGGTCATTCACCCGGATCCCTGCGGAGAGGATACGCTGACACTATACACCAAAAGCAGGGGTGGAATCAATGGATGCCGACCGGCTTCGAGGCGCCATGACGTGTTCCCCGGGGACACCGGGCGCACGCAGGAGGATGGATGGAGTGAGACAACGCTGGTTGATCATGGCAGGGCTTCTTTCGCTGGCGCTGACGGCGCACGCACAGGAGCACTGGCCCGAATACCGCGGCCCCAACGCCGATGGACACAGCACGGCCCGGGGCCTGCCTCTGACCTGGAGCGACACGCGCAATGTGAAATGGAAGACCCCCATTCCCGGACGGGGATGGTCCACTCCGGTGATCTGGGGTGAGCAGATCTGGCTGACAACCGCCACGCCGGACGGCCGGGAGATGTTTGTACTCTGTGTCCATCGGGATACCGGCAAGATCCTGTTGAACCGGCGGCTTTTCACCAATGCAGAGCCGGACCCCATCCATGATCTCAACAGTTACGCCTCGCCTTCGCCAGTGATTGAACCCGGCCGGGTATACGTGCATTTTGGCAATTATGGCACTGCCTGTCTGGATACGCGCACCTTCCGGGTGATCTGGGAGCGGCGGGATCTACAGTGCCGGTTTTCGGTAGGGCCAGGGTCCTCGCCGATCCTTTACCGGGATCGGCTCATTCTGACCATGGACGGGATCGACCGGCAGTCGGTGATTGCGCTGGACAAGCGTACGGGCCGGACAGTGTGGCAACAGACTCGTTCAGTAATACGGGAGAAATCCCGCAATGGGGAGACGAGCGAGCGGCACAAGGCGTTTCATACCCCGGTGCTGGCCCGGGTGAATGGACGGGTACTGCTGATCAGTCCGGCTGCGCAGGGAGCCTACGCCTACGATCCGGACACGGGCGAGGAGGTCTGGCGGGTGCAACACGATGGCTATTCCGGCTCCTCACGCACGCTGCTCTATGGCGATCTGGCGCTGATCAACACCGGTTTCGACTGGGGCAACCTGCTGGCCGTACGCATGGACGGTCGGGGCGATGTAACGCGCTCGCACGTGGTGTGGAAGGTTTCACGCGCTGTGCCTTTCAAGGTCTCGCCCCTGCTGATCGATGGGCTGGTGTACCTGCTCAATGACAACGGAATCCTGACCTGCCTGGACGCGAAGACTGGCGCGGAAGTGTGGAAGGAGCGTCTGGGGGGACAGTACTCCGCTTCACTCCTTTACGCTGACGGGCGTATCTACTGCTGCAGCGAGGATGGTCGCATCCGGGTGATCCGCCCGGGTCGGCGTTTCGAGTTGCTGGCAGAGAATGTGATGCCGGAGGGTTGCATGGCGTCGCCGGTGGCAGTGGGTCGGGCGTTATATCTGCGCACGAAGACGCATCTGTACCGGATCGAACAGTAGGAGCTACTCCACGAGCGCCAGCAGGGATCGAGCATCCGGGTAGTCGGGATCGGCATCCAGAACGGCGCGGAAAGCTTTCCGCGCCGTTTCGTTATCCTGCAGCACCATGGCTACACAGCCGAGGTTGAATGTGGCCTCGGTGCGCAGCGCCTCATCCGGGCAGAATTCCGGGGAGGTCAGCTGCATGTAGATGTCGCGGGCCTCCGCGTAGCGTCCCTGAGCGCGCAGGACGTCGGCCCGCTCGCAGAGCGCGAAACGGTTGTCCGGATCCACTGCAAGGGTGCGATCGTAGGCGGCCAGCACTTCCGGGGCGTGATCGCCCGCGCGCTTCCGGAGCATCCCGGCGCGCAGATAGGCGGCGTTGGGATAGTCCGGCCGGCGGTCCAGCAGGGTGCCGATCACGGCATCTGCTTCCTCCAGACGTCCCAGCAGGAAGAGAGTGAGCCCCTGCAGAAAGCACGCGTCGTCGTTCTGACGGTCCAGGGTCAGGGCGTCCTGACTGTGCTGCAGGGCTTCCGCGTAGCGACCTTCCGCGCAGAGTTGCTGGCATTGCGCGAGGAGGCGCGTGACCTCCTCGCGTCGGTTGGATGCGGTCTCAGACATCAGCAGCAGGAATGGGGGGCTGAACGGAGAGGACAGGATTCGAACCTGCGATGGCTTGCGCCACGCCAGTTTTCAAGACTGGTGCCATCAACCACTCGGCCACCTCTCCACACACTATTATGTCACGAATTGACCGGGGAGGCAAGGGCGCGTGGAGGGGAAGCCGGGATGTGGTTTCGGGTATGCTATCGTGAGGAAAGCGAACATACGCGGGAGGTAGCGATGACACCTCAGGAGATGATTCGTGCGCTGGCCCGTCATGTGCGTGCTGCGGTGCTACCGCATCTGGGCACATGGCGGGCCCGGCGCGTTACAGGTGTAGCATCCAGTGGAGACGCCACGTTCGACATCGATGAGATTGCGGAGAAGGCCGTTGCAGAGTTCTTACGGGAACAGGGATGCAACGTCGCCTGTTATTCGGAGGATCGCGGGCTGGTGCGGGTTTTCCCGGATCGGGAGCCGGAGGGGCTCCTGATTATTGACCCGATCGACGGCACGCGCGGGGCCGTGGCCGGATTCGAGGCCTGTGTGGTCTCCGTGGCGTGGGCCGACTACACGCCCTCGCCCACGTTGCGCGACGTGCGCTACGCAGGGATCACGGAAATCAAGGGGAATCTGACCTTCTCGGCAGAACGTGGTGGGGGCGTGCAGATCGAGGATGACACCGGACGCCTGATCGCGCCAGCGCCAGCGCCCACGCAGGATATCGAGATCATGGCATGGAGCCATGAAGTGGTGGGCGCCCCCATGGACCTGCTGTTCCGGGCGCTTGCGCCCATGGCCAATCGGACTACCGTGAAGGGTGGTTGCTTTATTCTGAACAGCAGCGCGTACGAGTTAACGCGCCTGGTCACCGGTCAGCTGGCCGGTGTGGTCGATGTGCGCACCCGTCTTCTGCGCGATTATCCCCGCACGCGCCCGCTCTTCGAAACGTACGGCGGGGGACGCCTGATCGGCCTGTACGGGTACGATGTGGCGGGTGCCGCGCTCATCGCACGGGAGGCCGGATGTGTGCTCACCGACGCGTGGGGGCGTGACCTCTCGGACTGGGATCTGCTGGACACCACGGAGGCCAACTTTGGCTCGCTGATTGCGGCTTCCAACCCGGCTCTGCACGCGCGTTTGCTGGAGGCTGTCAACGCGGGATTTGCGGAACTGGTGCTATGAAGCAAGCGCAACGGACGTATGGCGTTCTGGCGTTGATGGCCCTCTGGGTCTGGGGGTGCGGGGGATCCCCTGCCTACGAGCTGACCCCGGAAGATCATCAGAAGCTGCAGACCGCGTTGAAAGAGGGGGAGCCCAACACGGTGCAGCAGTATCTGGAGCGGGGCATGGATCCGAACGCGACGGACGCGCAGGGCACGCCCTACATCGTTCTGGGGATCCGGCAGGGGCAGACAGACGTGGTGCGCGCCCTGCTCAACGGGCGTGCAGATCCGAACCTGCGGGACGCTTCCGGGAATGCACTGCTTCATATCGCGGTGGCAGAACAGCGCGCGGATATTGTGAACGCCCTGCTGCGCTGGGGCGCAGATGCGAATGTGCGCAACCGTGCGGGAGAGACGCCCCTGCATCTGGCGGCGCGGGGAGGCAATCCAGATATTGTGCGTGCGTTGCTGGAGAAGAAGGCCGATCCTGCGGCGAAAAATGCGGAGGGAAAAACGGCGCGCCAGCTGGCTGCGGAAGGCCAGAAATGGGAGGCTCTGAAGTGGCTGCAACGGTGAAAGGGGCCTGTCACGGCACGCTCTGCGGCGCAGGCGATGGCACGGAGCCGGGTTTCTCGCGCCCGGTATCCGCCGGGGAGGTTTCCGGCAACGGCACGTCAGGGCGCACCACGCTTTCTCGGTGGCCGAACCAGTCATCGAACAGGCTGTAGAGCACCGGGATCACCACCAGCGTCAGCAGGGTGGAGACGAGCAGTCCGCCAATGACCACGATTGCCATGGGCGCGCGGATCTCTGCGGCCTCGCCAAAGCGTAACGCGACCGGGAGCATGCCGGCGATGGTGGACACGGTAGTCATCAGGATGGGCCTCAGGCGAGTCGCACCGGCCTCCATCAGCGCGGCATTGCGCTCCTGTCCGCGTGCCCGGAGCGTGTTCGTGTAGTCCAGCAGCAATATGGCGTTGCGCCCCATCAACCCCACCAGCATGATCACTCCAATGGCCGACACCAGCGAGAGCGACTCACCGGTCAGCACCAGCGCGCCCAGCGCACCGATGAGCGCCATAGGCAGGGTGAACATGATCACAAACGGTGTACCCAGGTTGTTGAACAGCGAGGCCA
>JANWZQ010000148.1 GCA_025054835.1 Chthonomonadaceae bacterium
GGGAACGCGGGTAGATCCAGTTCTGTTCTCCTGCTGCTCCGTGCAGTCTCCTGTGCGGGCGTTACGGGTCACCCTGCGTGTCGAAGTTGCGGATGAGCAGGTCCAGATCCAGCACATCTACCACGCCGTCATCGTTGAGATCCGCCCGCCCTCCATTCCAGCGGGCATCGCCCGGCACGGTGTCAAACGCCCCGATCAGCAGGTCCAGATCGAGCACATCCACGGCATTATCGCCGCTGGCATCACCGGCCGGCAGCGCTATCTGCAGGCCGTTCGCATCGCCACCGCGCAGATCGGTGCGCACGTTACGGGCCAGCCACTTGCTCCCTTTGATGTGCACCGTGTAACTGCGCTTCGGCAGGCCATTCACCTGAAAATCGCCGTTGGATTGAACCGACACGTTCCGGGTGAAGCCGGGAGAGCCATCCTCGGGACGGAACTCGAACGGTACGGTCAGTCCTGCGGCAGGCACTCGTCCCTCCAGATACAGACGGCCCGAGAGCACGCGGTTCGGTATGCCGGTGGTGACGAGGATCTGACTGAGCACCGCGCTGCCACCGGAGACGCGCTCCACGCGCAGGCCGTGAACGCCCCGGGAGAGGTAGACAGGGATCGGGGGCAGGATGGTCTGCGCATTCCCTGTGTTCGGGTACGCAACTGTGCCTGCAGGCAGGCCATCTATCAGGATACGGCACACGCCGGGGGCGCTGGAGGCCAGGCGCAAAGCGATCTCGTAGTCACCCGGCTCGGTAGCGCGCACCGTGTACCCGTACCACCGATAACCTGCGCCCAGAGTGATCGGGTTATCGTTGTTACCGGTCGCCCATCCGTCGTGATTGATGTGGAACCGTCCTGCCATGATGGTGGCCGGCAGTGCGAAGCCGACGGTTGGTTCCGGGCGGACGGGGGCGGCCAGCAGTTCGTCAAAGGCCTCCTGCTTCGGCCGGGGTTGCGTGCCCACCACAGCGTCGAAGGGGAGAAGTCCGTGTGCCCCGTTGACCCCCAGGAAGTGCACGAACAGTTCTCCGCCGGCTTTAAAGAACTCGTCCACGCAACGCTTATAGATCTGCTTCATGCGAGGGTCGCGCTGGGCGGCCTGTATGGCGCTGTCCAGCCCGGCAAAATCATCGAGACCCGTTCCCGACTCATAAGCGACCCGCTTTAGCCCGAACATGCTACACCAGTAGGTATCCCGGGCCATGGTCTGGTAGTGCTCCGGCCACGCCAGCGCGTACCCGTTGAGGATGCTATCTACCGTGGCGTTGGGATCGTTTTTAATGCTGTCCGGGTAGCCATGCACGTAGGCCGATCCCCCCGCGCCCCACAGGTAATCTCGCACCGGACGCGGATTGGGCACGTGGTTGCCGTCGGCGTTGTTGTAGTACCGATCCAGGAACATGAGACCGGTGTAGATCCAGTGTTGCCATTCGGCCTGCGTCTCGAACAGCGGACGCACCCGGGTCATCATTGCCTCCGGGCCGAACTCTTCCCGGAAGATGTCCGAGATCTGCATGATGCGTCGTGCCCAGAAGCGAGGCACTGCAATGCCTGTGTCCACACTCTGATCCGGCTGGATGCAGGCCCCATCGAAATTGATGCTGGTGGCCGGATTGGTCCGCAGATCTTCCGTGGCGAGCTGGACCGCGTGCCCCCACTGGGCGAAGGCGAAGTTCCAGACCTCGTTGCTGTATTCCACGTAGATCTTGCGCTCCGGCTCCAGAGTATCCCGTAGCAGGCGCGCCAGCTGGCGCACGTAGTCGTCGGTGGCAAAGATGGGGATGTTGACCCAGGCGTCCTTGTCAAGCAGGTTGCACAGCAGAATGAACAGCTCCCACGGCGCCCCTTTGCCCTGCCAGCCATAGCCGGGATCGCGCGCCGCACCGTAGTAGGTCAGTTCCTCCACGCGCCGGCGGTCGCTCCAGTGACGCTGGATGTTGAAGTTGGTCGCAACGAAATCCATCGAGCGCAACACCTGCCCGCGATTGTGCGCGGCCAGATACTCGGTGGTGAACACAGCGTTCGGCGGGTAGCTCTGAGTGGAGCCGATGGCGATCGGCCGCATCAACTTCAGGTTCGTCACGCCGGAATTAAGCGGGCTGGAGGGCGTGCGCCGGGTGTTCTGCAGGCGGATCAGGATCGAAGGCAGATCGCTGTTGATCACCAGCCGGGCCGTGGTCGTGTTGGTGGCCGGATCGTACTGCACGTTCTGTATCCCCCCGGTCCACGGTGCAGACACAGTGGCCTGCCCGGAGAAGTAGAGGCGATACGTGCCCCGGATGCTACCCATGCGCAGGTGATTCTGGGCGAAGTAGCCGTCGAACACAAAGATATCGCAGTCCGTGGTAGGCATGCCATTGGCGTCGACCGGGCCGTCGCTCAAGGTGCCAACCTGCCAGATGCGAGCGTCACATTTGAACATGTCGGCCCACGCCCGCTCGTTGTAGGCGTTGGCTGAGATGCTGATACCGAGGTGATAAGGCTCCTGCGCGCGCGTCACAGAACAACAGGAGGGCAACCACATCGCCACGCTACACAGGATCCCCACACAGCGAGAAGTCACAGATCTCATAGGTGGAGTTCCTTTCCGGGGTTCCCGTCTCATGCTGCAGAGGATTCCCTCTACAGATTACCTGCATATTTCGTGCCGTCGGCGGGGAGTCCTGCATCAGGCGCGCAGGTCTGTGGAAGGCACGAAGTCCTGTCCGGAGACCACCTGTGCGATCTGCGTCCAGATCTCCTGGTAGGTCGGGTAGCGTGGCTCGAATCCGAGTTCGCGCCGGATGCGCGCGTTGCTCAGGCGGTAGGAAGCGGTGAAGACTTCCAGTGTGAGCGCGCCGGCCAGCATGCGAGCCAGGAACGTCGGTACTGTGCGAGGTGGTGGGGCGCCCAGCACACGCGCCGCAAAGGGAAGCACCTCCTGCATACGTGCCGGCGCACTATCCGCGACGTTGTAGATCCTGCCAGCAGCGACGTCTGGACGGGCCAGCGCGCAGAGCACGGCCTGTACCGCATCGTCAACATGGATCAGGCTCAGGTAGGCGCTCCCGTCTCCGATGATCGGCAACAGGCCACGCCGCAACGCGGCCACGCTCTGTTGCGTATGCCATGCATCCGCTGCCATCAGGGCGGCAAAACGCAACAGCACACCAGGAACCGATGCCGTGCGAACCTGCTCCTCCATGCGCAGTGTCGCCTGCAGGAACGGGTGTGTCGACAGAGGCGCTTCCTCATCGATCCAGTCCTCTCCGCGGGGCGCGCAGACGTAGCCGGCACTGGATTGCACAAAGAGACGGACGCTCATCTCATGGGCCGCCGCCAGCAGGTTGGCCGTGCCCTCCACGCGCACCCGGTCGTTCTCCGCCCAGTCCTCTGGATGCACCCGGAGCCGGCGGGGAATGGCGGACGTCAGGTTTACGATGGCCTCCGGGCGCGCCTCGCGGACGGCCCGCAGGGTCGCATCGGCGTCCAGCACATCACCCCGCACGGGCGTTGCCCCTGTCAGGCTGACATCCAGCAAGCCATGGGGTGTGCGCGCCAGTCCGAACACAGTATGCCCTGCTTCCTGCAGTCGGGGAAGCAGGGCGCGCCCCATCACTCCGGTTGCTCCCGCTACCAGTATGCGCATGCCGTGTCGCTCCCTTTCGATGCACCGTACCTGCAACGCGGACGTTTCTGCACCTACTTACGGATCAGGACGCCCGGGGTTCCATGCAGGGCGCAGGTGCCGGGGATCAGGGAACTACGGGCGCGGGTTGCAAAAAGGTCCGGAACAGGGGATAATCAACAGGGTGCCAGACACCCGCCCGGATACTTCCGGGAAGACATCAGCAAAAGGTAGGCATCCCATGCGCCTGATAGCCTGTGCGGTTCTTTCGGCCCTGATCGGCCTGCTCCACGTGACGTCCGGTTTCAGAACGCCGGTGTGCGCGGACGGCAAACGACCGCCGTCCTCCGGGGCCCGGGCGACAAAGCCGCCTGCGAAGAGCATGCTGGACGCTGTCCTGCGCGAGGCGATCCGCACCGCACCGGACGCTTCCGACTGGCCCAACCACGACTACGCGCGTCTGCTGGATCTCGGGGAAGTTCGCGTCGCCAGTGACGGCACCGTGCGTGCCGTTTATCGGGAAACTTACAAGCTGTTCAACGAACGTGCACGTCATCTGGCCGAGGTCCACCTGCCGTTCAACTCCAGTTACCAGTCCGTGCGCGTACTCTCGGCACGCACCATCCGCAGAGACGGCACTGTGGTGCCGGTGCGACCGGCCGACATCCGGCTCTCGGCTGCCGTCAGCGACTTTCCCCTCTACGAGGATGCCCTCTACACCAGCTTCTCCATGCCTGCCATTGAGGACGGGTGCGTGATCGACTACACCTATGAGATGATCACCCGACCGTTGCTCATTCCCGGGCACTTCTGGACCTACTGGGGCTTCTCGGGCCCGGAACCGGTGCAGTTGAGCCGGTACACCCTGCATGTGCCGGCCGACAGAGCGTTGCGCTTCAAAGTCTACAACGATCCGGGGCTCAAGCCCGTTGTCCGTAACGCGCCCGATGGCCGGACCCGCACCTACATCTGGGAGCGCCGGGGACTGGAACCGATCAAACTGGAGCCCGCGATGCCGCCTCTGGCCGACGTACGCGTCTACATGGAGGTCTCTTCGCTGGGCAGCTGGGAAGAGATCGGCAGGTGGTTCTGGCAACTGGCTCGATCGCAGATCAAGCCCACCGACCGGATCCGCGCCACCGTTGCGCGCCTGATCGAGGGCAGGAGCTCCGAGCGCGAGAAGGCCGCCGCTCTCTACGATTTTGTGGCCAACCGCGTCCGCTACGTCGGCCTGGAATTTGGCCTCTCCGCCTATCGCCCGCATGCCGCGCCAGAAGTGCACGACAGGCTCTACGGCGACTGCAAGGACAAGACCACTCTGCTGGTGACCATGCTTGGCCTGGTCGGCATCGAGGCACGTCCGGCACTGGTCCGCACTGGCGACCCGCGCCCGGTAGAACCTGCGTTGCCCACGCTCAACGTGTTTAACCACTGCATCGCAGTCGCGCAAATCGAGGGGAAGGAGGTCTGGCTCGACCCCACTGCGGAGACCTGCCCGCTTGGCGATATCCCGGAGAGTATTCGGGGCGCGCAGGCGCTGGTCGTTGGAGACGAGGGGCCCCGGTTCCGTACCATACCGGTCTATGCTCCCGACGAAAACCGGGTGGAATGGGACCTGCAGGTGCGCCTCCAGCCCGATGGGGGGGCACAGACCGAGTTCTCGATGTCGCTCCGGGGCGCTGCCGCACAGGCCCTGCGGGCAACCGCGCGCTCCCTGCAACCGGACAAACGCAAGGAATGGATGCGCGCGCTGGCCACGCAGTTTGCGCCCGGCAGTCAGTTGAAGCGCTTCCAGCTGCCCGATGGCACAGACAAGACCGACCCCTTCACCCTGCAGCTGACCATCGACTCCCCGGCCTACGCCCGGCCGGTAGGCAGTCTCCTGTTGGTGCCCATTCGCCTCACTCCCGGGCAGATGGAACGGCGCAACCCCTTTGCCACGCAGGACACCCGCGTCTGGCCCATCGTGGAAACCGACAATTCGCGCACGCGTATTCGCTCCACATTCATTCTCCCGGAGGGGTACCGGGTGGAGGAGGTCCCGGCGGATCTGAGGCTCTCCTGCGACGTGCAGCAGTTCGAACGCACGGTAGCTCGATCAGAGGACGGTAGAAGCGTGACCGTGATCGTGACCATCACGGAACGGGCAGGCAGCGTGCCACCCACCGACGTCGAGAAAGTGCGCGCCTACTACGACAGTGTGCTGAAAGCGGCCGAGGACCAGATCGTTCTCAAACGCTGATCCCTGCGTGTAGGCTCCGGGGTGTGGTCATTCTTCTGCAAGGTGCCACGCAAAGCGCGTGCCGTCATCGGTGGCCGTTTCTTCCACGCCCATGGGACGCAGGTTGGGCAGATTCTTCCCCCAGCAACGTCGGGCCTCGCTCAGGTAGTACAGGTAGTTGCGCAACGGCACGTCCGGGGGGACACGGTGATCGGGCGTGGGAATGTAGCCGCCTTCTTCCACCAGCGGGGCCAGCCGCTCCACTTCCTGGGTGATCTCCTCCCGGGTGCTGGCCAGGATCTGCTTGCTGAAGCCGCCGATCATGCGCAGATCCGTGCCGTACTCCTTCCGGTACCGGAGCGGATCGGCACCCCATGCGCCGATCTCGAGCGGGAACATGGTGTTCACTCCTGCTTCCAGCCACAACGGTAGCAACTGCGTAATGTCCCCATCACAGTCCACGATCACGATATCCGTGCCATGCTGGCGGAGGAGCTCTGTGATCCGCCGGTACCGGGGGACCAGCACCTGCGCGAAGACCTTCGGCGACAGCAGGGGGCCGGCGCGGTAACACATATCTTCCCACAGGAGCGCGTACTCGAATCGAATCCCTGCCTCCAGTGCTGGAGTGATGGCCTGGATCACACAGTCGGCGATGGTCTCCACCATCTCCTCGAACAGCGCGCGATCGTCGTAGATCAGCATGGAGACGCCTTCCAGACCCATCCAGTTCCGGATCCACCCGTAGAGGGAGCCCACCTGGATGCCCAGCGGATAGTCCCGACCGGGGTCCAGATATTCTGTCAACAGCTGGGGCCAGTTTCGCGGGTAGCGGTGCGGGGCGCAACCATTCAACCGCCAGCGGAACTCGACTTCCCAACTGGCCCGGCCACGCAACGTGTGGCGGAGATGACGGGGTATCGAGCTGGCAAACTTGCTGCGTTCCTTGACCACCCCGTCGCTGTCCCGCACAATCTCGGTCTCCCCGTGATCTTCCATCACGATGGCCCGGAAGGGCGGGTGCAGGCCCACGTTAATCGGCGCGAGGATCCACTGCGGATCCATTCCGAAGAACGCGTCGGTGTCAACGTCGTGGGGCAGACCCTGTTCCTCCCAGAGGAACAGGGTCTCTTCCCAGAAACCGAAGTCCATAATCGGACTGCGGTCGCGGGGCAGGTAGTGCATGGTCGCGTGAAACCGTTCTCGAGCGTTCATGCCGTGTGCCTCTCTGGCAGAAAGGGTTGCGCCGGCAGAGGTAGCGGCGCATGTGCGGGCCCTGCTCGCATTCAAGCCAGAGCACGCTTGTTTCCACTTGCAATGAGATTGGCGCAAAAACGGATCGTTGCGTATCCGCCAAACGAAGGATTTTTTTCCTCCAGGGCCAATTCACTAGAGTGAGTGTTCCCCGTGTGCGCCACGTAGATAGAGTGAGATTTCCGGGGTCCACCGTCCCGGGGAAAGCGAGGGGTACGCACAATGCGAGAGGTGGTGCTGGTAGGAGCAACCCGAACTGCCATCGGCAAATCGCCACGCGGCACGCTGCGCCACACCCGTCCGGACGATCTGGGGGCGTTTGTGCTCTGTGCGGTTATCGAACGCGTTCCGGGGCTCGCCCCGGAGGAAGTCGAGGATGTGATCCTGGGGTGTGCTACACCAGAAGCCGAACAGGGGTTCAACGTGGCGCGCGTGGCGGCCCTGCGCGCCGGATTGCCGGACAGCGTTCCGGGCATGACGCTCAATCGCTTCTGTGCCTCCGGACTGGAGGCCATCGCAGTTGCTGCCGCCAGGATCGCAACTGGCCAGGCCGACATCGTGATTGCCGGGGGCACCGAGTCGATGACCATGGTTCCGTTCATGGGGCCGGGCACACGCCCCAATCCCGTGTTGATGGAGCGTCGGCCGGATACCTACCTGAGCATGGGACTCTGCGTGGAGGGGCTGGCCCGGGAGTACGGCATCACCCGGCAGGAGGCGGACGCATTCGCCCTGCAGTCGCACCAGAAAGCGGTAGCAGCACAGGACTCGGGCCGGTTCTCGGGGGAGATTGCTCCGATCACCGTCAAGGTGCAGGAAGGAGAAGGCGACGCAGTAACCGTGCGAGAGGTGCTTTTTGCCCGGGATGAGGGGCCGCGACGGGATACATCGCTGGACGCGCTGGCGCAGCTCCAGCCCGCCTTCTGCGAGGGAGGGATCATCACCGCAGGCAACGCCTCCCAGCGCAGCGATGGAGCTGCCGCCGTGGTGCTGACCACCCGGGAGATCGCCCGGGCACGTGGCTGGGAGCCGCTGGCACGCTTCGTGGACTATGCAGTGACCGCGGTGGCCCCGGAACAGTTCGGCATCGCTCCGGCCTACGCCATTCCGAAGGTGCTGCATCGCGCCAGCGTCCCCCTGCAGGATGTCGACCTGATCGAGTTCAACGAGGCGTTCGCCGCGCAGGTACTGGCGACGCACCGGATCTACCCGCTGCCAATGGAGCGCGTCAATGTCAACGGTGGCGCGGTGGCCCTCGGGCACCCGCTGGGCGCAACCGGAGCCCGACAGACAGTCACACTGGTCCACGAGGCACGGCGGCGCGGGGCGCGTTACGGACTGGTCACCATGTGTGCCGCCCTGGGCATGGGGGCCGCCGGACTGTTCGCATTCGACTGAGAGCAACTGCTTGAAGACTCAGAAAGGAGACGTACCGATGGATCCACAGGGACAGAGCCGCCGACGTTTTCTTGCTACCGGGGCCGCCTCGGTCGCAGCGACGTCCGCGGCACTCGTGGAAGGCGGGGCGGAGCCGGCTGCACAACCCGCCCGCGTGATCACGCCCCCCGCAAAGCGACTGCTGTTATCGTGCAAACTGACCATGATCGCCAGAGAGATCGACGGCAGGCAACTGTCGCTGGCCGAGCGGTTGAAAATGGCGGCCGAGGCGGGCTTCGATGGCGTGGATCTGGACGAGGCTGCGGCATACACGCCGGAGCAGGCACGCGAGGCAGTCCGGGAGTCCGGGGTGTTCGTGCACAACGCGATCAACCACGCACACTGGTCGCAGCGACTCACCAGTCCGAAGCCGGAGGAGCGGGCGCAGGCGGTGGCCAACCTGGAGCACTGCGTGCGCGTCTCTCATGCGGCCGGGGGAAGCGGAGTGCTGCTGGTAGTGGGGCACGGCAAAGACGGGCCCGCCGAGGAGATTGAGGAGCGGTGCCGTCAGGAAATCCGGAAAGTGCTGCCACTGGCCGCCGCACTGGGTCAGAAGATCCTTGTGGAGAACGTGTGGAACCACATGATGTACAATCATGATGCCCCGCCCGAGCAGACTCCGGAGCGCTTCATCCGCTTTGTCGACAGTTTCAACAGTCCGTGGGTGGGCATGTACTACGATCTGGGCAATCACTGGAAGTATGGTCAGCCCGGCGAGTGGGTGCGCGCCTTCGGGTACCGTTGTGTGAAGCTCGACGTCAAAGGGTTCAGCCGCAAGGCGGATAAGTTTGTCGACATCACCGCGGAGGAGGATGATCTGCCCTGGGCCGATGTGCGCAGAGCTCTGGAAGAGATCCACTTCACCGGGTGGGCTACCGCCGAAGTGGGCGGGGGCGATGTGAAGCGGTTGACCGTGGTACGCCAGCAGATGCAGAAGGCGTTCGGCCTGTAACACGCAGATAGTCGGAATTTCATGCCGGTCTTTCCCTCGTGAAATGACCGGCATTTTTGCGCCCGGCAGGACGAAAGGGCTTCTGTGACTAAGTACAGATATGTTGTTCCGCTGTACCCTGACTGGCAGTACCGGAGAGGTGCTGCCCCGAACCTGAGAATGCGTGGGAGAGCCTGCGATGGAGGAGAACGCACTGGATCTGGCGCCGTTGATGCGGGTGCAGGACCGGGAGAAGCCCTATCCCGTGCCCCCTTCCCTGCCGATGCGCGTGCTGGGGATTGACCTGGGCACTACCAACTCGACAGTCGCTGAGGTCCGCTGGGACCCGGGGCAGATGTATCCCTCGCCGGCCCGTTGCATCGATGTGGTACAACCAACCGATGCCGGAGAGTACATCCACATTCTGGTGCCCTCCGTGGTGGCTCTGTACAGAGGGCAGGTCTGGGTAGGTGAGGGCGCCAAGCGCCTCCGGGCCGATGCGAGGCGGGCTCGTAACAAAGACATCTTCTACGAGTGCAAGAACGACATGGGGCTCCAGCGTACCTACCATCGCGCCCCGGAAGGATTCCGACACGCCCGTGAGATCAGCGGGAAAATACTCGACTTTCTCAGGTCTGCAGCAGAGCAGGAATGCGACCTCCCGCCTGAGCGTATCGTCGTCACGGTTCCTGCGTCCTTCCAGCTGGCGCAACGCCGCGACACACAGCTCGCTGCGCAAATGGCCGGGCTGGACCTGCAGCCGGGGGATCTGCTGGATGAGCCCGTCGCTGCGTTTCTGGACTATCTTGTCACTCACTGGAGCGCGTTGCAGAAGGACCTGGAACGTCCGCAGAACCTGCTGGTGTTCGATTTCGGCGGGGGCACGTGCGATGTGGCCATTTTTCGCCTCACCCCGCAGAACAGAGGTGGGAACATTCATATCGCTTTTCTGGCCGTGTCGCGCTACCACCGGCTGGGTGGTGGCGACATCGATGCGGCCATCGTGCACGAGGTCCTGATCCCGCAACTGGCGGAGCAGCAGGGGCTGGACGTAATGCAGTTCGAGTTCCATCAGCGCAAACGGCAACTGGAGCCGGCCCTGCTGAGCGTGGCGCAGTCGCTGAAAGAGAAGCTCTGCATCGAGATCGATCGTCTGCAGAAATTCGACCGGTATCAGCGTGCAGACAAATCCGAGATCCGGCAGGTCCTCCCGGGAACATGGCCCTGCCCGTGCGATGGGCACGACAGAATGTCGCTGCAGTCGCCGGCCCTCTCCGCAGCGGAATTCGAGGAACTGCTCGAACCCTTCCTGGACACCGACCTGCTCTACGCGCGCAACACCGAGTACCACCTGACCTGCTCCATCTTCGCGCCGATACAGGACGCGCTGGACCGGGCACAACTGACAGCCGGGGATATCAATCTCTGCCTGATGGTGGGTGGGAGCAGCTTGATCCCACAGGTGCAGGAGGCTGTGCAGCACTTTTTCCCGTCGGCGCGTGTGCTGACGTACGCAGACCGCGAAGCGACGCAGGTGGCGGTAGCCCGTGGGGCCGCCTACCATGCATTGACCCTGGCGCTTTTCGGTAGAGGGTGGATCCAGCCCGTCGCGCACGACACGATCAGTCTGCGCACGGAGAGCGGCCTGTTCGAGCTGGTGCCACAGGGCGCTACGCTGCCCTACCCCGGCGCGGAAGCGTTTATCGAGCGTACAGGGTTGCTGGTTCCGCAGACTGCGACGCAGGGAGAGGTTCCACTGCAGGTGGAGGTGGTCGCCGGCACCGATGCGCAGGAGCGCAAGGTATTTGCTGCCACCTGGAATATCCCGGGGCCGGTCCGGGAAGGTGACCCGTTGTTGCTCAGAGTGCAGATGGACGCCAATCAGTGCTTGCAGCTGCAGATGGCACTCCAGAACCGCCCGGACTCTTCCTTCGACCTGGTCATCGAGAACCCGTTGATCCAGGTGGTCAATCCGCATGCCGCGCAGTTGCGTATCGAAGAGAACGAAGAAGCGTTGCGCACCGGAGAAATTCCCGAGACACAGATACCTCATGTGCTCCGACAGCTGGCGGACGACTACGCGGAGATCGGGCAGATCGACAGGTCCATCGATTACCTGAAGCAGATCCTGCGGCGCCTGCGCCGTCCGGATGCGGACCTGCTGAACCTCCTGGGCATTCGCTATGGGGAGAGGGAGGACTGGGAACGCGAGGAAAAGATGTATCGTGAAGCGGTACGTGTTTCGCCTACTTTTACTGGACCAATGTTCAACCTCGCCCTATCACAGTTCCGACGCAATCAGTTCGAAGAGGCGGAAGCAACTATCCGGCAGGCGCTTGCGATCGAGAAAGACCCACCCTACATGGTCTTATTGGCGCAGATCCTGCGAGCACAGGGGAAAACGGACCAGGTGCAACCGACTCTGGAAGAAGCGTTACAGCTGTTTGGATCGATAGAATTACTCACTGACTGGGAACTGGGCTGGTTCCTGACCGCAGCCAGTCAGCTCAACAGGCAGGATCTTGCCAGTGCTGCCCGGAAGGAGCGACGGCGGCGAGCACATGAGGACGCGGATCTGGCAGAGCATGCTGAGGCGGGCCTCCTGCCAAAGCTCGCTCTTTCACATGAGGCAGGATCATGAGTACTTGGCTGGTTCCTCGTAGCGAATTGACCCCGGACCAGCTCCGGGCCGTCGAACTGCCCCATAAAGAGCATCAGGTCATCTATGGCGCACCGGGTTCTGGCAAAACGATGGTTCTGCTTCATCGGGCCCATGAGTTGCGACAGCGTATGGGCTCGTCATCGGACAAGTTCCGCATCGTGGTGTTTACCAGGGTACTCAAATCCTACATCCGCTCTGGCCTTGCACTGCTGGATTTGCCTGAGAGTTCCGTGACCACGTTTGACGACTGGTGCAGGAAGTTCTACGAGGCCCGCATCAGCAGGTACTTACCATGGAACTATGAGGAGCGAAAGCCTGACTTCGAGGCAGTCCGACGGGCCGTAGCAGACTGGATTACAGAGCGCTCAACACCACCCCTCTTCGATTTTGTAATGGTAGACGAGGGCCAGGACCTGGACGGAATCTGCTTCGAGATACTCCGCCGCGTTGCACGGCACGTGACCGTTTGCATGGACCACAGGCAGCAGATCTATGAAGGCGGTTCTACCGAGAGTGAGGTGCTCCAGATCCTCGGGTTACGCCGCCGGCAGGTCACACTTCTGGATGCCTATCGTTGTTCGCCGTATGTAGCACGCCTGGCTGCACAACTGCTCAGGGTTCCAGAAGAGCGAGAACAGTACCTGAATCAGGTACGCACGGTGCAGAAGGAGCGTGAGACGCCTCTACTGTACATTGCGAGCGATTTCGAGGATGAGAAGCAGCGTCTCATCGACGTCTTGCGCCAAAGACTCCTGGTCGATCAGCGGATTGCCGTGTTGTTTCCTCTGAAGAGGCAGGTGCATGGCTTCGCAACAGGTCTCAGGGAAGCAGGTATAGAAGTAGAAGATCAGGAAAACCTGCATTTTGCCTCCAGACGCCCCAAGTTGATCACTATTCATAGCGCCAAAGGGCTCACCTTCGACACCGTTCTGCTGCCCCGGATCGTTCCGGCTTCTTTCCCCGAGGGAAAGTCAGGGGAAAAATTGCGCAACTTGCTGTTCGTTGCCATCACACGTGCAGAACGCTGGGTCTATCTCAGCACTGTTAATAGCAAGGTACCTCCAATTGTCAGAGAGCTGGAGAAGCTTGCTGCAACACGACAGATCACAGTGCAGCGCTTCGAGGAAGCACCAGACATTGACGAACTGTCATCCCATGAATATCTGGATGAGTGGCACACGGTAGAAGACGAGGACGAACTGGACTTTCTATGATATCTGCCGGGCAGGCCCTGATGCGGATACAACACGAATGTCCGGGCGTACCAGAGCAGGTTGTTCTGCCATTACTCAGGTGGGGTGGTTCTCTTAAACCGTCCCACCTGCGTTCTTCTGTTGCCTCTTCCTGATGCCGCACGGCCATAACCACTGCTAGCGGGTTGCTTCCCCGGAAGACCCTTCCGGGTAGAGTGTGGAGGGAAGCAAGAAGAAACCGGCCCGGTAGAGTAATCGGCGGTTCAGGGTTACGATAAGCTCGAGGGGTGTGTCCGGCGTCTGACGCTCGAAGCGAGGGTCGGCGTCTTTCGCTGCGGTGAGCAGCCGGCTGACCATCGGCCCGTTATCCTTGAGGTCCCAGTAGATCGCCAGAGCCATCAGAATATCCGGGGCTTTGCCGTCTTTGCGCTGTACCCACGTGAGCAGGGGTTCCGCATCAGTAAGTCGTTTTTCTGCCAGGTAGAGCAGGGCCTGCATCAGTCGGGCGTTGAGATTGTCCGGCTCGTTCTTCAGGGCAAGGTCTGTGAGGTTGAGCGCCTGCTCGATTCGGTCCTGCCGCCGGGTCAGCAGCAGGCGCGTAGCGTAGTCAAGCAGGGGGCCATTCTGCAACGGAGCCAGAGCCAGTGTCCTCTCGATGGCCTGCAGGGACTCGCGGGGTTCTGTAGTCGATAACGCCAGCGCGTACCGGGCGTCTCCGGAGTCGGGCAACAACCCTACCGCATCCCGGGCGAAGGCAACCGCAGTGCGCCTGTTGCCAAGCGCGGCGTCGGCGTAGGCTGCGGTGATCAGGGCCGCGGGCACCTGCGCCGCGAGGTCTGGTTCTACCAGGGCACGCGCCTCGGCGAACTGTCGGGTGCGGAGCAACGCCAGCGCCAGCGTGGCACGCGTGGCCGGGTCATCCTTTTTCGCACGGATCAGGGGGCGCAACAGAGCCTGCGCCTCTGGAAGCCGATCGTCCATCGCGTAGGCGAGCGCCAGGCGGTTGACCAGCGCAAGAGGCGCATCGGGTTGACGGGCGGAGCGGGCGTATTCATTGACTGCCTCACGATAGCGCCCGGCAGCCATCAGGGCATCCCCCAGTGCAATGGCCTGCGCCGCAGCGTTCTCCGCACCTCGCTTCTTCTGTTCCTCCACTGCCAGATCTGCGGCCTTACGGTACAGGTCACGGGCCGCTGAGAAATCCGCAAAGAAATTCGCCACATTGTCCGGCAACAGAGCCTGCTGCACGCGGTAGGAGGCCAGCTCGCTCAGGGCAGCCGCGCTGGTCTCCAGCCCTTTTGCGCCCTGAAGCGCCGCAATCGCCTTTTTCCAGTCGCGGGCTGCGGCGTGCACACCCGCCATGGTACGGGAGGCGAGTAGATTCCCTTCTTCGGCCTTCAGAGCGCGGCGGCTGTAGCGGATAGCGTCGGCGGTGTTCTTGTTGCGCAGGGCCTCCTGCGCGCGCTGCGCGAGGGCGTCCGCCCCTTGATCCAGCTCGTTATCGATGATCAGGTTGAGCGTGATCCGCCGGGTGGCACCGGCGCTATCGTAGGCCGTGATGGAAAGGGTGTGCGGGCCTTCCGGGTCTTTGATAGTGTCCCACTCGAAAACGTAGGGGACGCTCTCGTCGGTGTAGCGCAGCTCGTCGCCAACGCGGAACTCAACCTTGTCAATCCCCTCTTCACTTTCGACCCGGACCACGATACGGGCCACATCGGCGATACGATCACCGTCGTTGATTTCTGGCTTGAGGACGATGTCGGCACGGGCCGTAGCGGCCAGCAGAGCCAGGAGCACGGCCAGTCCCGTGCCATTCCAGAATGTGAGCAATTGCATCGGTCTCACCTCAGAAGCGTTCTGGTATTTCGGGCCCGGGGTAGCGCGGCCCGGGCAGGAGCGTCCGGGGCTACCAGGCACGCAGGCGCAGGTGCGCCGGGGCATCCGGGATGCGATACGTGATGTCTCCCACATAGCGGTTCTGTGGGCAGGAGGCCACACCCGGACCGGTCATCCGGAATATGGCACGGGCAGTCTGCCCGGGCGACAGCATTTCAAAGAAAACCGGGTCGTGCGGCTCACAGGTAATGCCGGGTGGCAACGCGCCCGGATCCACGCCGATCCTGATCGTGCGGACGGTTTTCGATCCTGCGTTGGTCAGACTGACCTGAACACGCACGGTGGTAGTCTGCATGGGATCCTGTCTGTGCGCGAGTACCATGAGGCCGGCAGTCTCCGGGAGGATCGCGATGCGGGGAACGAGCCCGAGAAGCACCGCACTGGTCTCAGAGAGTGCGTCTGCCAGACGCTCCAGAGAGCCCATGAGAGGGATGCCCGTGGTGTTGGGAATGGCGTTCCGGGCCAGCAGGTTCGCCTGGACCGACTGGGCCTGCGCCGTCGCAAGGAGCATGCGATGCAGGGCAGAGAGCCTCCGAGAAGCACGGCGCGCAGGTCCGCTGTAGAGTGAGGCAGTGTTCAGTCGCCCTTCCTGCAACATGCGCCGGATGCGGCGCGCGGCAGCGGGGTTGGTTCGCGCCAGAGCGTGAAGATGCTGATGCGTCTCACGCCATGCGTGCGCGACCTCCTGCACCTGATCGGTATACCGCAAAAGGCACACCCCTCCCGGCTCCAGATAGGCCGGCTTGACGACCTCTGCAGAAGTGCTCAGGTCCTTCCCCTGCAGGCGTTCCAGTCGTGCCGCAGGGTGGACTGCAGGCTCCCGGGCGTCCTGCCGGACCGGTTGCAGGACGGCTCCCGGCGCCGGCTCTGACGGGAAAGTGAGGCGCTCGATCCGGAAAACACCGCGCGGTAGGCGCACGCGCACCTCGAGCGTAAGAGGATACGGACCGGGGTTCGCCAGAAGCACCGCGACTCCCTCCGGGACATACGTGGCACATGCACGGACCTCCCCTGCGGGCGGAGAAGACCGGGATACCACCCGCACCGGGAGTTGCTTGCCGTCCATGCGGGCCCAGAGAAACCAGTCCGGTTCCTCTTCGGCATGCGGGGTGCCGGGTGCGAGCGTTCGTGATGGGGGCATCGCCACAGCCCCATCGGCAAACAGAGCGTGGATGACATCTCGGCTGGCCGGTTGCCGGTGCAACGCATTGACTTCAACGCGCACCGGGAGCGGTGTTGCTGCGGAGGGCTCCTGCACACGAAATGCAGCCGGTGTCAGCTGTACAGGAGAACTGGAGTCTGCCTCTCCACGCAGATGGCGTACAGCATACCCGGCGACAACCGTGGTGCCGACCGCAAGCAGAAGGCCTCCTGTCCAGAACGCGCTGCGCTCCGGGGCATTGATGCGATACGAGATCATCCTCGCGTGTTCTCCGGGGGCGTGAGGGAGGGCAACGCGACCACACGTCTGACGCGCCGCTCAAATTCCTCGCGCTCCAGCATGACACGACGTCCGCACCGCGCGCAGAGGATACCGACGTCCGCTCCCGTGCGCGTGACGGTCCACTCATCACCACCACAGGCATGCGCCTTACGCAGCTGCACACGCATGCCGGGTTGCAGTTCGATCCGCATAGGGCTTGCTGGCCTGCTGTTGCGAGCAGGGAATACACATCGCTATTCAGACAAGTATACCCGAAATACAGGATCAGCGACGCCGTGGGGCGCCAGTGAGAGACTGTCGGGACCCGGTCGGCCCTTTTTCCTGACCTGCGATGCTGGCTGTAGAGGATGGCCCTGCGGGATATCGTGCCTGTAGAGGGCCGTAACAGCATGATATGCCCGGTGATCACGAGGACATCCGGGAACGGGTTCTGGCTCCACCAGAAGAATTGCTGTGTGCAACAGCATCGAATTGCTCTCCATATGGTGGCTGGCTCCGCCTGTCTGTCGCAATCACAGACTGGCAGGATTGCTCTGATAGGAGGAGTGCAAAAGGTGGAATATCACCATGATGCCGTGCCTGCGATGTCAGCGTCAAAAGGTGCTGCGGTACAGGGAGTGGAAACCCGATGTATAGAACAGGTCTCCTGGCAGAGGAACCCGGACACAGGCTACACGGGCGACGCCGCACAGGCGGAAGGAAGACGAAGAAATGGAGTTGCTGCTGCCAATCCTGTTGATACTGGTGGCCGTTGTCGATGCAGCTGCTGCGACGCGGGCGCGCCCAACCGGTCGCTGGTAGAACGCGTCCCTGTCCGGCCCGGTGCAATAGCACTCACGGTTCAGTAGAAGAGGAAAACCCACCAGTTGCGCATGGGCAGGTCCTGGTCGTCGCGCGCCCGGGTATTGAGCCCGGGAAGGTTCTGCAACCAGTAGACGATCCACGGACCCATGCAGTCAGGAGCCAGCGCACGGTAGGGAGCGATGCGTTCCGGGGTGTAGGGCTCCGCGCGGTCCCGACCATCCTTGCCGTCGCGCAGGCGAAAATGTTCGATGTTTGAGAGGACCGGTTCCGGGTTGTCCATGTCGTACTCACGACGTGCGTTGGGCGGAAAGCGCACGTTGCCCGGGGGCGCAACATAGTTGCGGATAGCGAACTGCTCCCCCTTGTAACGATACAGAACGGTGTCGGGCGCAGGGTACGCAAGCTCGGTGCCGGGCTGACGGCCCTCCCATGTGGAGAACGGCGTGCGATAACGGGTCTTCAGATCCGCACCGGTAAATTCCGTGAAATAGCGTGTAAAATAGGGGATAGCGCGGGAACGGGCGATCTCTTCAAGAGATCGCCCGATGTTTTCCAGAGCACAGCCCACCCCGCGTTCCGGATTGATATGCACGATCCGCAGGCTGCGCCCGAGAAAAGGCAGATCCTGTGGTGCGCCAGTGCCCGCATGGACCGACCTGCCGGGGATCTTGCGCAGACTGTCATCGTAGGCCTGCTTGAGCTCTACAACGCTGTGCGGGGCGCCAAAGCGGCCCTGCAACGCAAGGATCCAGACCTCATGAACGAGGCCGTCACGGACAGCAGCCCCGAGCGTGACCGGGCGCCCGGGTCGATCCGGATGGGGAATGCGCAGCAGATGCGCGTACTCCTCCGTGAAGAGCACCTCGTAGCGGAAGTTATTGCCCTCTTTCCAGTCTGGAACGCGTGGATAGAGCGAGGAGTTTCCTTCCATCCGATCGCTTTCTGGCAGGGGATGATCATCGGTGAGGTTGGCAATGTGTGCGATCCGATACTCCAGAAATGGAGTGGCCTGCGGGTCGCGATACCCGTGGTACCGGGAAGCCTCCCGGACGGCCGCAATGATCGCATCCACCCGTTTGCGCACCTCATCCTCTGTAAGCCCGTTGACGTAGTTGATAACCAGCAGACGCGGTTGCAGCTGCCGGATCTCCCGATGGCGCAGGCGCAGCCAGTCGTCTGAATTGGCCCGACTCTCCGGGTTGGGCCAGACGCGGGTCGGGGCCTGCGATCCCGCCAGACCATGCGTTGCGGCCAGCAGACAGAGCACACTCAACACGTTCTGTATGGAGGAGCGCTTCATGGACTTCTCTCGTAACAGGGGCTATGGCGAGTGTAACAGATTCCGGCTAGCCTGTCAATGCGTGGCGCAGGGAAGGAATGCGACGGAACGCGGGCGAACGTAGCGGGCAAAAGTTCCACCGTATTCATGAGAGGTGACAGCCATGGCAGAGCTGGGAGTCGGAATTCAGGGCGCGGGATGGGTGTCCGGGGAGCACATCCGGGCGTACTATCAGAACCCGCACACGGAGGTAGTTGCGATCTGCAGCCGGCGCGCAGAGGCCGCGGAAGCGCGCGCCCTGCAGGCAGGGTTGACCGACGTGGCGATCTACACCAGCTACGAAGAGATGCTGCGCGACCCGCGCGTTAACGTGATCTCTATCTGTACCCCACCCCACCTGCACCCGACAGAAACGGTGCTGGCGGCGCGAGCTGGCAAACATGTGCTGATCGAGAAAGCGGTGGCCAACGACATCGAAAACCTCCGTATGATGCTGCAGGCCGTGCGCGAGGCCGGCGTGCGTACCGTGGTGAGCTTCGTGCTGCACTGGAACCCGCAGTTCCTGTGGATCAAACGCATGCTGGACATGCAGGCAATCGGTCCCCTGTTCTACGCAGAGGTGGACTACTGGCACCATATCGGGCCGCAGTACGCGCAGTACCGGTGGAACGTGAAACGTGAGATCGCAGGATCCGCGTTTCTCTCTGCAGGATGCCATGCGGTGGACGCGCTGCGGCACTTTGTGCGGGATGAGGTGGTAGAAGTGACGGCGTACAGCAACCGGCGCAACCCGGAGTACGAGTACGACACCAACGTGGTGGGGATCGTGCGGTTCGCCAGAGGGGTGATCGGCAAGGTGTCGGTGTCCTTCGACGCGCAGTGCCCCTACGCGTTCAACATCGATCTTCTCGGGGAAAAGGGAACCATTCGCGACAATCGCATCTACGCCCGGGAGTTCTTCGCGGGCCAGACAGACTGGGTGACGGTACCCACCATTCGTCCCGATAGCGGGGACGTGACGCATCACCCGTTCCAGGGAGAGATCGATCATTTCGTGGAGTGTATCCTGCAGGGAAAAGAGTCGTTTGTCAATCTGGAGGACGCGGCAAAGACGCACGCGGTCTGCTTTGCGCTGGACCGCAGCGCGGCTGAGGGGCGCCCGGTACGGCTGCAGGAGTTCCCTCTGAACTAGTCCAGTGACGGGCCCTGTGCATTGCGGTACAGGGCCGGGACACACCCATGCAGCAGGCGGAGAGTCCGGCACCAGCAACTGTGTTTCAGGATCGCGCGGGGTGGTACTGGGGCATCTCCGCGTTCTGGTTCGCAAGCAGTTTCAAGTGGTTCCTCATACTGCAGCTGCTACCCGTGCAGGTGGCTCGACTGGTTCCCGCTGACCAGAAAGACCTGTGGTGGGGACGCATCAGCGGCGTTGGCGCCGTGGAGGCAATGATCGGTCCGGCCGTGTTCGGCTACTGGAGCGACCGGTGCCGCTCGCGCTGGGGGCGACGTCAACCCTTCATTGCGGCCGGCGCCGCGCTAACGGCGATCGCCATGTTCTGGCTGGCGCAGGCAGATCGCCTGTGGATGTTCCTCATCGGGTACCTCCTGCTACAGATCTCCGATGACGTGGGCACCGGGCCGTACGCGGCGATCGTGCCCGACTACGTGCCGGAACACCGGCGGGGGCACGCAAGCGGCATTCTGAGCCTGCTGCAGTTGCTGGCGCAGGTGGCGGCGGCCGGAGCGGGCTTCCTGCTGGCCACACGCCCGCAGGCGATCTTCCTGCTGATCGCGGTGATCAATCTGGTGTGTGCGGCCATGGTGATCGGGACGTTGCGGGAAGACCGCCAGAGTGTTCCGCCAACCGTAGCGGCAACACCGGTGCGGGCGGAAGGATGGAAGGAACGCTGGCGGCATGGGGTGGAGGCGTGGATAGCGCCCTGGCGATCGTCCGACTTCCGCTGGGTGTGGTTGAGCCGCTTCCTGAACGCACTGGGCTTCTATGTGATCCTGAACTACCTCGTGTACTACCTGCAGGAACGCGTGCAGGTGTTCCGGATCGGGCGCCTCACCCCGGGAACTCCCTTTGAGGCGGCGATCCTGCTGGCCCTGGTGATCGCGCTCTGCGGCGCACTCAGTGCGGCGTGGGGTGGGGGGCTGGCGGATCGTGTGGGGCGGAAGCGCGTGGTGCTCGGGGCCGGGTGGGTGATGTTCCTCACGCTGGTGCCATTTGCTCTGGTGCCGCACTACACGGTGATCGTGCTGCTGGCCCCCCTGTTCGGGCTGGGCTACGGGGCCTACCTGTCGGCAGCCTGGGCACTGGCCGCCGACACGCTGCCCAGCCGGGAGGATACAGGCAAGGACATGGGGATCTGGCAGATGAGCGTGACGGCGCCACAGGTGATCGCAGGGTTCGGAGTGAGCCTGCTGATCTACGCCGGCAACCAGTACCGGGCCGGCACGGGCTACACACTGGCGTTCCTGTTCGCGGCGTGTGTGTTCCTCGGTGGCGCGTTGCTGGTGCGGTTCGTCCGGGGCGCGCGATGACGAGTATCAGGGGAGAGGAAGTGATGTCCTTCGGGGTACCTTTGATCGTGGCGATAAGCCTGCTGTGGAGCAGAGTGATCCAGGCGCCGGCACCCTCCGTGTCGGTGCCGCCTGTGCGGCGGGAGTTCCGGGCCGCATGGGTGGCCACAGTGGACAACATCGACTGGCCGTCGAAACCGGGACTTCCAGTTGAAACACAGAAGGCCGAGTTGCTGGCAATCCTGGATCGTGCAGCGCAGTTACGGCTCAATGCGGTGATCCTGCAGGTGCGCCCGGCATGTGATGCGCTGTACGCGTCGACGCTAGAACCGTGGTCGGAGTACCTGACCGGCCGGATGGGACAACCGCCGGAGCCATACTACGATCCACTGGCGTTTGCCATAGAGGAGGCACATCGGCGTGGTCTGGAGCTGCACGCGTGGTTCAACCCCTATCGCGCACGCCATCCCTCCGGAAAGTCCCCTATCGCGGACCAGCATATCAGCCGGACACGCCCGGACCTGGTGCGCACCTACGGTCGGTTCCTCTGGCTGGATCCGGGAGAGCCGGATGTGCAGGCGCACTCCCTGGCAGTGATCCTGGATGTGGTGCGCCGCTACGACGTGGATGGCGTGCACATCGACGACTACTTCTACCCTTACAAAGAACGCGACGCGCAGGGGCGCGTGCTGGACTTCCCCGATGAACCCCGGTGGCAACAGTACCGCACTTCCGGGGGGCGTCTGAGCCGGGACGACTGGCGGCGGCAGAACGTAGACGCGTTTGTGGAGCGCATGTACCGCGTTGTGAAAGCAGAGAAGCCCTGGGTGAAGGTGGGGATCAGCCCCTTCGGGATTTACCGCCCGGGGTATCCGGAGCAGATCAAGGGCTTCGATCAGTATACTGAGCTGTACGCCGATGTGCGCAAGTGGTTGGTCAATGGCTGGATGGACTATCTGGCGCCGCAGCTGTACTGGCCCATCGAGCAACGAGAGCAGAGTTTCGCCGTGCTGTTGCACTGGTGGGTCAGTCAGAACTCCCGGGGGCGTCACCTGTGGCCGGGGAGCTACACGAGCCGGGTAGGCGAGGCCCCGGGGCAGGGATGGCCTCCGGAAGAGATCGTATATCAGATCAAAGTGACGCGCGGTCAGGCGGGGGCAACAGGCAACGTGCACTTCAGCATGAAAGCATTGATGCAGAACCGGCGCGGGCTGGCCGATCTACTGGCCTCCGGCGTGTATGCGGAGCCGGCCCTGGTACCGGCATCACCCTGGCTGGGCAAGGAGGATCTGCCGGCGCCCGGGGTAGTCGTGCAACCGGAAGGCACAGGGGAGCAGCGTTTCCAGTGGCGTCTTCCGGAAGGGCATCGGGTGCGGTGGTGGCTGGTGCGCATGAAACGGGGAGACCGATGGGAGATCCGGATCCTCCCGGGGCAGACGACGGAACTGCGCCTCGAAGAGGACGTTGCGAGGGGCCGCGTGCAGGTGGTGGCAGTCACCGGAGTGGATCGCTATGGAAACGAAGGCCAGACAGGGATCTGGCAGGATGCCGCAGGCCGGCCATGAGCCCGGGGCGACGGGAGCCCGGGGGTGGGGTGAGGTGCTCCGGACGCTCTTTGAAAATGGAGCGTGGCGGAACCCGCGTGGCGCGGAGCCCGTTGTGATCAGTGGCTTTGCGGGCGGTGCGCCGGGCCTGTGGTTCTCCCTCTCGTTTGTGGTGCTGGGCGGACTCAACCTGCTGGGAGCTTGCTCAACAGAGGCATGGCAGACGGGTGGGGACGGGTGCGGGCCTCCCGGGGCAGGCCGTCTGTTCTTTGGTGCTGTCCTGATGGCGATCGGGGGATGGTTGCTACGCACACGCTGGCAGATTGAGGAACTGGTGCCTCTGCCATTGCTCTGCCGGCGCATGGGGTGCACGGAAGCGGAGGTGCAGAGGCTTGCTACGGCACGGGGCGTGCGCCCCCGGTATGTGGTGGACGGCCTGGAGTACTACCATGCAGCGGATCTGATGGACGCCGAAGGATTGCTGCGCGCCTCGGCTGCGCCTGCAGGGGCGGAAGAGCTGCTCCGCGTAGCACTAGCAGGGCCGGGTGCGGAAGAGGCTCTGCTGCGCTCCTGTGCCGGGGAGGGGGCCATATCGGGCGAATGAACTTCCGGACGGAAGAAGAGCGAGGCGCGCGCAGGCCAGTCGTTCCACTGTACCTGCGTGTGCTGATGGGAGTGATCGCCGGGGCCGCGCTGGGAGTGACCTGCGGAAAACAACCGCTTCTTCCGGGTTTCTCCACACAGCAACTGGGCGAACTGGGGATCCTGGTGATTGACCTTCTCAAGGCGCTCGCAACGCCCCTGGTGCTGTTCGCGATACTGGATGCGTTCGTGCGCACGCAGATCCATGTACGGCACGGGGCGCGACTGGTGGCCATCTGCCTGGTCAACGTCTCCGTGGCCATGAGCATCGGCCTGTTGATCATGAACACATGGCAGCCAGGGCGGGCATGGCAGGGAAAGTTCCAGCAGATGGAGCGCATGGCACCGGGTGCCGTGAGTGGCGAAGCGCTGCTGGCGAAGGCGCGTCAGGGTACACTGGATCCAGTGAGTAATATCCGGTCGTACGTTCCCCGGAGTCTGGTAGAGCCGATACTGGAGAACCGGATCATTCCCGTGGTGCTGCTCGGGCTGCTGGGAGGCGCGGCCCTGCGGCAGGTACGGCGCCGTCAACAGGAAACCGGGCAGGACAGCGTGCAGGTCGTGGAGCGGTTCATCGTCGCCACCTACCAGATCCTGATGCAAATGCTGGAGTGGGTGATCCAGGCCGTGCCGTTTGCGGTCTTTGCTGTGGTGGCGAAGGTGGTTGGCGAACACGGACTGGAAGTCTTCCAGATCCTCTGGCTCTTTCTTGCGGTGACCCTGCTGGGGCTGAGCATCCATGCGCTGGGGTACTATCCTCTGGTGGCGTGGCTGGTAGGACGCAAATCCCCGAGGGTGTACCTCGGGATCGGGGGCGAGGCTGTAATCACCGGGCTCTCCACCAACAGCAGCCTGGCAACGGTCCCGGTGACGTTGAGGGCTCTGGAGCGGATGGGCGTCTCCACGGCCTCCGCACGCATGGCGGCCTGTGTGGGCACCAATCTGAACAACGACGGGATCACGCTGTACGAGGCCATGGCGGCCCTGTTTCTGGCGCAGGCGTCTGGATACACGTTGAGCCTGCCGCAACAGCTGACGGTTGTACTCTCCTCCATCATGGCGGGGGCAGGAGTGGCCGGTATCCCGGAGGCCGGACTGATCGTGCTACCCCTGGTTCTGGGAGCTGCCGGGCTGCCCTCCAGCCAGATCGCGCTCTGGTTACCCCTCATTTTCACGGTGGACTGGATCATTGCCCGATGCCGGTCCGGGGTCAATGTGATGAGCGATCTGCTGGTGGCGATCCTGCTGGACCGTTTCCGGTCTGCAGAGGAGCTCGCCGGGGAAACGCCCTGTAGCATGCCGGTACCGGCGCGCACCGAGTGACCGATTTCTCCTTCATCCATTACACATCATCGCAGGGAGTCATCATGGCAAGTACGGTACGACAATATGTACTGATGATCGCGGCAATGGGCAGTGTGCTGTTTGCGGGACCCGCAATTGCACAGGATCCATCGCCAGAGGACCCACCCCAGACACCCATGGGGCAGACAGGGCGCGGGGCCCCGGCGCGCCCATCCGGCGGACGCGGCACCCCTGCCGGCCCAAGAAAGTATGAAGACGTCGTTACGAAAGAAGCAAAGACTGAAAAAGGCGTCTTCACGGTGCACCGGATCGGTGACAGGGTCCTTTTCGAGATCCCCGGTAGTGCGTTAAACCGGGAGATGCTCTGGCAGACCGAGATCGCGCAGGTCCCGACCGGTTTCGGCTACGGGGGCACAGCGGTCGGTTATCGCGTGGTGCGCTGGACGCGCCGGGACAATCGGGTGTTTCTGCGACTGGTCTCCTACAAGAGCCGGGCCAGCGAGCCGGGGGCCATTCAACGCGCCATTGCCGACGTGTCGCTCGAGCCGATCATCATGGCGTTCGACGTGGAGACTGAGAACAAGGACCGGGATCCGGTGATCGACGTGACGCGCCTGCTCACCTCTGATGTGTCGGAATTTGCCGCGAAGGGCCGGCTCGGGGCCTCCGGGGTAGACCCGGCGCGCAGCTATGTGGAGCGCGTGAAGGCGTTCCCGACCAGTCTGCAGATGCGCTCCTTCCTCACGTTCACGTTGCCGCAGAATCCCCCGGGGGGCACCCCTGCCGGTCCCGGACGGCGTGCGGGCGCGCCAGCGGGAGTGAGCAGCGTATCCGCTACCATGCACTACAGTCTGGTCATGCTTCCGGAAAAGCCCATGATGGGCCGGCTGGCGGACTCGCGTGTGGGCTACTTTACCGAAAGTTTTCAGGACTTCGGCGCGGGCGAGAACCGTGTGGTGAACCGGGAGTACATCACCCGCTACCGTCTGGAGAAGAAAGACCCGAATGCGCCCCTCAGCGAACCGGTCACTCCCATCGTGTACTACATCAGCCGGGAAGTTCCGGAGAAATGGCGCCCCTACATCAAGCAGGGGGTGGAGGACTGGAACGAGGCATTTGAAGCGGCCGGCTTCCGTAACGCAATCGTCTGTCGCGAGGCCCCGAGCGAGCAGGAGGATCCGGACTGGGATCCCGAGGATGTGCGCTATTCGGTGATCCGCTGGGCGCCGCAGGCCGTGGCCAATGCCATGGGGCCGCATGTGCACGACCCTCGTTCCGGTGAGATCCTGAGCGCACACATCATCCTCTGGCATGACGTGCTGAAACTGGCGCAGAACTGGTACTTCGTGCAGTGCGCCCCCCTCGACGTCCGGGCGCATCGCATCCCGTTCCCGGATGAGTTGCAGGGCGAGCTGTTGCGTTACGTGGTGGCACATGAGGTCGGGCACACACTGGGCCTCCGGCACAACCACAAGGCCAGTTCGGCCTATACAGTGGCGCAGCTGCGCAGCAAAGAGTTCACCGAGAAGTACGGCAATGAGGCGTCGATCATGGACTATGGCCGCTTCAACTACGTGGCGCAACCCGGAGATAATGCGCGCCTGATACCGAAGATCGGCCCGTATGATAAATTCGCCATCGAATGGGGATATAAGCCCCTGCCCGGCAAAGTCCGCCCGGAAGACGAGAAGTACGACCTGGATCAGATCGCGGCGCGGCAGGTCAATGACCCGATGCTGCGCTTCGGGGGAGAGAATGCGACAGCAGAAGTGGATCCGACGGTCCAGACAGAGGATCTGGGCTCGGACCCCATCGAGGCAACCTACTATGGTCTCAAGAACATCGCCCGGGTCGTACCCCTGCTGATCCCGGCAACCACAAAGTTCGGGGAGGACTACACGCTGCTGCGGGAGATGTACGGTGAGCTCCTGGGGCAACGGCAACGCGAGCTCAATCACGTGGCCAAGCTGATCGGGGGAGTGGTGGAGACCGACTACCATGCAGGCCGGGGGGGCGAAGTGTTCACTCCGGTACCGAAGTCCAGACAGGCGCAGGCCCTGCAATTCCTGCTCACACACGCGTTCCAGACGCCCCGGGAACTGCTGGTACCGGCCATCCTGAACCGCATCGAACCGAACGGCGCAGTGGACCGTGTGCTCAACAGCCAGCAGGCCCTGCTGAACAGTCTGCTGGCGGATGCCCGGGTGCGGCGCATGATCGACAACCAGGCCATGAATGGGAACCGGGCCTACACCGTGCTGGAGATGGTAACCGACCTGCAGAACGGCATCTGGAGCGAACTGGCGCAGGCTGCTCCCGTTGTGGATCTGTACCGCAGGAACCTGCAACGGACGTACCTGCAAACCGTCCGATCTCGCGTGACCGGAGAGGGTGCGGCGCAGAATGAATTGCGCCCGGTTCTGCTGGGCGCCCTGCGAGACCTTGCAGCGGCTATCGACCGGGCGTTGCCGAAAACGGCGGATCGGAGCACACGCCTGCACCTGCAGGACTGTCGTGCGGAAATCGAACGGATTCTGAATCCGAAACCGTAACAGTGTGCACAGGCAAGGCCCCTGTTCCGGAAGGATCAGGGGCCTTTTTCTCTCAGTCGACCCCCTTCAACGAGGCAATCGGGGTCAGCTCGTAGGCCACACGGGCCAGCCCGGCCTGAACGACGGCATCGATGACAGCTCGTGCCGGCTTGTAGCAGTTGGGCGACTCATCGATAGGCACATTGCGCCCGGCGTTGACCAGCACATTCAGCCGCTTCATCTGCTCGTTCACGTCTTTCTGCGAGAACCGCCTTCTGGCTTCGGAGCGAGAGAGGCGCCGCCCGCACCCGTGATTGACCGAGTAGAGGCTCTTCTCCGCGCCCGGCTCGGCGAAGAGAATATAGCTCTTATCCCCCATGCTACCCGGGATCAGGATGGGGTGCCCGGTCTTCTCCCACTTGGTGCCCCGGAGCATCGGGTGCCCGGCCGGGAACGCCCGGGTTGCGCCCTTGCGGTGCACCCAGGCTTTGCCGCCCAGAGAAGGCACTTCTTCCTCCTGCGCCAGATTGTGCGAGATCTCGTAGACCAGTTCTGGCTCCTCGCCAAACACCTTCTCGAAGGCGTGCCCGACGGCCTCCCAGATCAGCAGGCGGTTGGCAATGGCAAAGTTGGCACCGGCAGCAACCGCATTCCTGTAACCCTCGTAGAGTGGGCTATCCGGCTCAAAGTACACGGCCTCGGCGCCCCCACGCACGTCCACACCACGCTGCTTCAGGTACTCCTTGCCCTGCTGGATGTAGTACGTCGCCAGTCCATGGCCGAACCCGCGAGAGCCGGTGTGCACCATCACCCAGAGGTGATCCTCCTGATCGTACTGCAACTCACAGAAGTGGTTGCCACCGCCCAGGCTCCCCAGCTGGCCGATGCCCCGCTGCAATGGCACGCGCGGAATGTCCCACTGGTCGCTGACGGGAATGAAGTCCCGCTCCGAGTTCTCCCGGTGCACGCCCAGTGCGTTCGCGCCCCGGCGAACGATCTCATTGAACTGCTTCTCCGAGAAGGTCCGGCCACTGCCCCGGCCCATGCCCATTCCCACCGTCTCCAGAACGCGTTCGGAAAAACGCCGCCGCAGGGTCTCATCCAGACCCTTGCCCTTGCTGACCCGCGAACGGAAGGCAAGCATGCCGCACCCGATATCGAAGCCTACCGGGGCCTGACAGAGCGTGCCACTGGTCGCCATCACACAACCAACCGGAACCACGTACCCGGTGTGTACGTCCGGGGTGATAACCACGTCCTGCACGCCGGGAAAGTTGGTCGCGTTGACAATCTGCTGGAAGATCTCTTCCTCGCACTCTGCGAAGAGCTCTGGAGACAGAAAGAGGCGTACCGGGACGCGGACACCCTCCCGCAGTTCATAGTAGTGTCCTGCTTCGTTCCACACGCACTGCCACTTCAAACTCATCGCAGTCTCCTTTCTCCAGAGTAACAGGTACGCGCCCGGCGCCAATTTGGTTGCCGCGAGAAATCGCAGGCCTTCCCTGCTGATGCGCCCGGAATTAAGACCGACGTGGACTGTGAAAAGTTGCAGATCTGCGTGGGAAAAGAGGAGTCTGTGGGCGCCCGGAGTTGTGCGTGCGGGCAAACGGGGGGACCGATGACGCGAACCGGGGCCATGCGCCGGACTTCCCGCGCAGATGGCCCCGGCGCGCACGCTCAATTCATGTGGATCACCGAGCGGATAACGTTTCCGGTCTCCATCTCGTGGAAAGCATCCTCTACGTCATTGAGGCCAATCACGCGGGTGACCATCCGATCGAGGTTCAGCTTCCCCTCCAGGTAAAGCTGGGCCAGCAGGGGAAAATCGTGCGAGGGAAGGGTGTCTCCGGCATGGCAGACCGCAAGGCCCGCTTTGTTCCAGTAGACGCCAGTAGCCATATTGCCGAGATTGAGCGTGACCGCATCGTTCTCGGCAGGGAAACCGATGGTGCAGGCCGTGCCGTTGTAGGCGAGCATGCGGACCGCCTGCTCGATGCACGCGGGAACGCCGGTAGCCTCGTAGGCGAACTCCACGCCCCCATCCCACCCATCATCCGTGAGCCGGCGCACCTCGGCTACCGGGTCGACCTCACGGGCATTGACAGTGTGCGTGGCGCCGAAATCCCGGGCCCACTGCAATTTGACCGGGTTGATGTCGATAGCGATGATCTGACGCGCGTGCGCCAGTTTCGCCCCCTGAATAACGGAGAGCCCGACCCCGCCGCACCCGATCACGGCCACGCGCGCGCCGGGCCAGACGTGCGTGGTATTCATCGTCGCGCCGACCCCGGTGATCACGCCGCAGGCGATCAGGCAGGCTTTATCCAGCGGCATCTCCGCGGGCATCTTGATGGCGGCCTTGCTGTGTACCACGGTATGCGTGGCGAACGTACCGCAACGCAACACCTGCGAGCAGGTGGCCCCATCGCGCTTGCGCCGGATGCGCGGTCCCGGGCGCAGGGCCATGTAGCAATGGCGTGGGTCCCCGCGGCGACAGGCCGGGCACTGATCACAGGGCGCGCGATAGGCCAGAACCACCGGATCTCCCGGGGCAAGATGCGTTACGCCCTCACCGACCTGCTCCACATAACCCGCGCCCTCATGACCGAGCATGATGGGGAACGGCATGCCGTTCCCCTGCAGGTTCTTGATAGTCAGGTCCGTGTGACAGACACCACTGGCGACCAGACGCACAAGCACCTCACCGGGGCCCGGCGGGTCCAAAACGATCTCCTCGAGCGTGGCCGGCTCGCCCGGCGCGTTCAACAGAACACCGTGTCCTTCCACAGCAGGCATGGATGTTTCCTCCCGTAAACATCAGGGCCGACGGCTCCGTCGGACACCTCGGCCACCTGTACCCGGTATTTCTGTGGTGTCCCGCAGACTTCCTGCCTCCATCACCCCGGTTCTTTCGATGCGGGATGGCAGGAAGCAGGCCTTCGCGTCAAGAATGACCCTGCGAGCGTCAGGAGTGCCTCCTGCTGGTAGCAAAAGCCGCTCTCGTTCGTAGTTCTACAGGGAGACGTGCCCCGGGCTTGCTGTGGGTGCCGGGCAGGCGCTCGCGGTCCGGAAAGGTCACGTCCATCGCATGCTTCCCGTACAGGGGGACATCGCAACAAGGAGCCAAGGAATGCGAATCAGCACAAAAATGAACGCCGCGATCAACGCGCAGATCGGAATGGAACTGGCCTCATCCAACCAGTATCTGAATACAGCCGCTTACTTTGCGGGCCGTGCGCTGCGCAAGCTGGCCGAGTTCTTCTTCAAACAGTCCGATGAAGAGCGCGAGCATGCGTTGCGGCTCATCCGCTATCTGAACGACATGGATGGCACGGTGGAAATCCCGGCTATCGGCGCTGCTCGTTCCAGCTTCGACAGCGCCGAAGAGGCGATCCAGCTGGCCTACGACTCGGAAGTGAAAATCACCGCCTCGATCAATGCCCTGATGGAGCAGGCCATCGAAGAGCGCGACTTTGCAACGCAGGAGATGTTGCGCTGGTTCGTCAACGAGCAGGTCGAGGAAGTCTCTACCATGGATGACATGCTCAAAATCGCCCGGCAGGTTGGAGAGCGCAATATCATCATGGTCGAGGCCTATCTGGTGCATGAGGAGGTCTGAGAGGTCGGCTTCTGGCTAGCGGGTGCGAATATCGCGCAGGTACTGTACGTGCCCGTCCAGAAACAGACGATTACGTCCCCCCATGTGCACTGCGCGTCCCCTGAGAGGTCCCGGAACGGTCGACAGCGTGCCGGGAAAGTACGGATCCACGGCCAGTTCCACCTCGGCCGGGCTCTGCGGTCGGCCCGCATGCGGATTGCCCGCGGCCTGCAGATCCGCAACGGCCTGCAATTCCGTCTTGCCCCAGAGGTTGTCCAGAGGGATCGGATCGTCGGGGCGATCGAAACGCCACATCCAGTAGCGAGTGATCACACCTGCAGGGCGCGGCGCCGTCCATTGCTCCACCTGCAGAGTCGCGTTCAACGCCCCGGCGACAGAAGGGCAGGACCAGATGTCCGCAGTCGCCTGGTAGGGATGCAGAACGAGCGCGGCCCATCCGGTGCGAGGGTCCGAGGCCGGCCACGTGTTCCATGGCCGGTATCCCCCGGGCAGGGAGCGCTTCAGATCCCGGCGGTCAGGCAGGCGTTCATCGTGGTCCTGCAGGTACAGGGCCAGAGCCATACCGATCTGACGCAGGTTGGCGATGCAGGTGGACTGTCGTGCTTTTTCCCGGACCTGCGCCAGTGCGGGCAGGAGGAGCGCCGCCACCAGCGTGAGAACAGCGATCACCACGAGCGTTTCAATCAGGGTGAATCCGCGGCCCCTGCATGGGAGCACGGTCGGGCCTGTGGTTTCTGACATCGTTACGCGCACGCAACCTCCGGGTCCTCGGCGTGGTGTCAGGAGCAGGCATCCGAGAAGTTGTTTCCTCATTGTAGCATGACCCGGAGGGCGTTGCAAGCGGGGCCGGCATCTTGCAAGTGCCGACCATGCCGTCAGCTCCTGGAACCACGATCCTGACGCTGCTGCGCGCGGCGCCTGGCAGCGAGAAGCCGGGAGAAGCTATCGGAAGCGCCAGCACCTGCGACCCCATCAGGCGAGGCTGCTGACTCTTCCGGGGCTTTCCGGGGCGCTCGCGCCGTGACCGCAGGCGCGGGATCGGGCTGGGCGGTCCCGGACGACCCTGAGAGGGATGCGGGGTGCAATGGGCCGGCATCCGGCGCGTTCTTCATGGCGCCGCGAGCATTCTGCGTGGCGGCTTTCCGTTCCCGGAGCCGTGCCAGCGGCGAGGAAGTGGCTGGCGTGGTGCGGGACGCCCGTGTCCGGAGCCAGTGCCATGCCCGGAGCAGGTCCGGCAAACCGAAGGTCAGGCGGCGCACGGCGATATCCAGCGGGAACAGAAACAGCGCGGCGAAGAGCAGCGGCAGCGTGAGGTCCGAGGTCACACGAGCCGCAGGACGATCCGCGCCGAATACACTGGCCGGTGCCGGATCGTGTCGCCCTCCGCCGGTCTGCGCCAGCTGCGACATCAGTGCCTCATTCGGACGGATATCCCGGTACTCGGGAGCGTAAGGAACCGAAAGCCCGAGCACCGCCACTGTCTCCTGTGCTCTCTCTGCTGGCTGGCGCCACACGTGCACCAGATAGGTGCCGGTCTCCGGCACGTCGAACCAGGCCTCGTACCGCCCCGGACCGATCCGGTGCAGGGACTCTTCCCGGACATCACTGACCCCACCAGACCGGCTGCCCTGTCGGGCCGGCATCAGGATCTGCGCCCGGAGCGCGGAGCGGTCAACACGCAGGCTCGCGTGATCCGCCGTCTCGATCACAAGGTGTCCGCGCCCCTCATTCACAGTAACCTGCGCCGTATACGCGTCCGGCGTGCTGGCGCGGAGCGTCCAGCGCACCAGCTCGGTCCAGAAGCGAGTGTAGCCACTCCATCCCAGCCAGTGCGTGGCCCACCGGTTGCGATCATCGGACGTGAAGGCTGCAACGCGGCCCAGCCCGTAGCGCCATGTGGCCAGAATCGGATCGCGCGCAGGGGAGACCAGAAGCACGTCCGCTGTAGGCTTCGGACGTGTCACATTGTAGCCGAGCAGGGGAGGGGAGGAACCCGGCATGCCCCCGGGCAGGATCTCTACGGTCCGGTCTGTCGGACGGGGCAGGAACGCCCCTTCCACGATAGGGCTGCTGGAGATCCGCTCGACCTCCTGCAGATAGATCCCCGGTATCTGTCGCTCATGCTGCACCACGTAGAAGCGGCCGCCAGTCGCCCGGGCAACGCGAGCCAGATCATGCGTGTAGATGTCCCGGGTTCCCGCTCCGATAACGACCCCTGTTGCCGTGATCCGGTGGGCGCGCATTCCGTTGATGAGCGCGGTGTAGTCCGGGTCCTGCGACATCCCGTCCGTCAGGATAATGAGATGCTTGATTGGCGCACGCGCCCCCCTGATGGTCTCGTAAGCAAGCCGGACACCGCTGTAGACGCTGGTTCCCCCACCGATCGTGATCTTCTGGATCTCCGCAACGATCTGGTCCGCTTTCTCCACCGGGGTGAGGGGCACCCGGACTTCCGCCGTATCCTCGAACGTGATGACTGCGATAGCATCTCCGGGCTTCAGGGCGCGCACCGTGCGCACGGCAGCCTCCCGGGCCAGCTCCAGCTTGCTCCGGGGAGATCCCTCGGCCATGCTCCCGGAACGATCGATCGCCGTAGCCACGGCTACCGGGGGAAACCGTTGCAGGTTCCGGATGTCCATGCTGACGGGGAGCATCTGTTCCAGAACGGACTGCCGGTAGGCGCCGGTGCCGTAGCTCTGCTCGCCGCCGATCATAAGAAACCCGGTACCGAAGTCCCGCACTGCAGTGTGCAACGCATCCAGTTGCGCGTCGGAAAAGGCGAAGCGAGGCGCATTGGAAAAGAGCACGCCGTCGTAGCCCAGCAGCGCTGTCACTGTGTTTGGAAAGCTCTCAGGCGTGATGGCGTCCACCGTGATCTGCCGACGGGCCAGCGCCTGACGTAGATACCGGCTCTCCCCGGGGCGATCGCTCACGTAGAGCACAACGGGCCTCCCGCGCACCATTACGATGCCCTCTCCCCGGTTGTTTTCCTGAATGCTATCCTCCGGTGCATCCAGTGTCGCGGCATAACGGACAATCCCGGAGCGATCCACGCTCTGCGCGAAGGTGATCACGTTCCTGCCGGGCTGCAGGTCAACGGATCGCACAGACGTGGCAGGCCTGCCGTTGCGCGTGAGCGTGATCCGGGCCGTTTGCGCCGTACGCGTGGTGATGACGACGCGCACCGGGAACGGCTCTCCGACCCGGACGTGCGCGGGGAGGACTACCCGCTCGACCAGGGCCTCGGCGCGCCGGGGGGCAGGCAGGGTCACCGTGTCCAGAACAATGCCTGCCGCGTTCAACCCGGGCACCTCGCTCAGGGCTCGCCCTGCGTTCTCGTTGCCGTCGGAAAGTAGAACGATCCGTCTGCCATGGTCGCGGGCCAGCGCTTCCAGCTCACTCCGCGCCAGACGCAGGGCCTGCGCGATATTCGTGGCAGTGGCAGGACCCGGATCCTCCGGGATCACCGGTTCCAGGGAGGGGCCTGGAAGCGCGCGGGTGTGCGGGCGCTCCGCAAAGGTGATCAGGCCTGCCCGGTCGTTCTGACGCATGCCCCGGAGTGCGTCCCGCAGGTAGGCCTCCATGGCCTTTCGTTGTTCCGGCAGGATGCTGGCCGAGGTGTCAGCCACAAAGAGAACCGCCAGCGCATCGTGCTTACGAACCCATCGAGCGCCCGCAAGGGCCAGCACCAGCAGAGCAACGACCGCCAGACGCAGGATCAACGCGGCCCGGCGACGCGCCGGGCTGAGATCCTGAAACGTGCGTCGCTGTGCCCACCAGCAGAAGAAACCCAGCACGGGGAGCAACAGAAGGAACGGCAGATTGGCAACCTGGACAGGCATCGACTGCAGCACCCCGCCCCACAGTAGCGAGCTCTCCGGTATCCATACGCATCTCCCGGTGCGACCGGCGTCACCACATGGAGCTCGGACCGGATCGAAGGCCCCTCCAGTCCCTTCCTGTGCTGGAGGGGCCTGAGGGCGTCACACGGCCCGCACTTCAGCCCTGTGTCGAAGTAGCATAGGGAAAATGTTCCGGATCGAGCGCGCCCTCAGTGATCGCAGCGTGGGGATCACTGTCAGATGCAGGGCCGGGCCCTCATTGCGGGCTGAAACCTGCATCCGCCAGAAGCACGCCAGAGGAAGCAATATCATTCGGTGCGCGGCCGCACGATGACCTGTACGGGGGCTCCTGCAGGCTCCTGCAGAGCGTAGTCGATCAGCTGAAACTGCCGGGCCAGCCAGAGCGCGGTACGCAGGTGGCTCGTCGCCTGCGCAACGGTCCACTGACTTTCGCCACGGGCCAGCACCGCAGGCAGAACCAGCTGATCCGCCAGATGATCGTCGCAGGCCGCGCCGGTCTTCCACCACTGCAGGAAGGCCTCACAGGGGGCCAGCGCGACCTTTTCCACGGGCAGGCCACGCCGCCCCATTCCGGTGAACCCGCCGAGGCCCCCTGCACACTCTGCAGCGATCAGGACCGTCGCGCCAGTCCCCGGAGAGGGCAGACGCACCGGCTCGATGTCAACTGTGCGCCCGATGCCCTTCATAAACTGCGCGATAGCTGCTGCGCCCCGCTCCGCCACATGATCCGGCAGATTGGAGGTAACAATCCAGGCCCGGAGGGAGCGCAGGCGCCCACGCTCCACCATATGGACGGGGGCGAGCGAGGCGTTTCCGTCTATCTGAACACGGATCTCGCCGCCTCCACGCGGGTAGAAACCGGCAGCAGGACAGGTCAGTGTGGCCTGAAGCCCGACCCGCGCGAGGGCCGGCAGGTAGACCTGCTGCAGGTAGTCTGCTGTAGGAGCAGCCGGTACGTGCGTGCCTCCACCGATTGTGAGCTGTGAGGGGCCTCCTGCGACGCACAGGGGCAGCAGCACGGTCTGCAGCACCAGAGCGGTAGCGCCTGCAGTGCCGATTTGCCAGGCGTAGTGACCCGGCCTGACAGAGGTTGTCGGGACAAAATGCAGTCGCAGAGACCCCGGTGTATCGCCATCCAGACGGGCCGTACAGAGCTCCGCAATGGCCCGCACCGCGGTCAGGTGTTGGGGTTGCAGGCCCGGCTTCTCGCGCCCCGCGCGGATGTTCACAATCTCCACCGCGCGCCCGCTGATGGCGGAGAGCGCCAGCGCGTTCCGAATGATCTGTCCGCCCCCTTCGCCCGTAGCACCGTCAATCTGCAATACAGAGGACGATGTCTCTGAGGATTGCATCGGTAGGTGATCTCCTCCCGCTCCGGTCCCGTGTTGCTTCTACCCCTGCACTGGCCGCATGCTCGGCTCCGGATGGAACCTGAAATTCCTGAGCCCGGCGGATTGTTCTCGCGACAGCGGCGCACCGAACACCCCGTGTCTGCTGCCCGCCTTGTTCCCATGGCGAACAACAGGCGTCAGAAATTGCCAGAAAAAGATGACAATAAGTATGTCACAGGAGTTGCGCTGACAGGTTCAGAAAATGGGCAGATAGTATGCCGTGAACATGTCGCATGCACTGTCGTGCCGGGCCCGGCAGCACAGGAGCAAAAATGCCGGTAGAATGGGCCTGTCCGGGTGTAACAGCCGGGCCCGATGATTGTCAGGGAAAAGTAGTCGACGTATCTGTGCGGGCAGCGTTCCGCAGGCTTCCGCAGACCCCGACAGTACCGGGCACGGGACTTCGGAGGACAGCATCATCGAGCGCCCGGAGCAGTGTGCGCGCAGTATACGCATAACAGTCTTCACAGAGGAAATGGACCGTGTCCCCAGAGCCTACTGACATCCACGCGTGGCCTCCGGACGTGCCGCGGGTCTCTCCTTCCCTGCTTCCCGACGCGATGACGGGCGCCTGTTATGAGGTCAAGTTCCTGGTGACTCCAGAACAGGCGGGGGGCGTTACGGAGTACATAACGCCCCATCTGCATCGCGACCCTCACGCAGGGGACGACCGGGGCGGTGCGTACCGGGTACAGAGCCTGTATCTGGATACGCCGGCCTTCGATGTGTATTACCGGAGCGAAGGGTACCGTCGCCAGAAGCTCCGCCTGCGCCGTTACGAGGAGGAACCGGTGCTCTATCTGGAACGCAAGATCCGCACAGGAGCACAGGTTCGCAAAGAGCGCACACGCGTGGGAATGGAGGCTCTGGCGCGCCTTGCTGCCGGAGAGAGTGCTACGGAGTGGCCCGGCTCCTGGTTTCAGCACTGCCTGATGGAGCAACAGCTGGTCCCGCGTGCCCTGATCCGCTACGAACGTTCTGCCTTCATGGGGGTAGGTGAGAATGGTCCTGTACGGGTGACGCTGGATCAGCAGATCGCGTGCGTGCCGGTCTCGGAATACCGTCTGGATACCCCTTCCAGGGAGACCCCCTTGCTGGCCGGACAGGTCGTTCTCGAGCTGAAGTTCCGCGTAGCAATGCCCACGCTGTTTAAATGCCTGGTGCGGGATCTGGACCTGACACCGTGTGACGTATCGAAGTACCGGCAGGGGGTCGAGGCCTGCGCGCTCGTCCCCGGGTTGCAGGAACCACCCGATGCCTGAAGCGTTCTTCAAGGGGTTGATCGACGGGCCGCAGGTTCCGGCAGGAATGCTGCTGCTGCGGCTCCTGCTGGCCGGTGCGCTGGGAGGCGTGGTCACCGGCATCTACGTGTGGACCCATCGTCGGGATGGAACGCTGGTGCCCGGTTTTCTTTCCACGCTGGTGCTGCTGTCCATCCTGATCGCGATGGTGACACAGGTGATCGGGGACAACGTGGCGCGCGCTTTCAGTCTTGTCGGTGCACTCTCCATTGTGCGGTTTCGCACCGTGGTGGAAGACACTCGCGACACAGCGTTTGTGATCTGCGCCGTGGTGGTGGGAATGGCGGTCGGTGCGGGGCACCCGGAGGTCGCCCTGATGGGCCTGCCAGTGGTTGGAGTGGCAGCCGCAGCCCTGCGTCCGCGCGCTCTCCACACGGATGCAGGGCACGCGGCTTACTGGAACGTCAGCATACGTACCGGCCTGGGAGCATCACAGGATGAGCAGCTGGCAGATCTCCTGGCACAACACTGCCTGGAGTACCGCTTGCAGGCCGTGCTGACCAGCAGGCAGGGGGCCGCACGAGAGTTGCTGTACCGCGTGCGATTGCGCCCGCAGGTGCGCCCCATGGATCTGTTCGACGCGTTGAACCTGCAGGAAGGAGTGCAGTACGTGGAGCTGCGCGAGGGATAACCGGCGTCGGAACTACGTGTAACTGCTGCCGGGCGTGTGGAGCGGGATCTGCCGGGAGCAGAGAGGGCACTCCTCGGGGGCATAGGTGACGGCGTGCACGGTGAGCAACGCTTCCAGTCGATGCCCGATCACCACGTTGCCGCCGCTCCGATCCACCAGCACCGCTGCACCGACGATCCGGGCCTCATGGCGTTCTGCCAGTTGCACGCACTCCCGGAGCGCGCCTCCCGTGGTGAGGACGTCATCCACAAGAAGCGTGCGCGTGCCGGGCGGCAGTTGAAGCCCGCGCCGCAGAGTGCGCTCGCCCATCTCTTTTTCGGCATAAAGAGCACGCACGCCCAGCTGTCGGGCCACTTCAAACGCAATCAAAATGCCCCCGGTGGTAGGACCCAGCACAACCTCCACGCCGTCGTCACGATAACGGCGCGCGATCTCGGCGCAGAGGCGCTCCACGTGATGCGGCCACTGCAGAACCCAGAACTTCTCCCAGTACTCAGCGCTGTGGCGCCCGGAAGAGAGGCGAAAGTGCCCGTTCAGGAGCGCACCGGCATCGAGAAATATCTGGCGGACCTCTTCAGCAGTCAACACCGTTGCCATTGCGTTGCCAGCAGGAGAAAAACGCTGCCGGGTAGGACAACACCGATGAAGCCGGCAGCGCTGTTGCGCCATAGTATGGAGGATGACCGGAGAAATTGTCAACAGGAGGAGCCGATGTCCTTTCGCTACACCGAGCGTCATCGAGAAGAGTATCTGTGGCAGGGATACACCGTTTTGCGCGGGGTGATCCCGGCCCGTCTGCTGACCGACCTGCGCCGGGAAACGGATAAGGCGCGTGCGATTGCCCGCCGGTTGCACGGGCCACAGGCGCAACGATTGCAACCCGTGTACGCCTACGAGGAGTTGAACGCGCAGGTGTTCCGGGACTTTCTGGAGCTGGAGGGGTTGCGCGCCACGGTCGAGGGCATTCTGGGCAAGGAGCACCATGCTAGCGAGATCATGGGCGTGCTGCTGGAGCCTGCGGAGCGCGCGTGGTGCACGCACTGGCATCGCGACTGGGGATACAACGTGCCGCATGTGAACCTGGACGTGTTCTTCGAGGCCGTGAAAAACCTGCGAATGTTCAACCAGTTGAACGCGGCCCTGTACGAGGATCACTCCCTCTGGGTCGTTCCCGGAAGCCACAATCGTCGGGATACGCCCGGGGAGCGCGCGGTGTTCCCGGTGGTGCCGCCTCCGGGGCCGGAGCTGCCGGAGGACATGACTGCCGAGGAGCGTGAGCTAGCCTGCCTCACTTATGCGCGCCGGATGCCGGGCGCCGTGAACGTAGGCCTGTTCGCAGGGGACGTGGCTTTCTATCGCTCGTGTCAGTGGCATCTGGGCAGCTACGTGCCCTACGTGCGACGGGCCACATTGCACGATGGTTTCTACTGTGCCGAAGATGACGCGTGGCGGGAGCAGGTACGACGATGGCAGGCAGAGGCGAGGAGCAGAGAGTAAATGCGCGCTCTCCTGCCAGCACTGGTGCCGGGTCCATCTTCTTCTTCGTGAGGACGCGTTCGTACCGACGGTACCGGAAGAGACGCCATCGCCCGCCTCCGGGAATACGGAAGCGGGCGATGGTTCCTGCGTGCGCCCTGACGGAGGTCAGTAGCGGTAGGTATCGGGCTTGTAGGGGCCGTCGATCGGCACCCCGATGTAATCGGCCTGCTTCTGCGTGAGCCGGGTCAGCTTCGCGCCGATCTTCTCCAGATGCAGGCGCGCTACCTCCTCATCCAGCTTCTTGGGCAGGGTGTATACGCCAACCTCGTATCGATCGCGGTTCTTCCACAGGTCGATCTGCGCCAGAGTCTGGTTGCAGAAGGAGTTGGACATCACGAAGGAGGGATGGCCGGTGGCGCAACCGAGGTTAACCAGACGTCCTTCCGCCAGCAGATAGATCTCATGTCCGTCCGGGAAGGTGTACTTGTCCACCTGCGGCTTGATGTTGGTCTTCACCACGCCCGGTGCCCTGTTCAATCGGTCGACCTGGATCTCGTTGTCGAAATGGCCAATGTTGCACACAATGGCCTGGTCCTTCATCTTCTCCATGTGCTCGAGCGTGATGATGTCGACGTTGCCGGTGCAGGTGACGTAGATGTCCGCCCAGCCGAGCGTGTCTTCCACGGTCGCGACCTGATAGCCCTCCATGGCCGCCTGCAGTGCGTTGATCGGATCAATCTCGGTTACGACAACGCGTGCGCCGTTGTTGCGCAGCGACTGCGCGGAACCCTTGCCGACATCGCCATACCCGCAGACAACCGCCACCTTGCCGGAAATCATCACATCGGTGGCGCGCTTGATCCCATCGATCAGGGACTCACGACACCCGTAGAGGTTGTCGAACTTGGACTTGGTAACAGAGTCGTTGACGTTGATCGCCGGAACGAGCAGAGTGCCCTCCTGCATCATGCGGTGCAGGCGATGCACGCCCGTGGTGGTCTCCTCGGAGACGCCACGCCATTCCGCAACGATCTCATGCCAGCGATTGGGGTTCTCGCGATGGATCTGCCGGAGCAGGTCCTTGATCACCTGCTCTTCGTGGCTCTCGGAAGGAGTGTGAACCCAGTCGCTGCCATTCTCCAGTTCATAGCCCTTGTGGATGAGCAGGGTGGCGTCGCCACCGTCATCTACGATCAGTTGCGGACCCTTGCCTCCCGGATGACTGATGGCCTGATAGGTGCACCACCAGTACTCCTCCAGTGTCTCGCCCTTCCATGCGAAGACGGGGATGCCAGCGGCAGCCATGGCCGCTGCGGCGTGATCCTGCGTAGAGAAAATGTTACAGGAGGCCCATCGTACCTGCGCACCGAGCGCAACCAGGGTCTCGATCAGGACCGCGGTCTGGATCGTCATGTGCAGAGAGCCGGTGATGCGCACACCCTGCAGGGGCTTTTCCGGCGCGTACTTGGCCCGGAGCGCCATCAGGCCGGGCATTTCGTGCTCCGCGATGGTGATCTCCTTGCGACCCCATTCCGCCAGAGAAATATCTGCCACCTTGTAGGGCAGCGTGGTTTCGGTAAGTGTGGAACTCATGTTTCGCGTACCTCCGCCTTTATTATAGCACAGTATATTCGAGAATCATGATGCATTGATAAATTTTTGCCAGCCGCCGGGCGTTCCGGTCATAATAATCGGCATGGAAGTGCTGAAAATGTTGCGATTGCTGAGCGACCCGGGGCGCGTGCGGGTGCTACGCCTGCTGGCACAGGAGGAGCTGAGCGTGGCCGAGCTGCAGGAGATCCTGGGCATGGGGCAGAGCCGGATCTCGATGCAACTGGCTCAGCTGCGGCAGGCCGGACTGGTCGCGGTGCGCCGATCCGGGCAGAAAAGTCTATACCGGATGACCCTGCCTGCCGGCGTGCAGGCCCTCGTGCGCGAAGTGCTGGAGCGCAGCAAGGAGGAAATCCCCCGGAGTGCGGAAGATGACGAGGGACTGCAACTGGTGCTGGAACGGCGCAGAGACCACCTGCGTAACTACTTCGACGCGCTGGCGGGCCGGTTCGGGCGCCACTACGTGCCGGGGCGCAGCTGGAAAGCGCTCTCCGAGATGCTGCTGTACCTGTTGCCCCCGCTGGTGATTGCCGATATCGGTGCCGGGGAGGCAACGATCTCACTCCTGCTAGCACGATCCGCCAGAAAAGTTATCGCGGTGGACAGCTCCCGCCGCATGGTGGAGTACGGCCGCAGCCTGGCAGAACGGCATGGGATTGCCAATCTGGACTACCGGCCGGGTGACATGGAAGACCTGCCAATCGAAGAGGCAGAGGTCGACGTGGCGTTGCTGCACCAGACGTTGCATCACGCGTTGCATCCGGACCGTGCGCTGGCGGAAGCGTGGCGCGTGTTGCGACCCGGCGGACGTGTGATCGTTCTGGACCTCCTGAAACACGATGTGGAAGCCGCACGGGAGCTGTATGGCGACATCTGGCCGGGGTTCTCGCAGGCGGAACTGGCCGGGATGCTGCGAGAGCAGGGTTTCGCATGTATCGATGTGGCTATCGTGGACCGGGGCACGGAGCAGCCGCGCTTCGACACGTTGCTGGCGGTCGGAGTGAAACCTGTCGGCGCAGAAGGGTGTGTCTCAAACCAGAGCGCGACTTGATGCAGATACCCCCGGGGGGTATAATAAAGCGCAACGTTGTGTGCCAGAGGCGGAGTATGGACACCGAGCAACGCCAGCAGTACCTGATGCGCCTGAACCGGATTGCCGGGCAGGTGAACGGGATCCAGAAGATGGTGCAGGAAGATCGCTATTGCGTGGACATCCTGACGCAGATTGCTGCTGTGCGCTCTGCGCTGGACGCGCTGGGCGTGGAGTTACTGGTGCAGCACCTGCAGTCGTGTGTGATCGGACACGGCACCGGAACAGAGCACCCCTGCGCCACGCCAATGACCGCGCAGGAGCTGGTCCAGGAAGTCCGAACCGTGCTCCACCGCTTTCTGAAGTAAGCGTGTTTGTGTGGCATGCAGAAGGAGGCCATTGTCATGCAGACGACCACCGTATATGCCCCGGACATCGAGTGCGAGGGATGTGCGAACGCGATCCGCAGAGCTGTGGGAGGTCTCGCAGGGGTTCTGGAGGTGCAGGTGAATGTCACGGCCAGAACCGTGTCGGTGCGCCACAACGCGGAGGTGGCACGCGAGACCCTTGTGGCGGCACTGGAGCGAGCCGGCTTCCCGGTCTGTGAAGCGACTCCTTCCCCGGAAAGCTGATTGAGGCTGGCAGTGAGCGCGCATGAACGTGTACACGGCATGGCCCCGTCTCCGGCAGCAGAACCGGAAACATCGGTAGCGCGTGCCGAGCTTGTCATCACGGGAATGACCTGTGCTGCCTGCGCCCGCCGCATCGAGCGGCAGCTGAGCCGGGTGCCCGGAGTGCGACAGGCCGGCGTCAACTATGCCACAGCACGGGCTACCGTGGAGTACGAGAACGGAGTGGCGGACCTGCCCCGGCTGATCCAGACCATAGAGGCAACCGGCTACGGTGCCTGTGCACTGCCCGGGAGCGAGGAAGAGGTTGTAGCGGACCCGGAGCAGACAGCGATCCGGGACCTGCGCCGGCGGTTCCTGGTAGCAGCGTTGCTGTCGCTGCCTGTTCTGATGATCGCGATGTCGCACGGGCGGGTTCCATGGCTGCACTTTTCCGGGGTGAACTACCTGCAACTGGTGTTGACCACACCGGTGGTCTGGTACGGGGGCAGTCCTTTTTATCGAGCGGCGTGGAAGGCGTTGCGGCATCGTGCCGCGGACATGAACACATTGATCGCGGTGGGTACCGGGGCAGCCTATCTGTACTCACTGGTAGTGACGTTCTTTCCACACAGTCTCGCTGCGATAGCCGCCACGTCCGGGCATCATGCCGGCACAGCAGGTGGCGACGTCCCGGTCTACTACGAGTCGGCCGCGATGATCCTGACGCTGGTGCTGGCCGGGCGTCTGATGGAGGCACGCGCCCGGGCCGGGACGTACGCGGCGATCCGCCGGTTGATGGACCTGCAGGTACGTACCGCACGGGTGATGCGTGACGGGCAGGAGGCCGAGATCCCGGTGGAGGCTGTGGCGCCCGGCGACATCGTGCTGGTGCGCCCCGGAGAGAAGATCCCGGTGGATGGCGTGATCCTGGACGGCTGTTCGTCGGTGGATGAGGCGATGCTCACGGGCGAGAGCCTGCCAGTCGATAAACAACCGGGGGATGCGGTGTTCGGTGGAACGCTCAACCGGATGGGCGCGTTCCGATTCCGGGCCACAAAAGTGGGGCGAGACACTGCTCTGCAACAGATCATCCGTCTGGTACAGGAGGCGCAGGGTTCGCGCGCGCCGATTGCGCGTCTGGCCGACACCGTCAGTGGCCTCTTCACCCCGCTGGTGCTGGCGCTCGCGGCTCTCACATGCGCGCTCTGGTACCTGCTGACTCCGGGACCGGAACGTCTCACGCTGGCCCTGGTCAGCAGTGTTTCCGTGTTGATCATCGCCTGTCCATGCGCCCTGGGACTGGCGACGCCAACGGCCATTCTGGTAGCAACCGGGAGAGGAGCGGAACTGGGGGTCCTGATCAAAGGCGGGGAAGTACTGGAGACCGCGCATCGAGTGCAGGTGATGGTGCTGGACAAGACGGGTACGCTCACGCAGGGACGCCCGGCGCTCACGGATGTGTTCCCTGCTGCCGGGTGGACGGAAGCGCGCTTGCTGCAGCTGGCCGCCTCTGCAGAACGGAGCAGCGAACACCCGATCGGAGAGGCCATCGTGCGTGCCGCGCAGGAGCGCGACCTGTCACTGGCGGACGCCGCGAACTTCCAAGCAACAACCGGGCACGGTGTGGAGGCCGAGGTAGAAGGACACCGGGTGCGTATCGGCAACCGGCGGATGCTGGCCGGGCATGGCCTGTCTCCGGAGGCACTGCTGGCGCAGGAGGAGCGCTGTGCTGCAGAGGGCCGGACACCCGTGTATGTGGCTGTGGATGGGCAGCTGGCAGGAATACTCACCGTTGCAGACCCGGTGCGACCGGAAGCGCCAGCAGCCATACGGGCGCTGCAACGCCAGGGAATCGAGGTAATCATGATTACCGGGGATAACCCGTGTGTGGCGCAGGCAGTGGCCCGGCAGCTGGGCATTTCCCGCGTGCTGGCAGAAGTCCTGCCAGAGGGCAAGGTGGCGGAGATCCGGCGATTGCAACAGGCCGGTAAGATCGTGGGCATGGTGGGGGATGGGATCAACGACGCGCCCGCACTGGCACAGGCCGACGTGGGCATCGCTATCGGTGCGGGCACGGATGTGGCACTGGAGGCGGCAGACATCACACTCATCCGGAGTGATCTGCGCGATGTGGTGGTCGCTGTGGCGCTGTCCCGGGCGACGTTGCGCATCATCCGGCAGAACCTCGTCTGGGCATTCCTCTACAATTTCCTCAGTCTTCCTGTGGCCGCAGGGATGTTCTATCCGTGGACGGGCTGGCTGCTGTCGCCCATGCTGGCCAGTGCAGCCATGTCCCTCTCCAGCCTGTCCGTGGTGGCTAACAGCCTGCGGTTGCGCCACTTTCGATCGACGTTGACATGAGGCAGAACGGTACGGCTGCTGCGCGTTTGACGCCTGCCGGGCGCTATGTTATAATTCCTGAACATGAGAGGGCCGGCATAGCGCCAGGAACGCCGGCCTGCTGACTTGCTGGAAGGAGCGGGACGTTCATGACACAGGTGGGTGTGCGAGGGCCGCAACAGTTCAAGTTGATCATTCGCCAGGACGGAGTCGCGCGCGAGATGGGGGGCGAGCTGACCGAGGCCGTCAGCGCGGTGGACTACCTGCTGAAGAAAGCGCTCGACCTGGGGGCTTCGGATGTGCATCTGCAACCGGAGCGCGGGCGTCTGCTCGTCCGGTATCGTATCGACGGGGTGATGCACGACGTCGGGCAGTACAGCCCGGACATCATCCCCAACATCATTGCGCGTCTGAAGCTGGCCGCCGGGATGCACATCGATGAGCGACGCGAACCCCAGGATGGGCGTCTGGACATGGAGTACGGCACGCGCAAGTTAAGCGCGCGCATGTCCTGCCTGCCGATGCTGAACGGAGAGAAGATCGTGATGCGCCTGCTCGATCCGGTGGGCGCTAAGGTGGAGCTGGAAAAACTGGGCATGCCCCCGGACGTGCTGAAGAAGTGGACCAGCGTGGTGCAGTCCTCCTACGGGATGGTGCTGGTCACAGGGCCGACCGGAAGTGGTAAGACCTCCACGCTGTATGCATCCATCAACAAGCTGGATCGCGAACGGCGCAACATTGTGACCGTGGAGGACCCGGTAGAGTACGAGTTCTCGGACCATATCACGCAGGTGCAGGTGACCGAGCGTATGACGTTCCCCCGGGTGATGCGCGCGTTCCTGCGGCAGGACCCGGATGTGATGCTGGTGGGCGAGATGCGGGACCCGGAGTCGCTCTCCATCGGGATCCAGGCCGCGCTGACCGGGCACCTGGTGCTGTCATCCCTGCATACCAACAACGCCATTGAGACCATCGGACGCATGATCGATATGGGGGCAGAGCCCTACCTGATCGCCTCGACGTTACAGGGGGTGATGGCACAGCGCCTGGTGCGCACCATCTGCACACGGTGCAAGCGTCCGTACCAGCCGGACCCGGATGAGCTGATCGAGATTGGCCTGGATCCGGCCCGCGTCCAGGGCTTCACGTTCTACAAGGGAGCGGGTTGCGAGGAGTGCCGTAACACCGGGTTCCGGGGGCGGATCGGATTGTTCGAAATCATCGTCAGCACACCGGAACTGCGCGAGATGATCGCCCGGCGCGCCAGTGTGGCCGACATCACCCAGTACGTGCGGACCAAACAACAGATGCGCACCATGCTCGAGGACGGCTATCAGAAGATCGCTCAGGGGGTCACCACGCCCAAGGAGGTGTTCACCGCGGTCTACTCCACCATGTCGGTCGGTTGAGTCGCCGGCTGTGCGCCCCTCCGCGGGGAAGCGCCATGTGCCTCCTGCTGATGGCGCATCTCGGCATGGTAGGGTTCGATGTGGATGTTGACCTCAATGGAGGGAAGCGTGGCGCGGATGTGATCCTCCAGCTCCTCGGAGATTGCGTGTGCCTCCACCAGGGTGTGGCTATCGTCGATCTGCACATGCACATCCGCATGGCGATACGGACCGGACTTGCGCGTACGCAGTTTGTGGTAACCCAGCACGCGCGTATCGGCCTCCAGCAACGCCCGGATCCGCGCCTCTTCTTCCGGGGGCAGGCGCCTGTCCAGCAGCAGATGGTAGGAGTTGCGGGTCAACCGGAATGCGGCGTGCAGGATAACAACGGAGATCAGCAGGGCCGTGATCGGGTCGAAATAAGTCTGCCCGGTGACCCGCACCAGCCCGAGACCGACGAAAACACCCAGCGAGGTCAGCACATCCGCGCGCAGATGTTCCGCGTCGGCCAGCAACGCCTGTGAGTCCGTGGCGTATGCCACGCGGAACAGATAGCGCGACATGCCGATGTTCACCACCACGGACACTGCCATGATGGCCATGCCCGCGTCAGGCATCAGAGAATGGTCGCCGGGCGCCCGCAGCTTTTCAATCGCCTCATAGATGATGAAGGCCGCGGCCACAAAAATCAGCAGGGCTTCCGCCATGCCGGAAAGACTCTCGATCTTGCCGTGTCCATAGGGATGCTCCTCATCCGGTGGCTGATCCGAGAAACGTACCGAGAAGTAGGCAATCCCGGAAGCCAGCAGATCCGTGGCCGAGTGCAGGGCCTCGGAGAGCACACTCACCGAGCCTGTCCAGAGACCAACACCCAGCTTCAACGCGACCAGCACGCTGTTGGAGACGATGGAAAGACGTGCGGCATGCGTCTTGTGCTGCTGCATCTGTGCCGTTGCGTGCTGGCGCGGCGCTTCTGTTTCCTTGCTCATTCCTGCTTCAGCAAATCAACACCGGTGGCGCTCCGCCAACGATTGTAGCCGAATTCCGTCCGGGCAGGCAAGCCCGGCGAGCAGGCGTGTACGGGCAGACGATTGTCCCTCTGCTCTGACATCAGGAAGCAGGGAACATCCTGTGTGCGAAGCGCTCCCGCAGAATTATGCCATGCGTGGCAACAGATCTCATGTTACGGCCGGCAAAAAATCCTCTGAAACCGGGCCGGGCTCTGTTACGTCAGGGGATACGAAGAGCGATGCCCGGCCGGCGCCGGTCGGGAGGTAAAGCGGAAGTCATGGAGAAACGGCATGTCCCACAACCCGTCTGACCCCGGAACGCTTCCGGGCAGCGACCATCCGGACGAGGCAGGCACTATCGCCATGCGCGATGGTGCGCCGGGCGGGCTCGATGCGGAGCAGGTGCTTCAGGTCCTGCGGGAGGAGGCCAGAAACTACCGTATCCAGCAGTCCGCACTCCGGGGCGTGCAGCTGGTGTTCCTGACGTTGATCGCGCTCCTGGTGGTGGCCTGTGTCAGCATCTGGCTCAAGAAAGGCCGCCTCGCGTTCGATGACTTCAGCTACTTCTTCGTCTTCATTTCCCTGCTGGGCGGCATGGCCGCCGTAACCCCGCGCCACAAAGAGGCCGCCACCCGGATGGCACAGCTACAGGACACCCGGGCGGTCGGCCTGCTGACGGAGACCCTGGAGACCAGCGATCGGGACCTGCGTCATGTGGTCCAGCAGGCTCTGCCCGGTCTGCTGCGCCGCCTGCAAGCTTCCGACGCGCATCTGCTGGACGCACACCAGCGGAAGATCCTGAACCGGTTGCTGCGCCGGGCACGTCAGGAGAAGAACACGGAACTCGCCCTGGCGGTACTCAAGGCCTACGAACAGGTCGGAGATGCGTCCGCTCTGCCAGAGGTCGAGCGCCTGGCGAGTGTACCGGACCCGAAAGATGCGCGGTTCCGGCAGGTGGTCGAAGCCGCGCGCGAGTGCCTGCCGTACCTGAAAGTCCGGGTCGAGCAAGAGCGCGCAAGCCAGACGTTACTGCGCGCGTCCAACCCTGCGCACACGGACAGGGCCGCATCAGACGCCCTGCTCCGCCCCGCGCAGGAGGCAGGAGCAACGCTCCCGGAAGAGCTCCTGCGCGCCACCGATGCACAGGTCCCCCACCATGCTGTGCCCTCTTCGGACACCACGACGCTGATCCAGCGTGCTGGAAACAACACTCCGTAACCTCTCCCGGGCACAACTTGTCCTGAACTGGTAGCCAGAGTGCGTTCGATGCGCCATCGCAGGACCGTCTCTCCGGTAAGGAACTGCTCCCGATAGACGTTGCGTGTGTTTCTGCTCAACCCTCTACCTTCCGCATCCCCGCTAAAGAAACAGGGCCAGACTGCCAAATATTGTCCGGCAATGATACATGGACTGCATTCCCGGGAAGCTCCAGCAAGTATCCGTGCGCTTCCTGAAAACTGGACAAAGCAGTCCCGAAATATGCTTTCTTGCGGGGAAGATCACCGCCTCGCATGGAGGGAGTAAATGGCAACAGGTACAGGCACGTTTTCGATCCTGGAAGCCCGTAAACGGCAGGATGCCTTTTTCGCACGCCTGCTGTGGGCACACTTTGCGCTGTCGCTGGCTCTGGCGTTCTGGTACCGTACTTTCCCGGAAGCACTGGTGATCGGGTTACCGGCGGCACTGGTGCCCGCGTTTCTGGCTCGAACGCGCCCCGGAGAACGGATCACGCGCTGTAGCGTGGGGGCCGCACTCATGATCTACTCCGCGCTCTACATCCACCAGACACACGGCCTGACCGAGATGCACTTCCATGTGTTCGCCTCGCTGGCCTTTCTGCTGGCCTACCGCGACTGGCACTGTGTGGTTACCGCGGCCGGAGTAATCGCCGTGCAACACCTGAGCTTTGGAGTGCTGCAGGCCTCGGGCGCGCCCGTGTTCATCTACTCCACTGGCCTGCACTGGCTCACACTGACGCTGATCCACGCCGCCTTCGTCGTCTTCGAGAGTACCATTCTGGTCTACCTGAGCCTCGTTGGCCTGCGCGAGTGGCAGCAAGCCGAGGAGCTGGGCCAGTTCCGTGCCGCTCTGGGAAACAGCCGTCTGATGGACAACGACCTCACGTTCCGCATGGAATGGCCGGACAACTCCCCGCTGGCGCCAACCGCGGCCTCCATCAACGCGCTCGCAGAGCGCTTGCAGACCGGGATTGCTGCCGCCAAGTCCGATGCATCGCGGATTGCCGGGCAGGCTGCAGAAGCACAGGAGAGCACAGAGCGGGTGTTGCACGGCAGCGAAAGTGTGCTGGCCTCTACCCGGGATGTGAGCGCGGCCATCACATCGCAGGCCGAACAGTCCACACAGGTTGCTGCCCGAATGAACGAGACTGCAGAACTGACGCGCCAGCTGGTAGAAAACATCGAACGTCAGATGCAGGTGATCCATGCCATGGAACAGGCCATTGCGGATCAGCGGGAACGCACTGCCGCAGTAGTGCTTGCCAGCACGGAACAGGCGAATGCTACGCGTGAGACGCAGACGGCCGCAGAGGAGGCCATCCGGGTTGCCAGACTGGTGGCGGAAGCGGCACAGCAGGCCGAACGCACAGCGCAAATCGCCAATGAGGAAGCCGCACGGGGCCGGGAGGAGCTGGCCTGCGCCGTGGAAGAGGTCGCGCAGAAGGTCGATCGCCTCGGTGCGCGCTCGCAGGATGTGGGCGAAATTCTCAAGACCATCGAGCAAATCGCCGAGCAGACCAACCTGCTCGCCCTCAACGCCGCCATCGAGGCCGCGCGCGCCGGAGAGCACGGCAAGGGCTTTGCCGTGGTAGCCGATGAGGTGCGCAAACTCGCCGAGCGCGCTGCAGAGGCCACCCGACGCATCGGAGGACTGGTGCAGGAAATGACCCTGGAGATCCAGCAGGCTCTGGAAGCGATGCGCGGCGAGAATGGCCAGAACGGCCTCAGCGACCGAACCAGTGCGGTACTGGATCGGGTGGAAGGAGCGTTCCGGGACGTACTGCAGGAATTCCTGCAGGTGCAACAGACTGTAACGCGGGTACAGGAGGCTGGACAGAAGTCGGCAGAGCTGGCGGCGCGCATCGCCGTGCTCGCCAGCCAGAATCAGGAAGCGGCGCAACAGAGCGATGCCATGAACCAGGCACTGGTACAGCACCTCGAAGTTCTGCAACAGCGACTCGCCAGCCAGTCAAAAGCAGCCGCGGCAACAGCCGATCAGACACAGGCCGTCAACGACGCCATGCACCATATCGCTGCGACCGGCCAGCAGATCACCGCGGCCGTGGGAGAAGTCGAGTGCGCCGCCAGAGCGCAGGTGACCACCTTGCAGGCGATGGCAGAACAGATTGCCCGGATGGCCCGTGTGGCCATGCAGGTGCAACAGTCCATGGCACGCTTCCGCACCGAAGCCATGGAGGCGCCTGCGTCTGAAGACACGCCAGCCGCGGCAGATCCGCGGGAGATGCGAGCCGCAGCATGAAGCAACAATCCTTCCCGGTAGTACCGGCTATTGTACTGGCCTGGGGAGCGGTAACGATCGGGGCGTTCTGGCATATGGTGGCACGGTACCTGCGGCCCGTAGAACCGCCCGCAGGTGCCGCGACCCTGTATCCGGAACAGGCTCCCCGGTCGCCAGTCACAGTGCTGCATACAGATCAGGGGCCGGTCTCCCTGCGTGGCCCCATGCCCGTCACCCTGCTCAACTTCTGGTCGCCAGACTGTCCCTGTTCTCGCTTCATGGAAGGCCACGTGCGCCGGCTGGTAGCCACACACGCAGAACAGGTGCGTTTCATCACAGTCGTGGAGGGTAATCCGGGATCAGAGGCCGACACCCTGATCGAGAAATGGCGACAGCGGGGCATTTCAGCACCCGCCGCCACCGATCCTGACGGCGCAATCGCACGCGCCTTCGGTGTATGGGCTGCGCCGGCGGCCGTGGTGCTGGACGTGCGCGGGCGTGTGGTTTTCGTGGGCGCGTACAACGCCGCACGTTACTGCGATGACCCGCGCACCGCCTTCGCCGCGCAGGCGCTCAACGCAGTGCTGCACGGCGAGCAGGTGCCTCGCCCCCGCACACCTTTCTACGGCTGTCAGGTCCTGCCGGCACGTTGAGAAATGCACACGCTACAGAGGGCCGGGGCCGTACCGCTGCAGATCCTCCCGGAGCTTGAGCACGGCAAGATCCTTGGCCTTCGACTCCAGCATCACATCAAAGGGCCGCAGACCGGCGGCGCGCTCCATGAAGTAGAGGAACTCGAACGGATTGATGTAGTCCGCATGCAGACGCAGGTCCGGCGCAGCACCGTAGTGTTGCATCGCGCTCGCCTTACCGCTGCGGCGCGCTCCCTGCATCGACTCGGTGCGTGGCGAGCTGTAGTGGATCTTGGGAATAACTCCTGCAGGCCAGGTGTCCAGAGCGCCCGCAAGCGCATCCCGTAGAGACAGGCGTTTCTCCACCGGGTTGTTGCACAGGTGGTGCAGATTGTCAAACACCACACGAATGCCGCACAGACGGTGGACCTCCAGCGTATCGGCCACACAGTAGATGGTATCGTCATTCTCCACCACTAGACGGCGGCGCGTCACCTCCGGCAGGCAGGCGTACCGTCGCGCAAACCGCTCTATCCCTGCCGTCTTGTTCCCGTAAGCCCCGCCAACATGCGTCACCACAACGGCTTCAGGGCCCAGACCCATCGCCTCCAGGATCTGCGCCTGCGCGTTCAGCTCACGGATCGACTTCTCCGCTACCGTCTCATCCTCCGCATTGAGCACCACATACTGTGACGGGTGAAACGAGAGCCGGAGATCATACTGCCGGGCCTTCGCGCCAAGCACGGCCAGTTCCTCCAGACTCTCCTCGATCTGCTGATGGAACTGCGGCAACTCCGGGTGAGTCAGGTAGGGCGCAATGTCGCTGCTCATGCGATACATGCGGATGTCAACCCGGTCCAGATACTCGAACACCCGATGCAACAGGGCGATGCTATGACGCAGATGCGGCCCGCTCTGCCAGCGCCGCGTATCACACTCTTTGAGACCACCCTCTCCCAGCACCTTGACAGCAAATCCAATGCGCATGCGTCCTGCCCTGTACCTCTGATCTGCCCCTTCCTACGCACGGACACGCGGTTTTCATGCAGAAATCGCCGAAACAGAGCCCGATGCAGCGCGTCTATCATGCGGCCTGTCCGAGGCGCCAGACAGTGGTGAAGAGAGGAGGCAGAGTGATGTGCTGGTTAAAAACCCGTGCCGGAGCACAACATGCTCCACGGTACGCGGTACTGGTAACGCTGGGGATGGCGCTCATCTGCGGAGGGAACACCGGAGCCGCCGCCCGGGAAGCCCCCCGCGCCACCCTGGCAGACACCCCACCGGAACGCGACGTCCGTAACCGCATCTGGCTCTATCTCGAAGACCAGACGCAACAGGAGACACGGGAGCTGGAGCAACGACGCAGAGAACTGCAAGACCGCCTGAACGCGTTGCGCAATCGAGCGCGCGATCCGGCGTACGAAGAGGCCATGAAAATCGCGCAGGAAGCCCTGCAACTGGCGCAGAAAGCGTTGGAAGAGGCCGTCTCCCGGTATCCCGGACAACCGCGCTTCTTCTACTTCTATCGCGACGGCAGAGAGTTCCGATGGGACGAACGCACCCGGCAGGATCTGCAGCAGTGGCAGCGGGAGTTGCGAGAAAAGCTGCGCGAGTGGCTGCGCCGGCCGGGGAACCTCGATCCCCGGGAACGCACAGAACCCGATCGCTCCGACAGAGACAGACGCTCCCGGCCGCAGAAATCCGGCTCATCCGGGAAACTGTACGCCTGAAGCGTTCAGCAGGATCCCCGGCAGACCGTGAAGCAACCCGGCATGGCAAAGACCCTGCGGTGACTGTCCGGGCGTTCAGTGGCGGCTGTGCCGGGCCCGCACGGAGCCACAACTGATGAATGCACCGGAGCGCCTGCACTTCATCTGGCAGGGACTGCTGGATGTGATCTACCCGCCCGTCTGTCTGATCTGCGGCGAGCGCCCACGCGAACCGTTCTGCGAGGCCTGCCGCAGCGCCATCCAGCCCCTGTCCCCGCCATTCTGCCCGCGTTGTGGCTCGGCGGCGGTACCGTCCGGTCAGAAAATCTGTGCCGCCTGCGAGGCTGGAGGAGAACCCCCTTTCCAGTGGTTGCAGGCAGCAGGGCAGTACGCAGGACCGTTGCGCGAGGCGATCCATCTGCTCAAGTACCGTGGCAAAACGGCGCTGGCCGAGCCTCTCGGGCAGATGCTCATCGCATCCTGCCTGTCTCCCGGCTCCCGGTTGCATGCTATCGCCGGACTGGCAGGCTTCAACCGTGTGGTCCCGGTGCCCCTGCACCCCGCACGATGGCGCCAGCGCGGATTCAACCAGTCCGAATTGCTGGCGCGTGTGGTGATGCAGGAACGCGGGTGGCCGGTAGACACAATCGGGTTGCGCCGGACACGGCGCACCACCCCGCAGGTCGGACTCTCGGCCGGCCAGCGGGCTGCCAACGTGCAGGGCGCGTTCGCCCCGCGCACCCCGAACCACTTCGCCGGACAGTCCGTGCTCCTGATCGATGACGTGCTGACCACCACCGCCACCGTACGGGAAGCGGCACGCGCACTGCGCGAGGCCGGGGCCACCCGGGTCTGCGTGGCCGCCCTGGCGCAGGACCTCTGAGCCACCCGGATGCGCCCGCTGCTAGCGGTTCTCCAGCAGGCCTCGCTGGCGCATCCAGCTGGCGCAGAGCAGAGGCCATGTGCCCACCGGTGTGTTCTTCGCCCCGAGCCCGAAGCCGTGCGGGCCGGTCTCATACAGATGAAACTCCACGGGAACGCCGTGCTTGCGGCAGGCCTGCACGAACATCAGGCTATTCTCAAAAGGCACCACCCGATCCTCTACCGAGTGCACCAGAAACGTCGGCGGGGTCCGATCGGTCACCTGGCGCTCGAGACTCAGCGCCTCGATCTGTTGCGCGCCCGGCGCGTCGCCCAGAAGGTTCTGACGCGACCCCCGGTGCGTGAACGGGTCGCTCATGGTGATAACCGGATAGATGAGAACCGCAAAATCCGGCCGGGAACTCTGGCGATCTACCGGGTCCGGCGCAGTCGGGTTACCGGGCGTGAAGCGGGTAGCCGCCGTTGCAGCCAGGTGCCCCCCCGCGGAAAAGCCCATCACGCCCACACGTCCCGGATCGATCTGCCACTCTGCTGCCCGGGACCGAACCAGTCGGATTGCACGCAACACGTCATCCTGCATTGCCGGATGCCGGTAGCGTGGCCCGAGCCGATACTTCAACACCACGCCGGTCACACCCAGCGTGGTAAGCCACTCGGCAACCGGACGCCCCTCATGAGGCGCAAGGATCCCGTAACCCCCACCGGGGCAGATCACTACCGCCGTCCCGTTCGACTGCCGCGCCGCCGGGCGATAAACGGTGATCTCCGGGACGTCCTCCGGAGTCTCCCCCGGAGCCCCGGGCGCGCCGTGCGGCCAGAGCCGCACCGTCTCCGGCTGTTGCCGCGCCGTCGCCAGCAGAGCCAGCGCGCCGATCAGAACTCCGGAGCACAGCAACGACATAATAACCGTGCGTTTTTCCACGTCACGTCCTCCCTGCATCTCACGCCACAGCCACCGCCGACAGAACAAGCGACTCAAACACGCCCCGACCGTCGGCGGAACCCAGGATCTTCTCGCTGGCGCGCTCCGGATGCGGCATCATACCCAGCACATTGAAGCGTGCGTTGGCGACGCCCGCAATGGAACCCATAGATCCGTTGGGATTGCTCTCCGGAGTGAGCTCCCCGCGCGCGTTCACATAGCGAAAGAGAACCCGCCGCTGCGCCTCCAGCTCCTGCAACGTTGCCTCATCGCATACGTAGCGCCCCTCCCCGTGCGCGATCGGAATGCGCAGTACCTGCCCCTCCGAATAAGCACAGGTAAAAGGAGTATCGGCATTCTCCACCCGCAACGACACGTACTTGCAGAGGAAGCGACAGCTGGTGTTGCGTACCAGAGCGCCCGGCAGCAGATGCGCCTCACACAGGATCTGGAAACCGTTGCAGATGCCCAGCACGGGCTTCCCGCGCTCCGCATGCGCGCGCACAGCATCCATGATCGGCGCAAACCGCGCCACCGCGCCCGTGCGCAGATAGTCGCCATAAGAGAAACCGCCGGGCAGAACCACTACATCAAAACCCTGCAGATCCCTCTCCCGGTGCCAGACATACTCTGCCGGACGGCCCAGCACGTTGCGGATCACATGCAACGCGTCCTGATCACAATTAGACCCGGGAAAGCGGATCACCGCAAACTTCGGCCCGCGGCGGACTGCCGGGCCGCTACCACGGCCAGACGTTCCCTGCGCACTCATGAAATCACCTCAAAGTGATAATCCTCGATCACCGGGTTGGCCAGCAAACGCTCGCACATCTCGCGAACGCGAGCGGCCACGTCCCCGTTGGCCTCCTCATTCAGATCCAGTTCCAGATACTTGCCGATACGCACCCGCCCGACCTCGGTGTACCCCAGAGAATGCAACGCGTCCTGCACCACACGCCCCTGCGCGTCCAGCAGGCTCGGCTTCAACGTGACCACCACGCGAACCTGTGTCATCTGTGCTCCTTATCTCCCCTCATGCGCGTGTTCCAGGCACGCGCTCCACGTTCATCGTACCTCAACCGCGTGCCCGCGTCCATGCCCCACAATCCAGCAGACACAACAACCCCCTTTTTCTTCCAGAAACAGTTGACAGATCGCACACAATATAGTATACATTTGTTTGCTGTATTCCCACTCCTGTTCTCCCCGGAGGTATCCCATGCCCCTCGAAAAAGCGCGCAACACGACCGTGCTCTCCGCACAGGAACTGGAGCGTGAAGCCGATCGTCTGCTGCGTCAACTGCCCCGTGACCCACAGTGCCCCACCTACACCGAGGCGCAACTGCGCCGCTACCGGCATACCCATCAGGTGCTGCGACTGGACAGTCTCGCGGAGTCCGTGGAAACCACACGGCCCTCGCAGTCGTTTCTGGATGAATTGCACTTCCTGGCGGCCATCACACCACTGGAACGACGGGAGCGCATCTGCCTGCGCGGATGGCTCCATGGATGGACGCAACGCGAGATCGGGCAGATCTGGTGGCGCGTGCTGGACCGCGTCTCGCAGCAAACCGTGTCCCGCCTGCTGCGGTCGGCCCTGCGCAAACTGCTCAGCGCACGCGGACTGACCTTCGACCAGTTCAGCCGGCGCACCATCTATCGCCGCCCCTCACGACCGCGCGACTGGCGCAGCGTGGTGTGCCCGTTCTGTGGCGAAGTGTTCGCTTACGGACTGGGTGACGGGCGCTACTGCAGCACGGCCTGCCGGGAACAGAGCGCCCGACGAACCAGACCACGACGCGCCATTTGACGCGCCACGCCACACCGGATATAATGAAGGGGACGTACGGGGGGTAGCCCAACGGCAGGAGGCACGGGACTTAAAATCCCTTCAGTGAGGGTTCGAATCCCTCTCCCCCGATGGAACGCGTTCCCGGAACAGGGCCTGCAGTGCTCCCTGCAGGCCCTGTGCGTGTCTCAGATGTCACCGACGCACAGTCCACTCACGGTCTACCGCAGGAACCCGCACCTGCTGACGTGCGCCATCCGGCCAGCGCACAGTGAGCGTGACCGGGCCGGAGTACGTGCCCAGACCGAAATGCGCAACAGGATCGCGCGCCGCCAGAACACTCCCGTTCGTGCGCACCTCACGCACCTGCTTCCGGCCCCCGGCCTCCAGAGTGACCAGGGCACCCAGACCGGCCCGGTTCCTGCCCGCAGCGTTGAGCCGCACCGTGAGCCAGTGGCCCGCAGGCGAACGGTTCTCCAGCAAAACGGCCGGGCCGTTCAGATTGCAGATCAACACATCGATCCGACCGTCGCGATTGTAATCCGCGAAAGCCATGCCCCGCCCCACGATGCGCAGGCCCGCCGCATCGCCGGCAGCCGCGGACACGTCTGCAAACAGGCGACCCTGCTCGTTGCGGAACACCTGGACCGGCTGCGCGTAATCCTGCGAGGCATCAAACTGATTCACGTTGTCGCGCACGTGCCCGTTAGTCTGGATCAGATCCAGCCACCCATCGTTATCCAGATCATAAAAGCCGATCCCGAAACCCACGTAGGGCATGGTCGGCGGCCCGATACCCGTGAGATTGCTGGTAACTGTGAACAGACCGTCCCCATCGTTGTGGTAGAGACTGATGGCCTGCGCGAAGTAGGTCGTCACAATCAGATCCAGCCGGCCATCGTTATCGTAGTCGCCAGAGTCCACGCCCATGCCCCCCTGCAAATGTCCCTGCGCGTCATAGGCGGTTCCGCTGGCCGGCCCGATGTTCCGCCACTGCCCCTGCTGCAGAGTCCAGAGATCCCCGGGCATCATGTCATTGGCCAGATAGAGCGCCGGGCGCCCGGTCTGCAACAGATCCGATGCCAGAACACCCCACGTCTTGCCCGTGTCTCTCCATGGCACCGCGCGGAAACGCACGCCATCCACATTGAGAAACAACCTGCCCGACAGCGCCCGGTAGACCTCCGGGCCACAGGCCGAACGCGTCCGACCAACCTGACAGACCTGCTGGGTGTCCGGGCCAAAATGCAGGTACTGCGAGACGAACAGATCCAGCCGGCCGTCGCCGTTCAGATCCGCAAAGGCCGCACTCTGACTCCACTCAAGCCCCCCGATGCCGCTCTGCGCCGTCACCTCCGCAAACAGCGGACGGGCCCCCCGCCCCCGATTGCGATACAGCGCAAAGCAGCGGTAGCCCGTCAGAAACAGATCCGGGTAACCATCATCGTTGTAATCGCCGGCAGCACACCCGACCCAGAACCCCTTCTGCCGCAGTCCGCTCTGCGCGGTCACATCCTCGAACGTACCGTCGCCCCGATTGCGGTACAGCGCCACCCGGTCCGGCCCCGCCAGTAACGCATCCGGCCACTGATCGCCATCAAAATCCAGAAAAGCGCAGCCACCGGGAGCCGTCTCCAGAATCGTCAACGGTGTCTTCCCGTTGTAGCCCAGCGCGAACCGGATCCCCGCCCGCTCCGCCACAGAAGCAAAGCGAATTGGACCGCCATCCGAAGGAGCCTGTGTCCTGCTGGCAACTGTGCTGCTGGCAACCGCCTGCGAGGGGGATGGGGGAGCCGATGGGCTTGCACATCCCTGGAGCGCGCCCAGCACTGCCAGCGCAACAAGCGCAGGACCCCGTGAAGACATTGCTGCCATCATTGCGCTTCCTGCGCGCTGGCGGGCCCCTGTAGCTGCCGCAGGCGCCTCTGAAGCGCAGAGTCCCCCGGCCGGATCTGCAGAGCCGTCTTCAGGCTATCCTCGGCACCGTAGCGATCATTCAACTGCAGTTGCAGCTCTGACAGCTTCACATAGAGGGACGCGTCATCCGGGCGCCCACCCAGCGCGATCCGGATCTCATCGATGCGCCGTTCCAGATCCTGTCGCCGCCGATAGATCTCCAGCAGACGATCCGCCTCTCGAACGCGGTTCAATCGCCGGTAGGTGCGGCTGAGCGCAAAGTAAACCTCATTCTGATTGGGCGTGGCGCGCACCGCCTGCTCCAGATGACGCGCCGCAGCCGCCCAGTTCCCCCGCAACCGCTCCAGTTCGCCCCGCATATAGGGCAGCAACGGATACTGCGGGTCCAGCTGCTCCACACGCGCAATGGCCGCCGCTGCCCGCTGCAGATCCTCCGGATTGCGATGGTGCGCCAGCAGCATGTTGGCAAAGTTCACCTGAATCCGCAGGTTCCGTGGGGCGAGTTCGGCAGCGCGTTGCGTGGCCGCAATGCCATTCTGAACCTCGCCCACGGCCACATCCACACTGCCTTTCAGGGCGAGAAAGGAAGGATCCTCTGGCCGTTGCCGCAGTGCCTCCTCAATCGCCGCCTTCGCTTTTGCCGATTGCTGCATCTGCAGGTAGCAAACGGCCAGCTGAAACCAGGCCTCGGGGAAATTCCGATCCACTGCAACCAGCGCCTCGAACTGCTCCGAAGCGTGCAGGTAAGAGCTGCGACGCTGATACAGCCGCCCCAGCGCCATGCGCGCCAGCGGAAAGTTCGGATTATGCGCCACCGCCGCCTTCAGCACCTGAAACGCCTCGGGGATGCGATCGGACGCCAGCAACACCTCACCCAGCGCCGTGGCCACATAAGGATCAGAGGGGCGCAGAGCAAACGCCTGCGTCAACGGCAGCGCCGCCAGCTTATCCCCGTGCCGCGCCAGCCGCAGACCGATCTCACGCCAGGCCTCAAAATCCTTCGGATCCGCGTCCGCCTTCCGGCGCAGAGTCACCAGATCCATGCGTTGATAACGCCACGCCTTGCTCCAGGGCCCGAACCACCAGACTGCGCCGGCACCCAGAATCAGAACACCCAGCACACCGGCGGGAACCTGCCAGCGTAGCTTCCGCGAAGCGAGAACCGATGTGGCCATACGTGTCCCCTACGGCGTCGCGGCAGGCGTCACCGGATCCGCCTCCATGCGCAGACGCCCCCTGCGCGATAGCGCCGTCAGCGCCCGATACCGGCAATCATCGCGAAGCGCAACCATCGCAGCATCCTGCGAGTGCCGCTCCAGAAACGTCTCACACACTTCCGCAGCCTCCCCGTAAAGGCCTTTCTCCTGCAGCGCGCGCACCAGAGCGATCTGTGCCTCTCGATCCTCCGGGCGCGCCCGGGCCGCCGCGCGCAGGCGTTGCAGGGATGCATCCGGGCGATCCAGTCGCGCCAGCCGGGCCTGCAACCGCGCAGCGCGTTCACGATCTCCCTGCCGGGTGTACACCTCCCGCAACGCCTCCAGCGCCTCACGGTAACCCGGCTTCAACTGCACCGCCCGCTCCAGAGGCGCCTGCGCCTCTCGCCAGCGCTGCCGTGCCATCAACGTGCGGCCCAGATAGTAAAAGCTCTCACCGTTCGGCGTTTCCTCCCGATCAATCAACGCGCGCAGCATTACCTCTGCGGTCGGGAGCGCCTCCGGCGCCTCTGACTGAGCCAGCAACAGGCGCGCCATGGCATGACGGAGCACCGGCTCCGGATACTGTGGAGTCAGGTTGAGTCGCTTGCGCAACAGCGCCTCCGCCTCCGCCTCCCGCTTCAAGCGATGCCCCAGCTCCTCAATCACCAGAAAGATATCCTCCTGCTTGAGGTTCATCGCCACAGAGAGCTGCGCCAGATCCCACGCCTCCTGCAAGCGCCCCCGGCGCAGGAGGCAACGCGGAAACGTATCGCCGTAACTGGCCGCCAGCATCGTGTCCCGGGCCAGATCGTACTCGCGCACAGCGTCCGTGTAAAGTCCGGCCTGCGCGTACACCTGCCCCAGCGCCAGCCGTGCCCGTTTATTCTTCGGATCCAGCGCCAGCACCCGGCGATATGCCTCCACCGTCTCCAGCGCATGCCCCGCCGGGGCCGCACAGCGCGCCAGCCCGTACCACGCATTGACCGACTGCGGCTGCAACCGCACCAGCCGCTGCATCAACTGAAAAGCTTCCTCGTTCTCCCCGCTCTTGAGATGCTTGTACGCCAGATGATACAGCAGATCCACGTCATCCGGCCGACTCTGCAACTCCTGATGCAACACCTCCGTGGGTGCACTGGCCAGATGATTGAGCCGCATGGCCTGATTGATACGCGCCAGACCGAAGATGATCCCGACAATCGCTGCCACGATCAACAACGGGCGCAACCAGGGCCGGGATGGCATTGAAAACTGCTCCATATCCTCTCTCATGGCTCACGAATCGTCAGCTCCCGGTTGACAGGCGGACGGGAGAGCACCGTCTTTCGACCACTCGGCCAGCGTACCTCCAGCCGCTCCGGTCGAGCCTTCCCCAGGCCAATATGCACACGCGGATCGTTAGAAGAGAGATAACTCCCGTCCGTCCGCGCCTCCGCCAGATAGGTCCGACCACCAGCGACCACACGGACCTGCGCGCCAATCCCCATCCGATTGCTGCGCGTGCCCTCCAGCTTCACACGCACCCAGTTGCCGGTCCCGGTCATGCGATTGATCAACACACGCACCGGGCCCTCCAGATCGCAGACTACCAGATCCTGCAGGCCATCGTTGTTCAGATCGCCAACCGCCAGCCCGCGCCCGACTGCCGGCGTACTGAAACCGGGACCGGCCTCCGCGGTCCGCTCCACAAAAGTCCGCCCCTGCTGGTTCATAAACAGCTGGATCGGCTGACGGTAGGCCGAAAACTTATCGATCAACTCCTGATTGTCGTGAATGTGCCCGTTGGCCACAGGCAGATCGAGCCACCCGTCATTATCCAGATCCACCCACTTGACACCGAAACCGACATAAGGACGCGAGGGCTGATCCAGACCCGCTTCCACATTCCGATTCTGAAACACCCCGTCGCGCGTTGCCGCGTACAGACTGGTAGGCTCAAAGTGAAACGTGGTCACAATCAGGTCCAGCAAACCATCCCGGTTGTAATCCCCCCAGTCAATTCCCATCGCCCCCTGCACCTGCCCCGCAGCCGAGAGCGCGACCCCCGTCATCACCGCCTCCTCACGGAACGTGCGCCCCTTCTCATTGATAAACAGGTCGCCCGGCATCTCATCGTTGGCCAGATAGAAATCAGACCACCCGTCGCCATTCACGTCAGCGAAAGCCACGCCAAGGCACTTCCCTTTCGCCTGATCCACGCCCATCTGCCGGGTCACATCCTTGAAACGGAAACCACCGAGGTTGCGATAGAGACTGCCAATCTGAGGATCGTAGAAGAGCGGACCACAGGAGGCCTGCAGCTTGCCGTAATCGCACAGCTGCACCGTTTTATCGTGGAAAATCACGTAGCGACCGATGTAAACATCCAGCCGGCCATCGTTATCGATATCCGCAAAGCTGGCACTGGTATGCCACGATGTGGGCGAGGGCGACTCCAGACCGGACTGCCGGGTCACATCCACGAACCGGAAATTCCCTCGATTGCGATACAACCGGTTCACACCGTAGCCCGTCACCAGCAGATCGGGCCGGCCGTCATTATCCAGATCCCCCACGGCGCAGCCCATATAGTAGCCCGGCGCCTCCAGCCCGCTGCCCGCGGTCACATCCTGAAATCGCTCGTTGCCCAGATTGCGGTAAAGCGCGCAGCGCCCCGTGTTGCCGGTACCCTCCTGCCCGACAAGGAACAGATCCATCCACCCGTCCCCGTCGAAATCCGCAATGGCCACACCGGCTGCCATCACCTCCAGCACCACCAGCGGAGTTTTGCCCCCGTGCCCCAGTGCAAAATCGATCCCCGCGGGACGGGCAATGTCCTCAAACCACCCGGATGACCGGCCGGCGCTCTGCGCCACCGGAACAGCAGGCGGCGGAACCGAGGCAGGGGTCGGGCGACACCCGGAAACACCCGGCAGCGCCATCAGCGCGCAGAGCAGGCCCCCGAACAACAGGCGAACGTTCATATTCCAGCACGGGCTCCTGAAATAACGTCGGCTCATTTCTTCTACGCGGAGGAGCCTACCGCGGTAGCAGGCCCTGCTTCTGCAATTCCTTGATATAAGCAACCGCCTCTTTATCGATCGCCGGATCGCGCGGACCCAGTCGCTGATAAAGGTCATACTGCTGGAGCGCACCCTCAAAATTCCCGTATCGCCGATACACCCGCCCGAGGCGCAGGTGTAACTGACGGTTGTTCGGATCGTTGCGCAGGCGGTTCTCCAGATTATCAACCTCGAAGCGCGCAGCACGCAACTCCTGCGAAGCCTTCATCAGCTTCTGGCCCTCTGCCCTCTCGCCAACCTGCACCAGACAGCGGCCCAGATGGTACAGCGGCTTATCGTTGGAAGGGTCCAGCTCCACCGACTTCCGGTAACGTGGAATGGCCGCCCGATAATTCCCGGCGCGCTCATAGAGCCGACCCAGCTCGTAGTAACCCTCCGCCATCTTCGG
>JANWZQ010000114.1 GCA_025054835.1 Chthonomonadaceae bacterium
CCATCGGGAGCCCTGCACGGGCCGGATCCCACCCGTTTCACGTGAAACGCGGCCCTATCACGGAAAATTCCTGTTTCGGAAATGCCGCATCCGTTTCACGTGAAACATCGACCTATCCCGGAAAACTCCGAGGTCGGAAGAACCCGATCCGTTTCACGTGAAACGGGGGTCTATGTCGGAGAAATCCAGGATTGGAACAGGCGCATCCGTTTCACGTGAAGCGGTGCCCCTGTACGTTGCCGGTGTGCCCTGCAGCGCAGTCGGGGATGCTCGGGAATGGACGCAACCGTTTCACGTGAAACGGTGGCAGGAACGAAGGGAGCGCCGTTGAGCCATCGTGCGGTGACGCTACTCCCTAGCAGGTCCGCAACCCGTTTCACGTGAAACGGTTCCGGAAACGGTTCCGGAGCTTTCTGCGGGGACGTGAGCCCGCAGGGCACCATGCACCGGGCATCGGAAAGCGCGTTTCTGGTCGATAATGTACAGAAGTCATGCATAGTGCACAACGCAGGATGCGTGATCTGTCGCCAGGGCGCAGCGACGCTACCTGAAGTCAGGCGTATTGCGCGATGCAGGCCCATGTCCTGTGTAGCGCAGGCGTTTGTGCGTGTCGCACCCGTGATGCGCTTCTATAATACGGGAGAAGCGTTTTTTTTCCTCTATATCGGGCGTTGCGCCGTGTGGCGGCCCGGAGAAAACGATACCGGAGGCAGGAATGCGTGAGCGACCATTGCGTGTGCTGATCTGTCCCAACGCGTTCAAGGGCAGTCTGACAGCTCTGCAGGCGGCACAGGCGATCGATGCGGGGTTGCGTCAGGGGATGACGGAGGCGGTTGATGCGGGGATGCTGGAGACGGTGTTGCTCCCTCTGGCGGACGGAGGCGATGGCACTCTGGAGACGCTGGTGGCAGCCACAGGGGGCACGGTGTATACGGAGACCGTGCGGGACCCGCTGGGCCGGCCGGTGACTGCACGGTGGGGGCGACTGGGAGGGGCGCGTGGGGACACGGCCGTGATCGAGATGGCGGAGGCCTCCGGATTGCGCCTGTTGCGTCCGGAGGAGCGAGATCCTCTGCGCGCCTGCACGTACGGAACCGGGGAGCTGATGCGTGCGGCGGTGCGGGCCGGATGTCGCTCTCTGCTGGTGGGGATTGGAGGCAGCGCGACCAACGATGGGGGCGCCGGGATGGCGCGGGCGCTGGGGGCGCGCTTTCTGGACGCGGCGGGCACTGCGTTGCCACCCGGGGGCGGGGCTCTGGCCCGACTAGAGCGCGTGGATCTGAGCGGGTGGGATCTGCCCGGGGATGTGCGCGTGGTGGTGGCCTGTGATGTGGATAACCCCCTCTGCGGGCCGGAGGGCGCCTCGGCGGTGTACGGGCCGCAAAAGGGGGCCACTCCGGAGATGGTCCGGGAGCTGGATGCGGCTCTGGCGCACTATGCGCGTGTGCTGGAGCAGCAGGTGGGGGTGCGTGTGGCCGATGTGCCGGGTGCGGGTGCGGCGGGTGGGCTGGGGGCGGGGTTGATGGCGTTCTGCCACGCGGAGCTGCGCCCGGGCACCGAGATCGCGCTGGAGGTAACGGGCTTCGATGCGCGCCTGCGCGGGTGTGATCTGGTGCTTACCGGGGAAGGGCGTCTGGATGAACAGACGGTGCGGGGAAAGTTGCTCTCCGGGGTGCTGCAACGCGCGCGCACTGTGGGGGTGCCCGTGATCGCGCTGGTGGGCGCGGTGACGGAGACGGCGGAGAGCGCGCTGCATGCGGCCGGGCTGACTGCGGCGCTGAGCATTGTGCGCGGGCCGTGTTCGGTGGAGGCGGCAATGCGGGATGCGCGCCCGTTGTTGACGGCCTGCGCCGCGCGGGTGGGGCGCCTGCTACAGCTCGGGAGTACCTTCAGGGGCGGATCCCGGAGATGAGACGCGCGTTGCCGTGAGCCGGGCGCGGATGCCGGGCCCTGTGGTGGGACGGGACTATGAGCGTGGGGCGAGCTTCGTGGGGGCGGGCCTGCGGGGTTGTGCTGGTTTCGGCCGGGATGGTGTCGTGATGCGCCGGGGCGTTTTTGGTTTTTCTACGGGGCGTGAGGCGGGGGCGAGCAGGAGGGAGACGCCCCAGAATGCGACGAGGCAGAGCGCGATGGCGCGCTGTCCGGCGGCGAGGGTGGCCTTTTTGCCGCGTTCGAACTCAGCGACGACGGTGGGACGGCGCATCCAGAACCCGGTCATCAGTGCCAGAGCCAGCAAGGTCAGGGCGATTTCGGCGCGCTGATCGAAGTAGGCGAGAACCAGCACGGAGAAGCGTTCGGCGGTCTGTTCTTCGGGCTTGAGCCGGGTGAACACCTGTGCGACGGAGCCGAGCAGGGCAACAAAGAGGCCCAGCGCGGTGGCGCTCATCCCGAGCAGGGCCAGACGTCCCCAGCGTTTGCGCTCCAGGGTGGCCCAGACGGCCATCAGGGGCACCAGGGAGGCGGTGAAGAGCCGGAGGTCATGAGAGATGAGAAGCGCGTGAAAGAGGGCGTACGCAGCAGCGAATCCCCATCCGCTGGCCAGCAGAGTGGTGAAGAAGCGGGTGGTGGATGGCGCCCCGTTCAACGTGCGATCACTCTGTGACATGCCTTCCCTCCGGTTCCTTGATCCGGGCAGGCGATCTCAGGGAAGGGGGGCGCGCTCCTGTTGCGGGAAGGATCGGCATGCGGAGCGTGCACGCAGTGTTATGACACGATGAGATCTGTTGCACGGAAATCTGCTCCCCGGTTTCTCCTGTCGGTGCGGCGTGTTGTGTGGCAGCAGCTCTGCCGGCAACGTTGCCGTGTGATCAGGTGTTGAGATCGCATGATGCGCCGCAGGGTGCCAGCAGAAGGAGAGGGCGCAGTCTTCTAACGTTACACGATAACAGAAGTCGATGTCAAGTATGTCAAATTGCAATGCGTTTTTCTGGCTTCTGTTCAGAGCCGGGCTCTGTGGCGTTGTGTTGCTGCCCGAGTTTATAGACGGTCGGGACGGAAAAATGTTTCCCGGTCTCCGGTGGGATGGGCGCCCTGATGCAAGGCGCGGCGCGAGCATCGGGATGGAAAAATACGCGTTGCCCCTTTCTGCCGGTGATTATTCTGTCTCTCTGGAGCGTTTTCTTTACCCGGGTGGAGTGCACGGATGCACAGCGGATGCGTGAGCGGTTGATTCAGGAGACGCGTCACAGGGCAGGCCGTGTGCTGGAACGGCCTGCCCTGTCCAGAGGGGAGAGGGTCAGGCGTGGGCGTTCTCGGCGGCATCAGCGGGCTCGACGGGGGCAGGGTGTTCCCGATGCAGGAACTCCTGCGCTTTTGCGGAGAGCCCGTCCAGGCGCTCGCGCGCGGTGTGGCTCAGTTCCTGCGCTTTTTCTTTGACCTCCGAGGCCTTTTCGCTCAGGGCGCGCCGGGTTTTGGATCCTTCCTGTGGGGCGTACAGCAGCGCTACGCCTGCGCCGACTGCTGCGCCCAGCAGGAAGCAGACCAGGTTGCTTGCGGATTCCCTGCTCATGTGCACTTGCTCCTTCTGTGATATGGCACTCTCCCTGATCGGGGAGCGAGCGTGAGTGATACGTTACTTATTGGCTTGCAATTTCTGTGTTTCCTGCCTGTGTGTTGCGCTGTGTATGGGATTTACAACGATGTGCCTGCCGGGGGTGTGACGCGTTCTTTGCCGAAGACGTGCACTGCGTGCCAGCGGCCTTCGATGCAGTACTGCCGGGGGAGTACGGCTTCGAGGTGCCACCCGGTTTGCTGGAGCGCGTGGATTTTGACGGCATCGTGGGGGTCTGCGTAGCACTGTGTGCGTTCCGGGAGGGGGAGTGCTTGCAAGAGGGGGAGGAGGGCCTCTGTGCCCCACTGCGGGTGGTAGAAGAGGTCGAGCCGGTGGACCGGGCCATGCCAGCGTGTGTCGGGGACGCAGGTGGCCATGGCGACGACGGCTCCTGTGGCGGACACGAGCACGCGGGCACTGGCGTTCGGGGCGGTGGCGTAGCAGTGCATGAATTCGCAGTAGGGGCCTTCCAGCAGGTCTGTGCCCCACAGGTTGAGTGTGATGCTGCGCAGGGGGAGGTGGCAGGGGACAGCGGCGAGCAGGGCGACCAGGGGCCAGTGTCGCCACTGTGCGGGTTCCACGGTGCCGGGCGCGGGGGCGAAGAAGCGGGTTTCGAAGTCGGGGTCTTCGGGGGCATCGTAGCGCATCAGTCCGGGGCGGCCTGTTTTCCAGTCGCGGAAGCCGAAGCGCTGGTAGATGTGGTAGGCGGGGCTCTGGTAGCCTGTGCCGAGCAGGAGGATGCGTCCGGAGCGGCGGCGGAAGTCGTTCATCTGGTAGTGCATGAGGGTTGAGCAGATGCCTTTGCGGCGGTGTTCGGGGTGGGTGTGGACGTGTCCGAGGATGCCGACGCCCTGCTGCTCGGTGGTCATGATGTTGCCGACGATCCGGTCGTGGATCAGGGCGAGGTAGAACCGGGTTTCCAGCAGGTCGCACTGTTCGGAGAGGGCTGCGTCGATGTGTGCCCGGTAGTGGGGGGGCTTGTGCGCGAGGAACGGACGGATCTGCTGCTGGAGGGGGTCCGGGGGTTCGACGCGAAGGATGTGCAGGGTTTCTCCGGTGCGGAGTGTTTCCTGACCGAGTTGTGTTTGCATGGCGGGTGTTCCTTTCTACGGGGTGTGCGCTGGAGCAGATTCGGGATGGGGATGCGGGGGCGCATGGCGGACACTTCTGCTGCAGTGGCGGGGGTCAGTGTCGGCGTTTCAGGGCCAGATCCAGCGCCTGCAGTTCTTCCCGGGCATCGAGGCCGGTGGGGGTATCCTCGCCTGCTTCGCGGAGTGCACGGCGGAAGGCGGTGCGCGCTTTTTCCCACATACGGAGTGCGCGGTAGATGCGTCCGGTGGCGAGGCGGGCCTGTGCCATCTGGAGGACGGCTCTGCTGGCCCGGGCGCAGAATTCTCTGGAGAGGCCGGGTGCTTGCAGGCGTTCCAGGTAGGGGAACTGGATGCTGGTTCGGAAGGCGCGGAGGGGTTGCACGATGTCCGGGTTGTTGGCGGCGCGGAAGGCGGGGTTGCGCAGGGCCCGGTGGTACCAGTAGATGGCTTCTGCCTCGCAGGTCTGGATCTGTGCGTTGAGGGTGGCGAGTTGTTCCCATTCGGGGCGGTTGCGCATGCGTTCTTCCCAGGGCAGGTTACGGATGGCCAGGGTGTGCGTTTCTGGCGGGTAGAGGGAGCGGTCGGCGGCCATTCCGAGGGCTTCGATGGTGACGTTTCCGGTGGGCACGTCGCGGAGGGGGAGTTCCATGAGGAACTCGGGGCGGTCGCTTTCTGCGATGAACTGTCCTGCGATGTAGACGAGGGTGCGTGTGATCCCGGTGTTGCCGGTGCGTCGTATGGCGACGGCGAGTGTGCGGTCCGGTGCGTCTTCCGGGATGCGCACTTCGCCCGGGGGTTCGAGCACGTGGATTTCGTAGCGGGGCTGGATGGAGACGGTGCGGGAGAAGAGGGGCAGGAGCATGCCGGTTTCCTGTGTGGCCATCAGGGCGATGTGGTGGGTGCCCGGGGGCAGCGCGCGCAGGTCGATGCGGACCTCGCGGGTGGCGGGGCTCCAGCGGCCGATGCAGTGCTGGTTGACGAACAGGTAGATGTCGCGCAGTTCGTTGCGCCGTTCGACGCGGAGCAGGAGCTGTTCGTTGTGCGGTTCTGCGGTGGCGCGCAGTTCGGGGCCTGCGGGGAAGGAGCGGATCTGGCAGGCCATGAGTTCCACTGGTTCGCTGAAGTCGTTCAGGGCGATCACGCGCATGCGTCGGAGGGTCTGGCCGTATTCGGGGGCCTTCACGAGGAAGAGTCCGAAGGGTTCTCCCGGGTCGAGGTGGCGTTGTTCGATCAGGCGGTCTCCGTCCAGCAGGTAGAGGGTTCGGACGACGAAGTCCGGGCGGTAGGGGAGGTGGGGTGGTCTGAGCAGGACATATTCGCGGGGGGTGACGAAGACGGTGCTGTGGCGCTGTGTGAGCACGATGTGTCCGTCCGGCAGGGGGTATGCCGGGGGTATGGCGGGTTCGATGCCCGGTGGCGGTGGGATCGGGGTTTCCTGTGAGAGGGCGCGCGTGGCGCCAAGCAGGAGGAGGCAGAGTGTGGTTGCTGTGCGGTATTTCCAGATCATGGCGTGCGTCCTGAGATGGTGTGACTAACTTTCCGTCGTGCGGGAGACGTAAAGGAATTATCGGCAGGATTGCCGGGCGATTCGATGTCGGGCTCAGGACTCATTTCGCAGGGGGTTGCGGAGGTTCCTGCCCGGTTCTGCGGGGGTGTCGGGTGCGGGGTGCTGTATGTTCTGCTGTGATATAATGGGGCCATGAACCGTCTTGTGCGCTATTCGGATGGTCGGCCTGTGGTGTTGCGTGTGGATCGTCCTCTGGGTGCCGGGGGCGAGGCGCGCATTTATGAGGTGTTGCAGGCTCCGGATCTGGTGGCGAAGGTGTATCATGATCCGGAGGAGGCGATGGCGCGCAAGCTCGGGGTGATGTTGCGCAATCCTCCGGAGGATGCGGACACGTTGCTGGCCTGGCCGGTGGATCTGCTGGTGACGGCGGAGGGGGGGCGGACAGTCGGTTTTTTGATGCCGCGGGTGTCCGGTCGTCGTCCGATTTTCACGTTTTACAATCCGGCGGCGCGGAGGGAGCTGGGTCCGCTGTGCAATTACCGGTACCTGCATCGTACGGGGCGCAATCTGGCGGCGGCGTTTCGTGCCCTGCACCGGCGCGGGTATGTGGTGGGGGATGTGAACGAGACGAATATCCTGGCGTCGGAGACGGCACTGGTGACGCTGGTGGATTGCGATTCGTTTCAGGTGCGCGATCCGCAGAGCGGGGTGGTGTACCGGTGTCCGGTGGGGCGTCCGGAGTTCACGCCTCCGGAGTTGCTGGGGGCGGATTTCGGGGTGGTGGACCGTACTGCGGAGCAGGATCGGTTTGGTCTGGCGGTGCTGCTGTTTCAGTTGCTGATGGAGGGGACGCACCCGTTTGCGGGGATTTATCAGGGGCGCGGGGATCCTCCTCCGTATGAGGTTCGGATCCGGGCCGGGCATTTTGTGTATGGTTCGCGGTCGGTGCCGTATCGTCCGATGCCTTCTGCGTTGCCGTTGCCGGTGTTGCATCCGACGTTGCGTCAGTTGTTTCTGCGTTGTTTTGAGGATGGGCATGGGAACCCTGCGGCGCGGCCGGACGCGCAAACGTGGTTGACCGCTCTGGAAGAGGCGGAGGGGGATCTGACGGTTTGTGAGATCAACGCGCAGCACTATTTCGGGCGGCATCTGGAGCGCTGTCCGTGGTGTGAGCGGGCGCAGCAGCTGGGCGGGCGTGATCCGTTTCCTTCGGTGCAGGATGTGCGGGCGGGCCGACACCGGGTGTCGGTGCCGCGCCGGCGGGCGCCGGCGTTGCCTGCGGAGCTGTCGGGTGGGGTTGCGGGGGTGCCGTCGGTGGGCGGTGGGTACCCGTCGAGCGTTCCTGTGCCGGCGAGTTTGCCGGACCCGCCGCAGAACGTCTGGGCGCTGGCGGCGTGGGCTTTTCTGACGGCGGCGTTGCTGCCGACGTTTCGCTTTTTTGTGCTGGGCGCGTTGCTGTGCGGGTTGTGTGGCCTGCGGACGGCGGTTCGCGGCCCCGGTCCCGGGCGTTTTTCTTCGCTGATGGCCGTTTCGGGGGCGGTTCTGCTGGGGGGCGCTACGGTGCTGCTTCCGCTGTTGCCGAAGCCGGCCGGTGCGGTGCGGACCATCAGCGGGCTGGAGAGCGCGGTGGGTGCGCTGGCTTTTTCACCGGACGGTGGCACGGTGGTTGCGGGGACGTTGCGGCCGTCCAATCTGAGTGGCGCGCAGGCCGGTCTGCTGGTTCTGGACCCGCGGGCAGAGAGTTCCCGGACGGTGGCGACGTTCCGCGGGGACGTGAACGCGGTGGCGTTTTCTCCGGACGGTCGGTATCTAGCGGTGGGGTTTATGGAGCCACTGGGGGAGGGGCAGGTGCAGTTGTGGCGGACTGCGGACTGGCAGCGGTTGTGGGAACGTACGGCGCATCGCAACGCGATCCGCGCGGTGGTGTTTTCTCCGGACGGTCGCACTCTGGCTACCGGGGGGGCGTTTGACTATGTGCGCACCCGGGAGGTTTTTGCGCAGGCGAGTCTGTGGGATGTGGGGACGGGGCGTTTGCAGCGCACGTTGCAGATGAAGGGGGAGTTGAACTGTCTGGCGTTTTCTCCGGATGGGAGGTATCTGATTGCGGGAACGGGGGGCGGTTCTTCCACGCGTTCTGTGGAGACGGGTCAGGTGACGCTGTGGGATGTGGGGACGGGGCGAGCGGTCTGGTCGATACCGGCGCATGGGACGACGGTGCTGGCGGTGGCGTGTTCGGCGGATGGTCGGGTGGCGGCCAGTGCGGGCAATGATAACGCGGTGCGGTTGTGGGATCTGCGTTCGGGGCGACGTTTGCGTGTGCTGGAGGCCGGGGGATTCTGGTTGTCGTCGGTGGCTTTTTCGCCGGACGGGAGCACGGTGGCAGCAGGCGGGAGTGATGCAGTGATCCGTCTGTGGAATGTGGGGACGGGTCGGTTGGTGCGGGTGTTGCGCGGGCACCGGGGTGTGGTGCAGTCGCTGGCTTATGCGCCGGATGGTCGGATGCTGGTGAGCGGCGGGCGCGATGGCACGATCCGGGTGTGGCGGTTGGGCCTGCCCGGGGGTGACCGTGCGGGTTCCGGGTTGTGAGGAGTGGGAAGGATGGCGTGTTATCGGGAGGATCTGGCTGTAGTGCCGGGTGGGATGTCGCGGCGTGCGTGGCTGCGTGCGTGCGGTAACGGGTTCGGGATGCTGGCTCTGGCGGCTCTGCTGGCGGATGGGGCGGAGGGGGAGCGGCGGGATGCGAACCCGCTGGCTCCGAAGCCTCCGATGTTTCCTGCCCGGGCGCGTCGGGTGATCTTTCTGTTCATGTCGGGGGGGCCATCGCATGTGGATCTGCTGGATCCCAAGCCGCGGTTGAACGCGGAGAGCGGGCAGCCGTTGCCGTTTGCGAAGCCCCGGCTGGAGCGGACCCGTACGGGGAACCTGCTGGGTTCGCCGTTTGCCTTCCGGAAGTACGGACAGTCGGGGATTGAGGTGAGCGAGCTGTTGCCGCATCTGGCGACCTGCGTGGACGATCTGTGCGTGATCCGTTCCATGGTGGCGGATAACATCAATCACAACGGGGCCTGCCTGCAGATGAACACGGGGGAGCAGGCTTTTTCGCGTCCGAGCCTGGGTTCGTGGCTGACGTACGGGCTGGGCACGGAGAATCAGAACCTGCCCGGTTTTGTGGTGATCAGTCCGGCGCAACCGGCGCAGGGCGCGCCTCTGTGGAGTGCGAGCTTCCTGCCGGCAGCGTATCAGGGGACGCTGGTGTCTGACCTGCGGCAGCCGATCGCGCATCTGGAGCGATCTCCTGCTTCTCTGCAGCGTCAGCGGGCGATGCTGGACCTGTTGCATCGGGTGAATGCGCGGCATCTGCAGGGTCGGGAGGATGACTCGCGGTTGAGCGCGCGGATCGCGTCGTTTGAGCTGGCGTTCCGGATGCAGGTGGAGGCTCCGGAGGCGTTCGATGTGGAGCGTGAGTCGCCGGAGACGAAGAAGCTGTATGGTCTGGACGACCCGGTCACGGAGATTTTTGGTCGGCAGTGTTTGATGGCTCGTCGTCTGGTGGAGCGGGGCGTGCGGATGGTGCAGGTTTATCATACGGTGACGAGCAAGCGCACCAGCTGTCAGCTGTGGGATCAGCACAACAGTCTGCGCTCGGAGTTGCGCAACAACTGTGCGGCTACGGATAAGCCGATTGCCGGTTTGCTGAAGGATTTGAAGGGGCGGGGGTTGCTGGCGGACACGCTGGTGCTCTGGGGAGGTGAGTTCGGGCGCAGCCCGACCGCGGAGAACAGCGATGGGCGGGAGCATCATCCGTTTGGTTTCACGATGTGGCTTGCTGGCGGTGGTGTGAAGCCCGGGACTGTGTACGGCGCGACGGATGAGTACGGGTGGCATGCGGTGCAGGACCGGGTGCACGTGCATGATCTGCATGCCACCATTCTGCATCTGATGGGTATTGATCACACGCGTCTGACGTATCGCTACGGTGGGCGCGATTATCGTTTGACGGATGTGTACGGCCATGTGGTTCGGGGGATCCTTGCGTAGGCGATCGAGGCAGTTTCCTGCGCTCCGGTGTGTCCTGACCTGCATCATCTGCTGCCTCTGCTCTGTCTGCTCTATGGCGCCGGTCGGTGCCGGGACGCGTGGGGGCGGTAGCAGGCAGGTGGTGGGCAATGGGGCGCGTTCTACGGGGCGCGTGGATCCCGGGGTGCGGGCGACGCCCGGTGTGGACTGGTGGGCTTTCCGGCCGGTGCGGCGTCCTGCGGTGCCCCGTGTGCGGAACCGCAGCTGGGTGCGCTCACCGATCGACGCGTTCTTTCTGGCCCGTCTGGAAGCAAAAGGCCTGGGCCCGGCCCCGGAAGCCGACCGGCGCACCCT
>JANWZQ010000022.1 GCA_025054835.1 Chthonomonadaceae bacterium
CCGGGAGCAGGGCGCCGAGCCCATCTCACTGGAGCAACTCTACCGACACCTCACACGAGGCGACAGCGTGCCCGAGAGGGCCATAGTCCTCACATTCGATGACAACTACCAGGGCTTCTATGACCATGCATACCCCTTGCTGAAAAAGTATAACTACCCGGCTGCTGTGTTTGTACATACCAATTACGTTGGGGACAGGGCCAGTGATCACCCCAAGATGGATTGGAAGACTATCAAGGCGCTGGATGCCGAGGGGCTGGTTACTTTTGGCTCGCATACGCTTTCCCACCCGGATGACATCCGCATGCTGCCCCCGGAACGACAGGTAGAAGAGCTCGCCCGATCCAAGCAGATTCTGGAAGAACAGCTTGGACACGAGGTGCCTTTCTTCGCCTATCCCAACGGTCATAACGACGCCATCACACAGCAGATCGCGCGCGACGTCGGCTACAAGATGGCGTTTACCATAGCGAACGGTCAGGCGGAAGAGTCTCCCAATATCCTCGCAATCAACCGCTACATCCACACGCGCTACCGCAAAGCATGGCAGGATCGGGAACGCGCTGTGCAGGGCGCGCCCGCCGCTGTGTTTGAGGCCAACATTGTGCAGACACCGGTCCGACTGGAGGTACAGGAGTATGCCGGCGTCCGCCTCGGGCTGGTACGCGGAGGCCGGCTCTCTACCCGCCGTGTCGCCACGCGCCAGAGCGTCGGGCTCTTTGTTAAAGAAGCTGGAGGCGTAGCCGGGATCAACGGTACGTTCTTTGCCGACGCGCGATTGCGCGGCACCAGCAATGTGCTGATCGGCCCCAGCCAGACACAACCGGACGGGGAGTTCATCCCGGAAACGGATGCTTACCGGGCCTCACTGCTGGTCAATCGTCCACTGGTCATTCTCGGACCCGGGCGCGTGGCGATCGTTCCCTTTCAACCCGGATACATGAATGCACCGGACATGATCCGTGCGTTCATGCCAGACTTCACGGATCTCTTTCTTGCGGGCGCATGGATTGTGCACAACGGGACAGCTCGCTCTCGCGAGGAAATCCAGACCTACGCAGCACGCGACTTCAACGACCCGCGCCGACGCGCCTTCTTCGGGATTTCTATGGATGGCGAGCTCGTGCTTGGCGCCACTCTGGAAGTCGTTACCACCACACGCATGGCTGAGGCAGCCGCAGAGGCAGGCGTGCGCGAAGCGGTCCTGCTTGACTCCGGATTCTCGACCTCGTTAGTGTACACCGACAAGGTAATCGTGACCGGGCACACCACCCCGCATATCCCCTCCCGGCCTGTGCCGCACGCGCTGGTTGTGTTCGGAGAACCTGCCCCGGTAGTTGATCCGGAGCTGCAGGCATTTCTGGATCGAGCAAGCTCCGCCCTCATCCCGGTGAGCACCACCGAAGCAGACAGGCCCCGGAGACGCCGCAAACGTCGCCGCACTTCCCCGAGCGTGCGTCCTGTGCCTCCGGCAACATTCCCTGCAAGCCAGGAAACTGCCAGTATCTCCACTGATTCTTTCCCACCGGAGTAGCGCACGGCCTCACTGTCGGGAGCAGCGGGTTTGTTGCCAGCGTCCCGGCCTGCCGTCTATATTGTCAGGGTCTCTGATGAAGAACCCGGCGCTCGTCGCGAACAGGAGAGGAGGCTCTCACCCTATGTCCGGCATACCTGTCCGTCTGGCCCCGGCGGCCATTACCGTCATAGCCAGTGCCATTGCCTGCAGCGCGTTGCAACCCGGGTCCGACCGGATGGCAGCGAACTGGCCACAGTGGCGCGGTCCACTTGCCAGCGGGGTTTCCCTCACCGCCAATCCCCCTGTCGAGTGGAGTGAGACCAGAAATGTCCGCTGGAAGGCAAAACTACCCGGCAACGGCACCTCCACACCCATTGTCTGGGATAACTTCATCTTCATACAGACCGCGGTGCCATCGGCCGTGCGCAACGATACAGCGCTCTCTTCTGGCCCACAAGCCGCATCGTACCAGGTGCCGGGCGGACGACGTGGTGGCTTCGGCGGTCAGCGCAGCCTGCAACCCTCAGAACCATACCGGTTCCTCGTGCTCTGCATCGATCGCAACACAGGCAAGACGCTCTGGCAGAAAGTGGTTCGAGAGGAGGTCCCGCATGAAGGGCATCATCCGGACCACGGTTACGCTTCGCACTCGCCAGTTACTGACGGAAAGTACGTGTACGCCTACTTTGGATCGCGGGGATTGCACTGCCTCGACTTCAAAGGCAACCTTCGATGGTCGAAAGACTTCGGGAAGATGCGCACCCGGATGGGCTTTGGCGAGGGAGGTTCTCCGGCCCTGTACGGAAACACCATCGTGGTCAACTGGGATCACGAAGGGGAAGACTTCATTGTGGCTCTGGACAAAGAGACTGGCAGGGAGAAGTGGCGACAGCCACGCGAGGAACCGACGTCATGGTCCACTCCTCTGATCGTGTCACACAACGGCGTTCCACAGGTCATTACGTCCGCTACCAATCGCATACGTAGTTATGACCTGCAGACAGGCAAGCTGCTCTGGGAGTGCTCCGGAATGACCGCCAACACGATCCCGAGCCCGGTACATGCTAATGGCGTTGTCTACGCGACCAGCGGGTTCCGGGGGAACGCTCTCCTGGCCATACGGCTTGGCAAACAGGGGGACCTTACCGGTACTGACGCGATTCTCTGGAGCCACAACCGCAGCACTCCCTACGTGCCCTCCCCTCTGCTGTATGGCGACCGGTTGTACTTCTTTGCCAACAACAATGGGATCCTCTCCTGCTTCGATGCCAGCACCGGCAAGCCGATCCTGAATGCCGAGCGGATCGAGGAGTTGCAGGGAGTGTATGCTTCTCCGGTTGGCGCGGCCAATCGCGTCTATCTGGTGGGTCGTAACGGGGTGACTGTCGTTCTCAAACGGAGCGACAGGCTCGAGAAGCTTGCAGTCAACCGTCTGGAAGACGGTTTCGATGCCTCACCGGCACTGGTCGGCAAAGATCTGATCCTGCGAGGCCGGCAGTACCTCTATTGCATCTCAGCTCCGTAACGCAGGATTGAAAGCTCTGACTGCATGTGCCCTCCCGTAGCTGTGAGTGGGAGGGCACATGGCAGCAGGCAGGAAACGGGGTTCCGAATTATTTCACCAGAGAAAGCACCTCACGAAACTCCGGTGTTCCTGCCTCGTACAGCAGTTCGTAGAGCACACTCTCCACGGTGCCCAGAATCACTCCCCCCTGTCGCATTTTATCGACACCAACCCGGTAGTTGACCTCGGTTCGAGAGGAAATCGCGTCCACAGCAAGGTGCACCTGGAACCCGGCTGCAATCAGATCGTGAGCAGTCTGACTGACGCAGATGTGCGACTCTACACCGCACAGAACGATCTGCTTGCGCCCGGATCGTTGTATCTCTGAGGCGAACGCCGGGCTGGCCATACAGCTGAAGGACATCTTGTCGAACGGCGTTACCAGGGGAGGCAAGCACTGCCGTATCTCCGGGATAACACCTCCCATCCTCTTCGCGTACTGCGTGGTGGTGACCACAGGAATGCGCAACACGTTCATACCGCGCATGAGCGTGGTGACGTTCTTGATCAGGCGCTCACGCTCGAAGATCGCACCCAGGAACGGCTCCTGCATGTCGATCACGACGAGCAGCGTGTTATCCGGATGCAACAGGTGCAGGTGGTTGCGTGGGGGTTGCACGGTAGCTTCATCTCCTTCCCAACAGGCCTCTGGTAACTCGGATCATCAAGCAGATTATTGGCCGGAGCCACCCGTAGCTCCAATTGTACCTGTCAGTCATGCGGGATCCGCTACTGTTGCCGCAACATTTGCTTGAGCTCTGTGGGGTTGCTGGTTGTTTGCAGGGCCTCTTCCACGGAAATGATCTGGCTGTGCACCATCCGCTCCAGTGCCTGATTCATGGTGTTCATCCCGAAGTGGCTTCCCTCACGGATGCAGGCATAGAGCGAGGTCGTGTCACCTTCTTCCAGTGCTTTACGTACGCGCGGGGAATTGGTCATGATTTCCACTGCGGGAACGCGTCCACCTCCACGTGCCCGGCGTACCAGCCGTTGCGACGTGACACAGAGCAACGAGGACGCCAGCTGCTGGCAGGTCTGCTGCTTGAGGTGCTGGGGAAAACTGTTGACGATACGGTCAATGGTTGTGGCTGCAGATGTGGTGTGCAACGTGGTGATGACCAGATGCCCGATCTCGGCAGCTACCATCGCAACCTCCATGGTCTCCGCGTCCCGTAGTTCACCGATTGCGATCACGTCGGGCGTTTGACGCATCACGCTGCGTAGCGCTGCCTGAAAACTCGCAGTATCTCTGCCAATCTCACGTTGATGGATCACACTCTTCCTGTCGCTGAACACATATTCGACCGGATCTTCGATCGTGAAGACATGCGCGCACTTGCTCCGATTGATCTCCTCTATCAGGGCTGCCATGGTAGTGGTTTTGCCACTGCCCGTAGGCCCGGTAATGATGATCAATCCCTGTGGCTCGAGCGCTATACGCTTCAATATCGGCGGTAATCCGAGCTCCTCCACAGTGAGCGGGTACAGCGGGATAATCCGTAATGCAGCCCCCACACATCCGCGCTGCAGAAACAGGTTGGCGCGTACACGGGCAATACCGGGGATGGTGAACACCAGATCCAGCTCGCGCAGACGGTACAGCTCCTCCATCAGATCATCCGGACTGTCGTTCAGAGAGATTTCTTTATCTTCTTCCAGCAGCAGCGTATCCCTGCCAGCACTGAACAGGATCTCGTAGGCCAGTTCACGCGTTTCAGTCACACTGAGAGGGGGCAGATCACTCACATGCATCCGCCCATCTACCCGGAAGATCGGAGGCGCGCCTGCTTTCAACACCAGATCGGATGCTTTACCTTGCATCGCGACTTCAAGCAGGGCGTGGATACTGTGCATGGCTCATCCTTGCGCGGTGTATTGCGGGCTCAACGGCAGTACAGCCCGACCATCAGGGGTCGGGATCCCGGAGCTACCAACCCGATATGTTAGACCTCTGATGCCCGCAGATTGTTCCGCTCTTTTCACCAGGCCGGTAGCCCGGCAGAGATTGCAAATCTGCCCTTCCTGCTGTATAATTCTGCATAAGGTCCCGGGTGCATCTGCACGGCTTCGCGGCCTGATGTCAAACCGGCCTTTGTTCGAGGCATTCGGGTATCAGAATTTCATGACCATTGCTCCCAACAGCCCCGCGCCCTCCCTGCGCGCCGTCATGCGGCCTGTGCCACAGGTCGCACCTGAAGACAGTCTGGAGCGTTATCTGCAAGCGATCCGCTTTCTGCCGGTTGCTACACTGCCGGTCGTGCATCAAGGCCGCCTGCAGGGCATCGTGCGCGTTCAGGACGTGATGCAGTCGCTCGCGACAACGGCATCGCCATCCGAACGCGAGACGCGGCTTCGTTCCCCTGTTGCCCCTTTTGTACGGAAGGCGCCGATGACCCTGTCGCCAGAGACATCCCCGCAGGAAGCGGAGCGTCGATGCGCCGACGCCGGAGAGCTGCTTCTACCCGTTGTCGACGCCGACGGTTACTACCTGGGGGTCGTGCTGGCAACGGACCTGCTGGTACCCGACCTGCCCAGACCTGTGCCCCCACGCATCGGTGGTATGGCCACACCGTTCGGTGTCTACCTGACCGACGGCACCCATCAGGCAGGGGTAGGGAACTTCGCGCTGGTAGCCACAGGAAGCGCTATCGCTCTGCTCATGGTCCTGACACTGGCTCTCGTCGAGGGAGGTCTCCAGGCCAGTCGCGCTCTGGGATGGTTACCAGCGCACGCCCATCCGCGCTTTGATATTGTGGCGCCCGGCTTCAGCAGCCTGAATCCACTCGCAACGCTCGGATTAACAGGCATTGCACTGGTCATTTTCCTCTCACTCTTGCGCGCCACACGCCTCGCCGGATACCATGCCGCAGAGCACCAGACCGTTCATGCGCTGGAGCGTGGCGAGCGCCTGGTCCCGGAAATCGTGAGCCGGATGCCACGTCCGCACCCGCGTTGCGGCACGAACCTGATGGCAGCAGGCATCCTGTTCTCATTGTTCTGGCAGGTCTTCGCCTATGTACCGATGTTGCGCGAGATCCCTGCCCTGTTTGCGGCCCTTGGCGCCGCCTGCTTCTGGAGGCCCTTCGGCGCATTCCTTCAGGAGTGGTTCACCACCCGCCCTGCGACACCGCGAGAACTGGCCAGTGGCATCGCCGCCGGAGAGGAACTGGTCTGGAAGTATCTGCATAGCCCCCCTGCCCGCCCGCGCCTCTGGAGACGGCTGTGGAACATGGGGCTGGTGCAAACGCTCGCGGGGATGCTACTGACCTTCTGGGCGCTGGAATTGATACCGTTCGTAAGGAGCTTTCTGTCGTGATCACAGAGCAACTGGCTGCCCTCGTTCGAAAGGCTGTTCTGGCGGCACGTGACGCAGGCGACCTCCCCCTCGACGACACCGAGGTACAGGTGTCACTGGAAACCCCTAGAAACAAGCAGCATGGCGACTACTCGAGCAACATCGCACTCACGTTGAAGAAAGCAACAGGCATCCCTGACAGTCGGGAGATCGCCACACGCATCCTCAAACATCTGCCTGCTGACAGTGGTCTGATTGAACGTGCAGAGGTAGCAGGTCCCGGCTTCCTCAACTTCTACCTGAACCCCTCCTGGCTCCACGATATGCTCGTTCGCATCGAACAGGAAGACCAGCGCTACGGGGCCAGCAACGAACGTGCGGGGGAGACGGTGCTGCTTGAGTTCGTCAGCGCCAATCCCACCGGCCCGATCAGCGTTGTTAACGGGCGTGCTGCCGCGCTGGGCGATGTGCTTGGCAACCTGCTTGCCGCGCAGGGGTGTACGGTACGCAGGGAGTTCTATATCAACGACGCGCTCAACTCCACACAGATCGACAAGTTCGCCGAGACCATTGCAGTCCGCTACATGCAACACCTTGGCTATCCCGTCCTGATGCCCCCCCGCGATCCCAGTGCGGAGTCCGTCGTGGAACCCCCGCTTGCTCCGCCGGAAGACGGGCGTGAACGGCCACCGATCCCCTTCCCCGAGAACGGGTACCGCGGTGACTACATGAAAGAGATCGCCCGGGAGATCCTCGAGGAATTCGGACGCGCCTACGAGCACCTTGAGCAAGCCGAACGTGCCCGTGCATTCCGTGATGCTGCTCTGCAACGGTGCCTGAACATGCAACGCAGCGCACTGGAAGCATTCGGCATTGTGTACGACTGCTGGTTCCATGAGAGCAGCCTGTACGAAAACGGGGAAGTCGAGAGAACCCTTGCAACCCTGAAGGCGCGCGGGTTCACCTACGAGAAAGAGGGAGCCCTCTGGCTCTGCTCCACGCAGTTTGGCGATGACAAAGATCGGGTGCTGGTACGCTCCAATGAAAAAGCCACCTACATCGCTGCTGACATCGCCTATCATGACAACAAGTTCCGACGAGGCCACGACCGGCTCATCAATATCTGGGGAGCCGACCACCACGGCTATGTCAGCCGCCTCAAAGCAGGCATTGCGGCCCTCGGGTACGATCCGAACCGGCTGGAAATCATCCTCACCCAGATGGTCTCCCTGCTGCGTGACGGGGAACCAGTCATGGGAGGTAAGCGGCATGGCAACGTCATCGAGTTGAAGGAAGACATGCTCGATGAGATTGGAAAAGACGCTGCCCGCTTCTACTTCCTGCTCAGCTCCTACGAGAACCCAGCCACAGTCGATCTGGAGCTGGCCAAAAAGCAGTCCAACGAGAACCCGGTCTACTACGTCCAGTATGCGCATGCCCGTCTCTGCAATATTTTGCGCAGGGCGGAAGAAGCCGGCATTTCTGTCAGGCCGGCCCATGCGGTTCATCGCGCGCTGCTCGCGCACCCCGCGGAACTGGACGTGCTCCGCAAACTGGCAGACTTCCCGGAAGAAGTAGCCCTCGCCGCACGCGACTACGCGCCACATCGCCTGACGCGCTACGCGATGGATCTGGCCGGACTGCTGAACATCTTCTATGAAAATTGCCGGGTTCTGTCCGGACAGGAGGAAACGGTTCCGGCGGAATTAACGGAGGCCCGGCTTGCCCTGGTGAACGGGGCACGCATCACGCTACGCAACCTGCTCGGGTTGCTCGGGATCTCGGCTCCGGAGCGTATGTGAGCCGAACCAGAACGGGTACAGGATCCGTCAATACCTCGGAGCAACTCGATTGATCACAGGTGTGTTTTGTGCTATACTATCCCCCTGTGTGAGCACTCCGGGATAATCCTGACCTTCGTGCAACCGGGCCATTGCACCACCCTGCCATCCCACATACCGGGAAGCGAGCCGTGCATCTATGTTCGCATTGAACTTCTACTCCGAGTTCTATGAGGAAGTCCTCCGGAACGGGCGCAAGACGGTTACCATCCGTCTGGGAGACAAGTCGAAAAAGTATGAAACGGGCATGCTGGTCTGGGTCACTGTAGGCCCCCGTTTCGGAAAACGACAGAAGCTGTTTACAGCCATTCTGGATCGGGTTGAAGTTAAAACGATCGATCAACTCTCGCCCCGTGAGATCCAGAAGGAGAATCCCGAGTTTCGCACTCCGGACGATGTGGTGCACCTGCTACGACGGATCTACTCCGAGGATATCTCGGTTGAGGATACCGTGACAGTCATTCACTTCTCACCGGTCTCCGAATACTGATGCGCATTCCACCCGTTGTTGCATTCGCCACGCTGATGGCTCTCCTGGCGCCCTGTATCGGCTCGGCTTGCGCGCAGCAGTCCCCGGCTTCACCGGCCGGCAGGGTTGTCAGCACCGGCACCTTCACGGATCGTGATGGTCAGAAGCACACATGGCAGGTACTACCCGAACACACACTGATCTGGGATGGCGTCCCCTACATACCGGTCGGAGGTACGTTTGCCCCGCGCTCCTTTCTGGAAGATTCCGAGGTCGCCTGGGAGGCAGATACGCGCGCTCTGGCCACACTCCGGGAACGTGACCTGCGTGACATCCTCATCTGGCCCGAACAGCCCCTGCCCGGTATCCCGGCGGAGCGCATCCAGCGCTTGATTGATCATCTGGAGGCCCACGGATTTCGCTATGGACTGGCTTTTGGCCCCGGATTGACCCTGCCTCTCACTGGATTCGTGGTACGCCCGGCCTACTACCGGCATGAGAACCAGGACAGTCTGAGTGCCTCATGGCATGTGGGCGCAGAGACCGGGGCCGGGCTCTTTACACTGGTGGACGTGAGCAGCGAGAACCGCCTGTTACGTGGCGGTCTGGTGCAGGCGCGTGAGGGTGTCATTACGGTGCCCACCGAGCCGCCTGCCGGCGCGGGGCGCGTCGTAGCAAATCTCTACCCGCGCAAGTCTCTCCCCCCGGGCGACCATGGAAGTCTTCCGAACATCTGGCAGGGCTTCGACGATTATCGGGATCGTCTCCTGCACACGCTCAGCGCAGTGAAGTTTGGTAAGGGCCTGCGCTTCTTCCTCGACCCTCTGGCGCGCCATCTGGGACTGAGTGGCGAGAGCGACTTCCTCATTCCCGACTCGGAGGACTTCCGTCTGGAGTTCGAAGGCTATCTGGCGCGGAACCACCCTAACGTCGAAGAGTTGAAATTAGCCTGGGGAGTTACCGAAGGCGATTTCCGCACACACCAGCAACTCGCCCGGCTCATCCCTCTGTGGGCCAACGACCGGGGCATCCCCTACTTCTACGATGTGGTAACGAACCGCACCTACCGGGTGCTGAACCCGCTCCAATCCCGATGGTGGCGGGACTACCTGTCCTGCCGGAATGAGAGCATCCGCTACGCGATGCACGCGCTGGCCGTTACGCTCAAGCGGCAGGTTGCGGAGGTGCCGGTTGTCTACACGTGGACGCAATCGCACCCCATCTTCCTGGCTCCTGCATCGGAAGAAGGTTATGACGGTCTGGGGATCGTGGTGCGCGCTTCCGGTCAGGTGTTGCTGTCACGCACACTGGGACCTGCCTACAGCCAGTCGGAACAGTCGGGCCGCACTCTGTGGTGCGTGGCCACGCAGATCCGTGGTGAAGGGCAATCATCGACCGGCCAGAACACGCCGCCGGACAACGCATCTGCCGGCGGATACGCCACCCGGGCGGAACTGTTCGCCACACTGGAAGGTCTGCGGCGTCTGGGGTTCAAGGGCTTCTTCGCCGAGAGCCTGCAGGCAAACCCGACAGACCGCAGTCAGGGCGTGACGGAGTGGCTCAGTTCACCGGAACGTCTGGAGTGGTTGAAAGAGTACGCAGGGCGCATCGAACGGGAGCCCGGCGCAGGGCGCTACGCCCCTGCTGTGCTGTTCTTTCCGCAATCGGCGCCGGGACCGGCGCGCATTGGTCCAGTACCCGGCACGAACAATGTTTTCTGGCTGAGTGCTTTCGCCGACGGAGAAGCACTGGACTGGTGGCCTTCCTACAGTGGCTATGTCCTGCGTCGTGGTGAGGGCGCAGCGGAAACGGTGCTGGTCTCCCTGCAAGGCCCGCGGAAAACGCATCTGCTGGTTCCCGATCCCAGACAGGTTCGTGCGTTCACACCGGAGTATGCGGAGATCCCGCTACGCATACAGGGGAAGAACACGATCGAAATTACTCTGAGTGCAACGCCAACGATCTTCCGGACCGGCGGGCAGAAGTTAGTCCCACGAGAGGCTGCAGAGGACGTCATCCTGCAGCTGGGCGCCCTGCTCCAGCAAGCAACCGCTCAGAAATTGCCCGCAATCGATGCGGACCGGATCGCGCTCGATCGTGCAGTCTCGGATTATAGACGGGGGGACTACGAGTCGGCCTACACTTTCGCCCGTAGTTCACTGGACAATCTCACGTACCTGGCAGCGCCCTACATCTGGCTGGAAGGCGAGTATCCCTATCAGAGGGTGCACACGTTCAACGAGGTAGCGCCACACGTCGAGGCCAGCGGGGGAGCGTACTTGCGGCTTTCCACACCCCACCCACCGTCACGTCTTGGTTACGCGGCCCGCTACGTGTTTGATGTGCCCTTCGACGGCAAATACACTGTCTGGCTGGCGGGCACGGTGCCCGGGCCGAACACTTCACCGATCCGCTGGCGGATCAATACTGAGCCAGAGCGTACAATCGCAAATCCCACACCGCAGGGGCCTCTGTACTTGGGCGAGCGGTTCGGATGGTATCAGCTGGGTACAGTCAACCTGCAAAAAGGTCCGCAGCAGTCCCTGACGATCTACGTTACGGATCGTGCTACAACCCCCCCGGAGTATATTTTCTCCATCGATGCCATCCTGATCACCCGTTCGGCCTTTGCACCCAACGGGCCCATACGCCCCATGCCAGTAGATGCTCCGGCCCTTCGCGCCTATCAGAGAAACCGCAGAAGCCCGTAGCCCGTCAGATCACTGCATCGGGTCCTCGCAGTCAACGCCGTGTCGATCGCTTTCTGGCAGCGGCTTTCGCTGTCGACGGCCCGGCAGCGTGCCTCCTGCGATAGATCCTGCGCCGCTTGCCCGGAAAGCCCGGTTCCCCGAGCGCGTTCCGGAGAGTGGCACGTCCTGTCTCGGTCCGGGCCCAGAGGATGAAAATCGCGAACAGAATGATCGTCAGCACGGCAACCGCGAAAAAGCCGTCCATTCCCTTCCTGTCCCCATCAGTACGCGGGCACACAGGCCGTCAACGCGCGATTACGGGCTTTCCGACCGGCATCCAGTCGAATGTAGGGCGCACCGCGCCATCCTGCAGCACAATCCCCGCAGGATGCCAGAGAGTTCCGCCACGGGATCCGGACGCACGCGTTGCGATGCGTCGGATACCCGCTTTGCGCGCTGGTATGACCTCACCGGGGCCTGCAACACCGTCGGTATTGGCGTCTCTCCAGACCGCAATCCCCTCCAGCTCCCGGTCCGAGAGAAAGCCATCCCGGTTATCATCCAGCGCAGCCAGCGGTTGATAGCCGTTTTCCCAGAACATCCACCAGGTAACAGAGCCGAAGAGCTGTCGCCCGGAGACAATGCGTCCTGTCTTCTCTGGATCCCAGACAAGGATCCCGGTGTTCGGCCCGACCCACTCCCACTGTCGCGGAATGCCGTCGCCGGCCAGATCAAAACGTACGCTCTTTCCGACGAGAAGGCGTTCCAGATCCTGCTTGGCCATCAGAGGAAAGATGACCGGCGTGATCGGCCGCGGTTGCGCCAGAATTTCCCGGACCACGTTGCGCATGCGGGCCATCTCCCTCTTTTCCGCATCAGTCAGAGCGCGCCCCTGCTGTAGACGCTCTATTCCCTCCAGCGCTTCCTGCGCAATCACATGCACCCCGTGCAGAGGTGGGTTCGCCCGTTCCTGATGCTCCCCGTAGCGAAAAGCCTCCCGGTAGGCCTGTAGCGCCTGCTCACGCCATGCAGGACGGCCTCCCGGCGGAGGTCCGGCGAGCCGCCCCAGACGATGTCCTTGTTCCAGCATCCAGGCATATCCCAGATAGTAGAGCCCCAGACGGTTCTGCAGATCCTGAATGCGCCCGGATGCCAGCCGGATGGCCTCCCGATAGTTCTGTACGGACTCCCGAAAATGCCGGAGTGCTGCGGCCGTGGCCTGTTTGCGCTCCGGCTCCACACGCAATGGCTGGAATGCAGGAAACTCGGGCAGGCCCTCCCCGTCCTCGCGATTGGAGTAAAGAGAGACCTCGCTGGCTTCTTTTGCGAAGGCCAGACTGTGCAGGCGCCCCAGTATGTAACGGGCATGTGCCTCTGCGGGATGTCGCCTGACATAGGCCTGCACGTTGGCGATCAGGCGTTCTACCGGAGCGGTCAGGTCCGGGCGCGCCCATCGGGCCGGACAGGACTCCCGAAGCCAGATAGTCAACCCGACGCATGCTCCAAAAACCAGCAGATATCTCACTGTTCCGTTTCTCGACGTCATACGAACAGCACTTCCTCCTGACCAAGCGGGATCCCCCGGGAGATCACACGTCGTTCCTTGACGCCTTCTTCGATTACCAGCAGAGCTCGACACTCCGGGCGGCGGCGCATCAGCGTATCCAGATACGCTTCGCCCTGAACGAGCAGTGCAGTAGACAGTGCGTCCCCATCTGTTGGTGACTCTGTGACCAGTGCTGTCAGCAGGCATCCGCGGGCAGGATAGCCTGTGCGCGGGTCGATCACGTGACCGTAACGTTGCCCTTCGTTTTCGAACCACTTGCCGTGCGGGGCAGAAACAGAGAGGGCAGCATCTCGCAATGCCACGCAGGCGAGTGGTTCGCTCGCCTCGGAGAGCGGATCCCGGATGGCGACTTTCCATGCCGGTTGTTCTGGAGGAGCCCCCAGAGCGTACACCGAACTGGTTCCTCCGTGTAGCAACGCGCTCTCAACCCCGTTGTCGCGCAGAATGTCCACGGCTCGCTCCAGGGCATATCCCTTACCAATAGCACCGAGATCCAGTTGCACGCCGGACCGATCAAAGCGTACGGTGAAGTGTTCCGGGTCCAGAACAACGTGTTGCATTCCGACAACCGCACGTGCTGCTGCGATCTCCGCTTCATCCGGCACGCGTCCGCCTCCGCGGACCAGTCCCCAGCAACGCATCAGAGGCCCCACAGTAGGGTCAAAGGCCCCTTCGGTTTCCTCCCAGAGCGTGCGGGCTCGCGCCAGAACGTGGAAAAACCGCGGGTCTACCGGCACAGGCTCCTCCGAGGCCCGCAGGTTCAGATCGGTCAGGTCGCTGTCGCTCCGGTACAGGCTGAGTTGCGCCTCCACCCGTGCGATTTCAGCCAGAGCCTCCTCGCCCGTAGCCCTCAGATACGGTTCACTTTTGCCAAAAAGGACCAGCTCGAAGCGCGTTCCCATCGCTCGGAGCGCCAGTGTTGCCTGTTCCGGGAGGCTCATGAGGTCTCTCTCCAGTGCGCTCAGGATACGAAAGCGAGCGAGGAAGTCTCCCCGCTCGCTCTCTTTCATGCCGCGATCTTGCCTCAGGCCCAGTACTTCCGGGTCTTCGGGTCGAAGTGGTAGGTCTTCCCCTTCTGATAGGCCAGATCGCCCAGCGAGATCATAACCTGCACGCGCGTTGCCAGCTCAATGTTGCAGTTGGGCACACCTCCGTTGCGGATGCAGTCGAGGAAGTTCTTCTGGTGAGTCTCGATGCGCTCGCCGTCACCGGCCTGCTCGGAGTGCTCTTCAACTTCCTCGGCCCAGACCCGTTCCGGCTTGATCTCGACGGTGTTACCACCGAAGTAGATCGTGCCCTTGGTGCCACGGATCATGTCCTGCAACCCCTGCTCATTGACCGTCGAGCCGAGGAGCATGATGGTGGGGCCACCTTCGAAGTCCACGACCAGCGTCGTCAGGTCGGGCACCTCCCGGTCGGGCTTGTCAGGGGCGTCCTCGCGCTTTTGAATGCCGTAAATCCCGCCGTTGGAAGAGACTCGCATGGGGTAGCCATTGGTCCCATCCTGCGGGAGGGCCATGGCGATCATCAGCGGGTGCAGGCGATGCGGGAACAGGTCTCCCACGATGCCATTGCCGTAGGCGTAGTACTTGCGCCAGCGGAAGAAGCGATGCGGATCCCACTCGGCTGGACCTACACCCCGGCGGAACGTCTCCCAGTCGACATATCCGTCGCCCTTGGCTTGCGGGCCTGCATCCGGATCAATGTGGTAGTAGTTCCACTCGCCGATACGGGAGTTGCGGCAGTAGGACCCCTGCGCCAGAACCGCTTTGCCGATGCGTCCTTCTTTGACCAGCTTGCCTGCCGCATGCCATTTCAGGTCGGAACATCCCTGAGACCCCACCTGTACGATGCGCTTGGTACGCTTTGCGGTGTCCAGCAGTTCGAAAGCTTCCTCCACGGTCTTGCACATCGGCTTTTCGATGTAGACGTGCTTGCCAGCCAGCATGCTATCTCTGGCAATCGGAGCATGCCAGTTGTCGGAGGTTGCGATCCAGACCGCATCGATATCCCTGGCCAGCGGGGAGTCGAGCAGCTTGCGGTAGTCGTCGAAGGCCTGATTGTCTTTCAACTGCAGGTAGGCCTGAGCGCCCTTCTTCCGGCGCACGTAGAGGTCGCACACTGCGATGGACTCTGTGTTGTTCTTTAACCCCTGTGTGGAGTTCTCTTTGAGCAGGCGGATATGTGCCATTCCCTGCCCTCCGACCCCCACATGCGCGATCTGAATGCGCTCGTTGGCTCCCAGCACGCGCCGCATTCCTTCTGCCGTTGTTGGCATCACAGTGGCAGTAACAGCGCCGGCAGCGACGGTCGCAGCAGAGTTGCGCAGGAACTCCCGACGTGAGGTGGTTGTCGTACTCTTGTTCTCGCTCATTCGCTCCTAGCTCCTTGAGGGTTCGGCTCAACCCAGGTTGAACCACGCTTTCTCGAAAGTGATCGTCTTGCCGGTCATCACGGCCTCATTGGCTTTCAACGCCACCACGGTTGCCTGGTATCCTTCCAGAGCGCCCGCTCTGGGTTTGGAATTGGTGCGCACCGCATCCGCGAACGCTGTCACGGACTGATAGAGCGCAGTCTTCGTGACGTCGGCGCCGACCTTGGCCGGCTCTTTCCCTTGCGCGATCAACTGTGTGGCGTCGGCGACCATGGCGATACCACTACCGAGGGTATCGTCGCCAATGCCGAAACGCTCCTTCTTCGCGTACACTTCCCACCCGAGCAGGCTGGAGTCGGCCTCTTTGAACATCCACGCCCGCTGGTCACGGATCAGGATGGACAACTGATCGCCCATGAGCATTTCATAGGCGCCCCCGAATGAACTCACCAGCGTGGCATCATAGTAGAAGCGCACATTCTTCGGATATTCCAGAACTACCTGTACCGTATCGGGTACCTGCATGCCGTCCTTGCCCCACGCCATCAGTGCGCCAGAACCCGACACCGATAGAGGAAGGCTTTTGAGGAACCATGAAACGATGTCGATCTGATGGATCCCTATCTCGCCCAGCAGGCCCGGTGAGGTCTCTTTATAGAGACGCCAGTTCAACTCCCGCTGGCGCTCTTCCGTCGGCGCGCCACGCAACCAGGTTCCTCGCTTGTGCCACTGCGCCTGACCGCCCACACATTTTTTTAGATCTCCGATGAACTTGACCACATGGTTGTGTTGTTTGTTCGAACGGTACTGCAGTCCTGCCTGAAACACGGTTTTCGCCGCGAGACCGGCCTTCGCGATCGCCTGCGCGTCCTCGATGGTGGTGGCCAGAGGCGCTTCGCAATAGACGTGTTTGCCCGCTTGCAACGCATCCAGGACGATCTCACGATGCCTGTGAGACGGTGTGGCCACAAAGACTGCGGTTACACCCTTCTGCTCCAGCAGCTTGCGATAATCCGTGTAGAACTTTGCGCCGGGAGCGCTTTCGGTCGCTTTCTTCAACCATGCGGGCGAACTGTAGGTATCGCACACGGCCACACAGGGCGTATATCCAGTTTTCGCCAGAGAACCGATGATTTCCCGGCCCTGTGGCCCCAGACCGATCACCGCACAGGGCACAGGGGGACCGGCGGTTTTGGAAGCCCCACCAGTGGGTTGCTGCGCCTGTATCTCTTCAACCACCATGCCGAACGCCATGGTCAACGCGCTGGCTGTAGTGTCACGCAAAAAGTCGCGTCTGTTCATCGAAGTTCCGTTCCTTACCTGAGAGAGGGCGATCCGCATTCCACATGCTGCGGGTCGCAGTATCTTTTCCGTTGCTCATTGCGCCGTAGAGTGTTGCCACTGCTTGCCAGTATTCTACCTCTGTCCCCGAAATTCCTCAACAGATTCTGGCATCAGGATTGCGTTCTTTCGAAATTATTCCCCGCGCACCAGAACCCCTCCGAGATGCCCGGCAACGGTCAGCATGCCCACGGCGAGCACGGCCAGCGCTGCATGCAGACGCAGGTACCCCGGAGAACGCGCACGATCATAACGAGATCGTGCCCACCACATTCCACACAGCAGACCGGTAAACCCGATGGAGGTTGCCAGGTGGTACAGCAGTAACCCTTCCAGTGGCGCACCGCCGAATTTGAACCGCCAGGCCAGCAGACCGGTCAGAATAGAAGGCACTGCTGTGACCACCGCCGAGGCCAGCAGAAATTTGCCCGTTGTGCGCCACGCGTCCCATCGCCTCCAGAAGCCTATCGCATCAAAAAAGAGGCTGGAGAAAAAGAGTGCTACAGGAAAGTGCACCACAATGGGATGCTGGGCGTGTTTCGGAAACAGAAAGCTCTGCGGCGTGAACACCTGCGTCAGTTCCGACCAGAACGTGTGTTTCTCCGGGGACTGTGCCGCCCCTGTTGCAGCTGCGCCGGATTGCGGGGACGGAACGCTCTTCGGATCCCCGGGTAACGTGTCCGCCCGGATCTCGTCGATATTGGTCACGCCGTCCCCGTCTGAGTCCAGGCCCTCCACGGATCTCATGGCTGCCTCCAGCAGAGCAGGCTTGCCGTTTCTCTGGAATGCCTTCTGGATATCGGCACCGTAGGGGTTGTACTTCGAAAGGTCATCCTGATGACAGAGCCTGCAGGCCGTGCTGGCTTTCTGGATGGCCGTGTTTGCTCCCAGCTGGTAGACCGTCTTCACCTTCACCGGGTAGTCCGGTTTTGCGTGGCATGGGAGCATACCGGTCAGCAATGCCATACAGAGCACCGTTGCTGCCAAAAATGGAGGGTACAGTTTACCCGGAAGCCTGTTTGCCAGCAACGCGGAGATATCGGTGTTGCAGAACCTGAATTGTGATACACGGATGTACATAGCACTTGCTCTCATTGAGGCTTACTTCTTCTGACACGCTCCTGCATCCGGAGTTGCGTGCAAAACCGGTTCCAACGGGCAGCAAAGCGCGCCACGCCCGGGGTACGGAATAAGCGTGGCGCGCATGCATTACGGGAGAGTTGTCGAACGCAGTGTGCTTCTAGTTCGTGTAGCGGCGGGCACCGCGAAATCGCTCGCGGTAGTATCCGGTGTCCAGACGATCCACGCGCACTCCTCCCCGTCGTCGGCTGGAAGCGTGGACGAACTTCCCGTCGCCCACGTACATCCCCACGTGGGAGATGCCTCGTCGCACTGTCGAGAAGAACACCAGATCGCCGGGCTGCAACTCTTCCAGAGACACTTTACGCCCCCGATGGAACTGTGCGCTTGCCGAGTGCGGCAACTGGATTCCCTTCTGACGATAAAGGAAACTGGTGAAACCAGAGCAATCGAACCCGCCCCGGGAAGAACCACCGTAACGATAGGGGGTACCGCGGTACGCATACGCGGTACGCACGATGTCTCTGGTCGGGGCAGGCGCATCGGGCTCCGGGGTGTAACGTGAGAACCGGGTCCCTCGCCGGTTCTGTGCAACGGATGCATCGAACCGACGCGCCACGCGATCCCGTTCTTCCCGCAAGCTCCTTCTGCGTCGCGCGGACGATACTCCGCCCTCCCGTTCGATCCGGTGACTTCCAGCAACAAAGTCTGCGCGGGTCCATCCTGTCCTGCCGTTTGAGAGGCGGATCCGCAACCACCCGCTGCGCTTGCCGATAACGCGCACCCGGGTACCCTTTTCCAGAAGCATGATCCTCCTGCTCCCCGTTCCGGCACCTGCCCGGAGGCTAACCCCCTGACCGGCGATCACCGGTCCAGTGCGTCGCGTCCTGCGGGACGCAGAGCTACTCCGTCTGGAAGAACGCACGCTCTTCTGCTTGCCGTGCGTTTGAGAGGATCGAGAAGCGCGTGCCTTGCGTTTGCCGGTTGCACGCGATACTGTCGTGTCTCCTTTTGCCCGTGATTTGCGTGCGGAGAATGCTGGCGTCAGAGTGGAGAGCGACAGCAACAGGGTCAGTGTTACTGCCAGGCAGCAACGCGCCCAGCGAAGTCCGTTGGTGTTCAACAGTTCACATCCTTCCTGTGTAGGCGTTGTGCGGCACGTGATCGCACCATTCATACGAGCGCTCTGCGAGCGCCCGCTGGCTGCGCCTGGTGGAGACTTGATGTCAGTCCGGGGAAGTATCTATCGGCACGTGTGGTGCAATGCGCCGATAGAGCAGGATCTACAGAGGATCTGTGATCCGTTGCACAGCATGGGAATTGTCACGCAAAAATAATCATAGCCGATCCCGCGGCCCGATGTCAATCCTGACAAACAGAAAAGTTGCCGATCCGTGTGTGCCTTGACCGGTCTCAGGACCTGTGATATACTGACAGCACATACCCCGCCGGCACCTCCATGCCCGCGGCAGGAGTAAGCTCGTCATGGCGATACAGAGCGCCTGGAACCTGGTACGATCGAGCGGTTTCTGGCTGGGCTTGCTGGATATCCTTGTCGTATCGTACCTTGTGTATCGCCTCCTGCTGCTGGCCCGTGGCTCACGCGCCCTGCAGATCCTCGGTGGCCTTGGCACGTTGTTGCTCGCGCTCTTCGTCAGTGATCGGTTGCATCTGTACACCCTCAACTGGCTCCTGCGCCAGATCGTTCCGCTGGGCCCGGTCGCGATTGTCATTCTCTTCTATCCGGAGCTGCGCCATGCGCTCGAGGAGTTCGGCCCCCGCTTCTGGCAACGTGGCCTGAGTTTGCTCAATCGCGAGGATCTATCGGAGATGCTGGAGGCGGTGGTCAACGCGGTGTCTGTCCTTTCCGCTCGACGGATCGGTGCACTGATCGTCTTCGAACGACAGACCGGTCTGGATGAAGTGATCGCTACCGGCATCCCTCTGGACGCTGCGGTGTCGGCGGAATTGCTGGAGACCATCTTCTACAAGGGCACGCCTCTTCACGACGGCGCGGTGATCATCCGTAATGGCCGGATTGTTGCAGCGGCCTGCATCCTGCCGCTGACCGACCGTCCGCGCATCGAGGCCGCAGTGCACACCCGTCACAAGGCCGCTCTCGGAATGTCTGAAAACAGCGATGCCATCGTGGTGGTGGTCTCCGAAGAGACCGGTACGGTCTCCCTGGCCATTGAAGGAAAGCTCCTGCGAGGCTTCCGGGAAAACACCCTGCGCGAACGGTTGACCGCGTTGTTGCAATCCACAGAGAAACGCTAACCGATGAACCCTGCCGCTGTACAATCGCACCGAGAAGCCCGGATCCGCCGTCGGATCCTGCGCGCATTCGCCTTTAACATGCGGGAGAACCTGCCGTTCAAGATGCTTTCTGTGCTGCTGGCAACGGTTCTGTATTTCTACGTACAGTCCGAGCGCAACCCGGCGATCTCACGCACTTTCAACGTGCAGATCACATACGAGAATCAACCGCCGGAGCTCGCCGTCGAAACCGAACAGCAACGCATCACGGTTACCGTGACCGGCCCCCGATCGCTCGTAGAACGGATCAAGGAGGATGATCTCCGCGCCGTAGCCGACCTGCGGGGCTTACGTGCCTCCGAGCCCATCACCACGGTCGTCCGGCTCCGCTACACGCTGCAGGGCGAATCACCGAACCCGCTGCTCATTCTGGATCCGCCCGGCCCACCCCTCAAGGTGACCATGTACCCCCCCAAAACGCGTAACCTTCCAGTCGTTGCTGAATACCCTCAGGAGCCAGCGGCCGGTCAGATGTACGGGAGAGCCGAGATCTACCCCCGAACGCTCACGTTCTCCGGGCGCGCGGACCGGGTGAACCGGGTTGCACGTCTCGTTGTGAATGCCATGCCCTCACAACCCGGGGGCCGGATCGACGGGGATTTCCCCGTTGTAGCACTGGACATGCAGGGCAACCCGGTCGAAGATCTGAAGCTGTCCCAGGACACGGTTCACGTTACCGTACCATTGCTCCCCAAACCGCCGCAGAAGATCGTTCTGGTGAGTCCGGAGATCGTGGATCTACCCCTTCCCCCGTACAAAGTAGTTTCCATCACGGTCATCCCGCATCAGGTCAAACTGATTGGAAGACACGAACGTCTGCAGCAGATCGCGACCATCACCACGCAGGAGATTTCCATTCGAGACTTCACGGCTCCGGAAGAGTTGACCGTTCCTTTGGATCTGCCTGCTGATGTGATGGTGCGGGATATTCAGGATCGCCCGGTCACGCAGGCGCGCCTGCGGATCAACGTCCAGCGCGTGGGAACACCCCCTGCTCCTCCTGCAACAGCACCGGCACCGGCTCCTTCAAAAACCGGATCCGGCACCGAAGATGCGCGCGACAGCCGCCCTCCTGCCGGTACCCCCTGACCCTGTCACTATCCTGCTGGAAACGGCAGGTCTCCCCGGGTCACGAGGCTGCGGAATCGTGCATCCCGCTTTTCGTCACAGCTCGAAAACGACTTTGCCGCACAACCCGTCACGCATCAGCGCCATGCCCTCATCGAATTGATCCAGCGACAGACGGTGCGTGATCGCCGGTTCGACATTGAGCCGACCGGAGGCCAGCAGGGCACGCATCTGATCCCATGTCTCGTACAGTCGACGCCCCACGATGCAGTGGATGGTCAACCCCTTGAAGATCATGTCCTCGGCCATATCCAGTTCCACCGGTTGCGAAGGGATCCCCAGCAAAGAGACACGCCCTCCGGGCCGACAGATGCGCATGGCCTGCCGGATCGCAGAGGGCGCTCCCGACATCTCCAGTACCACGTCTACTCCCTCCCCACCGGTCTGTCCGGCGATGAACGCCTCCAGATCATGGCGAGTCACGTCGATGGCAGCGTCCGCGCCAAGTTCCCGGGCGAGGCTCAGGCGATACTCCCGTGTATCGGTCGCGTAGACCACAGACGCGCCGCAGGCTTTTGCCACAGCGACCGCGAAAATCCCGATGGGGCCACACCCCAGAACGACCACGGAACACCCGATGATCTCGCCAGACAGCGCAGTGTGCACAGCGTTGCCCAGTGGATCCTGAATGCAGGCCCGGTGTGGTGGTACCGAGCGATCGTTCTTCCACGCGCTTCCCGCCGGTACCACCACATAGGGCGCGAAACAACCATCCACATCCACTCCGAGGATTTTCGTGTTGGCGCACACATGACGCTCGTTCCGCAGGCACTGCCGGCAATGGCCGCACACCCAGTGGCTCTCACCGCTTACGTAGTCGCCTACCCGTAACCCACCTACCTCCGCGCCCACCTCGACAACCTCGCCGGCGAACTCGTGCCCCATGATCCGCGGAGGCTGCACTCGCCCTGCCGACCATCGATCCCAGGAGTAGATGTGATAATCCGTGCCGCAGATGGAAGTAGCCAGTACCCGGACTTTAACCTGGTCTGGCTTCGTGATCTGCGGCTCCGGAACCTCAATGAGCTGTGCGCCCGGGCCCGCGCTGGTCTTGACAATCGCTTTCATGAATGACATTCGGCCCTCTCGGTGTGCATTTCTGTGGCTCTGACGCCCTCATTATACTCACAAATGCACACGCAGACCGCGATACCATCGGGCGCGCGGAGGGTCGCAGACAGGGCAGGAAGACCGGGAGATCAGGAAGAAGCCACCCGCTCCAGCAAGTGCTGCGGTGGAGGCTGACTCAGTTTGGGGAAGAAGTAGCAGAGAATGATCTTCAGAGAACCGGCCACAGGGACTGCGAGCAGCATGCCCCAGATGCCGAACAACGACGCGCCTGCGGCCATGGCGAAGATACTGAGGACCGGATGCAACCCGACCGATCCGCCCACCACCTTCGGGAAGACAACCTGATCAAAAACGTTGTTCATCATCAGGGTCCCCACGATGATAAGCAGCGTGTAGGCCAGAGAATTGGCGGGAAATGTCACAAAGAAGAAAGCGGCATGCGCGTCCATGGAGTAGGCGATGGCCCCCACAATGCAGGCAGTCAACAGCTGCCCCAGGTAGGGCATGGCGTAGAGAACGCCAGCCAGCAACCCCAGAAACAGGCCATAGCGCAACCCAGCAACCCAGTAGAACACGCACATCGTCAGACCGTAGAGCGCACAGATCCGGGCCAGACCATTGATGTACCGGGCGAACACCTCGATCACCCCGTTGGACATCTCGGCGATCCGATTGTGGTACTGTTCCGGCCAGAGCGCGATGATGCGGGCACGCAGAACCGGATAATCTCGCATGAAGAAAAAGGAGGCGATGGGAATGATTACCAGCCAGAACAACTTCGACGCCGCATCCTGCAGAAACTGAGATATCCCCCCGATCAATCCCCCGGTAGTGCGCTGGATCCAGCTCTCCCGCCCCCGCTGTGAAGCGAGAATGCTGTTGACCGTTGTGTGCTCGAAGCCGAATCGACGCAACTGATCCTGATGCTTCAACAGGAACGCATCGATGCGCGTCACAACAGTTTCATAGTAGGCGTTGAAGTTCTGGGACAGTCCCTCCACCTGGCGCGTCAACGAGGGGATTACCAGAACCCCGATCAGGACCAGCGAAAGCAGTGCCAGCAGGTAGATCAGAACGATCCCGAGCCACCGTGGCCTTCCCTGACGCTCCATGGCGCTCAGAGTCGGATCCAGCATTGCGGCGAGGAAGAAGGAGATGAGGAAGGGTGGCAGAATGGCCTGCACCTGCCAGAGGAAGTACAGTGCCATCGACGCCGCTACGGTAAGCCAGATCGCCCGCCTCAATTCGCGGCGCGACCAGCCAAACGGATACATCGCGCGGGCCGGGATGGTCCGCTCCAGGTCGACCTCTGCCAGTGCATCGGAGGCAGTCGAAGACGTCACCGGTGCAGGAGCCATGACAACCCCGTCTTCGTCTGTCGCGCCTGCAGGTACCTCTGTAGCAGGAGCCTGCTCGGAGAACCGGCTTCTCGCCTCTGGTAACGTCTCCGACATGACTTTTAGCTAACGGCCTCGTCACCTTCCGGTGGAACTTCACCAAGCTTCTGCGTCATGGTAGCGCGGGTCTTCTCCACCGCGGTGCTCACCTTCTGGCTCACAGTATGGCTGATGTCGGACACCCGATCACTCAGGTCCTTCAACGCCTTGCTCAGCTCATCACGGGTCTCCTGCCCCGACTTCGGCGCGAGTAACAGGCCGGCCACAGCGCCCACCAGCACACCGATGCCAATCCCCGCCAGCACGCTCACCAGCACATTCCTTTCACTGTCATCATGGTTTGCCACCTTGTCATTCCTCCTGTGTTATCCGTTTTCAGAACCGGAACCATCCTCGGGCATGGATTGTCCCTTCATCCGAAACCCCTCAGGCAGTAACTCGCAGACCTTCCAGATACCGGCCCCGTCCACGATCACCTCCGCCTCTGGAGGCAGAAACTCGGCCATCACCTGGCGGCAGGCGCCACAGGGCATTCGCTCCGACACACTGGCATCAGGCGCGACGCGCAGACAGGTTACAGCAAGGCGCCGGAACGCTCGTGCCCCGGCAGCCACAGCGGAGAACAGGGCCACACGCTCCGCGCAGATTGCCAGACCGTAGCTGGCGTTCTCCACGTTACATCCGGTGAACACTCCCCGTTCGGTCTCCACTGCGGCTCCCACCGGGAAGCGCGAGTAGGGACAGTAGGCGTTCCGCGCGGCCCGGCGTGCCTCCTCCAGAAGATCGTTCGCACACACGCACTGCCTCCTCAGGCCAGCGCACGAAGAATGGTGCCGCCACCTATCACAACCTGACCGGCGTCTTCCCCCTCGCCTCCGTAGAACACTGCGGCCTGCCCGGGTGTCACAGCGCGCTGGGGCGTCTCGAAGTGCACGACTGCCTGTTCCGGGTTCTCACCGGGCGCAAGTAGAGCCGGGGCAGCCACGCCATTATAACGGATCTTCGCCGAAACCGCAACGGGCACCTCCAGGCGAGCAATCGCGCTCCAGTTGCAGTTGTCTGCCACCAGTCCGCCTGCGTAGAGCTCCTCGTTCCGCCCGACCACCACGGTATTGGTGTCTGCATCGATGGCCACAACAAAGAGTGGCCCGTGTGCGCTGGGCGGAAGCCGCTTGCGCTGTCCGATCGTGTAGAACGCCACTCCCGGATGCTCTCCGATCACCCTGCCTCCGGTATCTACCACCTTGCCAGGCCGAAACGCGTCGGGCGATTTCTCGCGCAGGAAGGCGATGTACCCCTCTTTCGGCACAAAGCAGATCTCCTGAGAGTCGGGCTTGCCGGCCAGGGGAAGCCCCAGATCCGCCGCGATACGCCGGGTCTCTTGCTTGCCGGACAGGTGCCCGAGTGGCATCAGTGTGCGGCTCAACTGATACTGGGTGAGCGTGTAGAGTGCGTAGGACTGGTCCTTGTCCGGGTCGCGCGCGCGCAACAACTCATGTCGCCCGGTCGCCTCATTGAACCGGATACGCGCATAGTGCCCGGTCGCGAGGTAATCCGCTCCCAGATTCTCTGCCTGCCGCAGGAGCTCATCGAACTTCACGCTCCGGTTGCACTCCACGCAGGGGTTCGGCGTACGTCCCCGGCGATATTCCGCCACAAAGTGGTCGATCACTTTCTCGGCAAAGTAGTCCCGGAAGTTGAGCACGTAGTGCGGAATGCCGATCCGCGCAGCAGCACGCCGGGCGTCCTCCACCGCGCCCAGCGAACAACATCCACCGTACTTGCCCTGCTCCGCGTGCTCCTGCCAGATCTGCAGGGTGATACCGATGACCTCATATCCCTCGCGCTTCAGCAGCGCCGCGGTCACCGCGCTATCGACCCCTCCGCTCATGGCGGCCACTACCCGTCCCTTGCCCATCTGTTCTGTTCGCCTTCTCTCTGCGTCATGCAACTCCGATCCATCGCGACACTCTGTGGTACGCAACCGGTATCACGCACGTTTCACCTGCAATTATCCCATATTCCACCCGGGCTGGCAATCCCGGCCACAGCAGGGTGATGCGGCATGCAGGAAAAAGACCCGAACAGAACGAATTTGCGCCTGACCCGGACCGTTGTCGAAAAGGACCTTCCACACCATGCCCCTGATCGATCTGCCACTGGAAGAACTGTACCGCTACGAAGGTCGCAACCCGCGCCCGAATGACTTTGACGCTTACTGGGAGCGCGCCCTGGCTGAGATGCACGCCATGCCATTGGAAGTGGAACTGGTTCCGTACCCGTTCCCATCGAAAGTGGCCGAGTGCTTTCACCTCTTCTTCACCGGGGTCGGTGGTGCAAGGATTCACGCCAGATATCTCCGCCCGAAGAATGCGCCGGAACCGCATCCCGCAGTCCTTCTTTTCCACGGATACTCTGGCAACAGCGGGGACTGGCAGGACAAGCTGGCCTTTGTCTCGCAGGGCTACTCTGTAGTTGCTATGGATTGCCGCGGGCAGGGTGGGCTCTCCGAGGACCCGGGAGGTGTGAAGGGCAACACACATCGAGGACAGATCATTCGCGGCCTGGACGATGCGCCGGACAAACTCCTTTTCCGACAGATTTTTCTGGATGCCGCCCAGCTGGCCCGTATCGTCATGCGTTTTCCGGAGGTCGCCCCCGACCGCGTGGGGGCGACAGGAGGCTCTCAGGGTGGTGGGTTGACGCTCGCCTGTGCGGCCCTCGAGCCACGCATCCGCAAAATCGCTCCGGTGTTCCCTTTCCTGTGTGACTACCTGCGTGTCTGGGAAATGGACCTGGCAACCGGCGCCTACGAGGAACTCAGGACCTACTTCCGCCTGTTCGATCCGCTCCACGAGCGCCATGATGAGGTCTTTACCCGGCTTGGCTACATCGATGTTCAGCATCTCGCTGGACGGATCCGGGCCGAGACCCTGATGGTTGTGGGGTTGATGGACACCATCTGTCCCCCCTCTACCCAGTTTGCGGCATACAACAGGATCACAGCGCCGAAACGCCTGCTCATCTACCCGGATTTCGGTCATGAGGGACTCCCCGGCGCGCAGGACCGCATCTTTGAATTTTTCGCTGACCTCTGAAGAGATCGAAACGATGCACATCCTCAAAAAGCAGATCCAGAAAGAAGACGGGCGCTACCTGATCTTCTACCACGCTCCCGCCAGCGCCACGGAAGCACAACGAAAGGCCTTCCGGGAGATCGACGCGCCGGAGCAACCCGTCACGTTACTAGACGACCGAAACTGCCTGCCAGCAGAGGAGAGCCACCGTGTCTGAATTGCGCTGGAACCCGCTTCTGGAGGAGTGGGTGATTACCGCCACGCACCGACAGGATCGCACCTTCTTCCCACCCCCCGACTACAACCCCCTGGCCCCAACGCAGCCCGGCGGGTTTCCAACCGAAATTCCTTCTGCCTCGTACGAGATCGTGGTCTTCGAGAACAAATTTCCCTCCCTGCGCCAGTCCCCCCCGGATCCCGCGATCGCAGGTTCGGACCTGACCCCGGTGCGACCGGCACGGGGCATCTGCGAGGTCATCTGCTATACCCCCGATGCGGAGGCAGAACTGGCCACCCTGCCCGTGCAGAAGGTGCATGAGCTCATCTACGTCTGGACTGATCGTTTCCTGGAACTGGGTGCCCGGGATTTCGTGAAGTACGTGTATATCTTCGAGAACAAGGGAAAGGAAATCGGAGTCACGCTGTCGCACCCGCACGGCCAGATCTATGCTTACCCGTTTGTGCCCCCGATCCCCCGGCGTGAGCTCGACGCGGCGCACAGGTACTATCAGAGCACCGGGCGCGATCTCATCGGTGACGTCCTGCAGCAGGAACTCGAAGACGGAAGGCGCCTCGTTGCACAGAACGAGGCCTTCGTTGCCGTGGTGCCCTTCTTCGCACGCTATCCCTACGAAGTGCAGATCTTCCCGCGCGCGGTTCGTCCGGCCCTGTCCGACTTCAACGCCGATGAGCGCGCAGCCCTCGCCCGGATCCTCAAAACCGTGATCGAGAAATACAACAACCTCTGGCAGCGATCACTCCCCTACATCATGCTGATGCACCAGCGTCCCACGGACGGCACCAGCGCGGACTACGCCTACTACCGATTCCACATCGAGTTCTACCCGCCTTATCGCACCCCGGATAAGTTGAAGTACCTGGCAGGTTCTGAAGCGGGCGCGGGAGTGTTCATCAACGATACACTGGCCGAGGTGACCGCCGAAACCCTGCGCAACACGCCCCCGTATCTCATCTGACGGACGCATCAAACGTGAGCGTGAACCGGATCCGCTCCTTCAACGGAGGGTGCGTGCCGAACCAGAAGTGCAGCCACCGGGGCGGATCTGGATCCGTGTAGTCTCGTTCGGCAAACCCCACGAACAACCGGGCTGTCGCCTCCCTCAGTCCGGTCAGGCGCAACCCGTAGGCGTCTGCGCGCCGCTCCAGTGTCCGTGACAACGCGCTCTCCAGCGGGGATTGCAGCAGCAGAAATCCGGATAGCACCAGCAGAACCGCAGGCAGTCCCGCCAGGTCATAGGTGTGCTGTACCCCCCACCGCGGGCCGTACCGCCTGATGCAGAGCGGAAGGATCCGCCATGCGCCCCACAGGAACACACCGGCGCCGATCGCTGCTGCCATCAGATGCACCCGGAGATGTCCCTCCACGTAGTGCCCGATCTCATGCCCGGTCATCGCCAGCAACTGATCCCGGGGCAGAATGCGTAGCGCCGTATCATTGAACACGATCCGCGCGGTCGGGCCGATGCCTGTCACGTATGCATTCACATGGCGTGTGCGTCGGCTCGTGTCCTCCACGAGGATCCGCGCATCGGGGATCCCCGCCCTGCGCGCCAGCTCCATCACCTGTTCCCGCAGTTCCCCGGCAGGTAACGGCGTGTACCGGTGATAGGCCGGCGCGATGAAAACCGGGTAGATCAGACTCTGAAACACCAGAAGCGGCAGGAGCGCCAGCCAGGCAACCACCCAGCCAGTACGGGGCAGACGCCAGTGCAACCAGTATCCCCCGGCCAGCACGGGCACCAGAGCCATCCCGAACAGCAGCGACAGCAGGGTATCTCCGAGCAACCCCGGCAGAGACTGTCGCGAGAAACCGTACGCGTGTTCCAGGCCAAAACGCGCCAGGGTCGGTGGAAACCGCCAGGTCAGCGCGACCAGCGAGTAGAGGAGAAAGTAGAGCGCGCAGGCGCGCAACGCAGGGGGATGCCCGTACTGCGGCGGGGAACACCGCAACCAGCGATACACGGTGTCACGCAGACGGCACGCGCCCCCGCAATGCAACAGCAGATAGAGGCCCATCAGATGCAGCGCCGTGCTGGAGAGGCCAATGACGCGCCCCCATCGCTGGTAGGCAATGGCCTCCGGAGGAACCCGTATGGTGTAGGCCTCATCAGGCTCCGACGTGCGTACAGCGGAGCGGGAAACCTCCTGAGCCACTCCTGCAAACGCCACCTGCAAGCAGAACAGCAGAGCCAGCAGGCGCCATAGAACCCGGAAGGTGACGAGACTGTCAGGCGATCGCCGCCAGTGCGGCATCGTAATCCGGTTCGCTGGTGATCTCCGGAACATACTGCACATGCCGGAGAACTCCGTCCGGGCCGACCACAAAAAGCGCCCGGCAGAGGATCCGCTCCATGGGCCCGCCAGCAATCAGCACACCGTAGGCCCGACCGAAACTGACATCACGGTGGTCGGAAGCAGTCTGCACTCGATCAATCCCCTCGGCACCGCAGAACCGGGCCTGTGCGAACGGCAGGTCCGCACTCACGGTCAGGATGGCTACGTTCTCCGGCAGGTTCGCTGCACGAGCGTTGAACGTTCGCGTCTGCTGTGCGCATACCGGCGTGTCCAGCGACGGGACCACCGAGAGCACCAGAGTTTTCCCCGCAAAGTCCTCCAGGGTCACATCTTTCAGCCCATCGGGAGTGCGCGTCTGCAACCGGAAGCCGGGGGCGCGCTCACCGGGCGCAAGTTCGGGCCCCTCCAGCGGAAACGGAGTGCCCCGCAGTGTCACAGTACGTTGGGACATGGTTGTACCCTCCTGGATCGAAGTTCAAAACGTGCAGGTCTGCATTCCGCGTGGCTCTGTGTGCAGGATCGAGCGGAATGAGGTGCATCAGGCACCGGCGCCCTCCAGGCCAAATTCAGCAAGCAATCGATGGAAGTGATGTGTACCCGTCTCACGGGATGGTGAGTAGCGTCCACAGTGGTAATAACGGGAACGTATTCCTCTCTGCACGTTCTCCACCACAACCTCATCCTCGCGCTCCACCCGATCCACAGCTGCGTCATCCCCGATACCACTCCCGATGCGCGCCGCATCCCATGTGTAGCGCAGAAACAGCACGCGCGTGCGGTCCACCCCCACCGGACGCACCACGTTGATAGAGAGCCCCCACGGGTAGAAGTTGAACATGGTGTTGGGAAACAACCAGTAGTAGTAGGCCGCCACGTGCTTGCCCCTATCAGGAGAGGAAACGGGCAGGTCGAACCGGTCCTCACCGCTCTGCGCCACTCCCAGTTGCAGCACGGCGTAGCGATAGAGCTCTGTCACATACGCGCTGTAGTCCAGGGAGCCCGCCAGTTCTTGATGCACAAAGGGAATATGCAGCCCGTCCAGATAGTTTTCCACGTAGAGCGCCCAGTTCGCCCGTATCAGAAACTCCCGTGAGCGCGCTGGATCGAAGCGGAACTGCTCCAGCGGCAACCATCCGAGGCGCTCCTGCAGGGGGGCGATCAGCTCCTGCAGGGAATGTGCCGGCTTCAGGGCGACGAAGAGAAACTTGCCCCACTGCCCGAGTGGGATGCGCGGCAGATCCTCGCAGGGACCGGGGAAGCCCTCCACCCCTTCGAACTCCGGCATGTGCTGGAAGGTACCGTCCAGCCCGAAGCGCCGGCCATGATACCGGCATCGCAGGACGCGTTCGATACCCGCATGCTCCGCAACCAGGTGTCCCCGATGTGTGCAGACGTTGGACAGGCAGTGCAGCACATCTCTGGCATCCCGGGTGAGCAGCACTGGCTCGTCCAGACACCCCTCCAGTAGCGTGCACGGGTAGATCTGTCCCGGCACACGCACCTGATCGGTATCGGCAACGAACTGCCACGTGCGGGCGAAGATGCGCTCTGCAAACGTTTCATAGATCGCCGGATCGCGATAGATCCGCGCCGGCAGGGTGTGCGCCTGCCGGATATCCGGATGCACCTGATACTCCGGGTCTCCCATGCCGATGCCCCTCCCGGAAGCTATTTCCATGAGCAGCAGGTCTCTTCCTGCCCCCTGTCGAACCCTTCAATGGATCGACACGGGAGGCATGCGATGATGCAAATCCGGCGGATTATTATCGCGGTGCTCGACGGCGTTGGGGCGGGCGCGCTACCCGACGCCGAACTTTACGGCGATGCTGGCAGCAACACGCTGGTGCACACGGCGGAGGCCGTTGGCGGGTTGCGATTGCCCCACATGGGCCAGCTGGGCCTTGGCAACATTCTGCCCATTCCGGGCGTTCCTCCGGTCAGTGCGCCTACCGGATGCTATGGTCGCATGCAGGAGGCCTCCCCGGGCAAGGACACGATCACCGGGCACTGGGAGATCGCCGGCGTGGTCCTGCAGCACCCGTTCCCCACCTACCCGGAAGGTTTTCCCGAGGAAGTGATCCGGGCATTCGAGCAGGCTATTGGCACTCGCACACTGGGTAACCGGCCGGCCTCCGGTACTGTGATCATTCAGGAACTGGGGGATGAGCATGTCCGCACCGGGTTCCCCATCGTTTACACGTCCGCAGACAGCGTGTTCCAGATCGCAATGCACGAGGAGGTTATCCCGATCGAGCAGCAGTACGCAATCTGCGCCACGGCCCGCCAGCTGCTCACGGGCGCGCACGCGGTAGGCCGCGTCATCTGCCGTCCCTTTGTGGGCACATCGGGCCATTACCGCCGCACGGAGCGACGCAGGGACTTCCCGCTGACGCCCCCGCCAACCGTGCTCAACGACCTGCAGGCGTCGGGCAGACATGTGCACGCGATCGGCAAAATCTTTGAGATTTTCAACGGCAGCGGCATCAGCAGCCGGGATCACACAACCAGCAATCCGGCACACATCGAAGCCCTGTGCAATGCCATCCGGCACAACGAAAGCGCGCTGATTTTTGCCAACCTAGAGGACTTTGACATGCTCTACGGGCATCGCAATGACCCGCAGGGGATGGCTCGGGCACTCGAGGAATGGGATCGCGCTCTGCCCGAACTGGTCGGCAACCTGCGCCCGGGAGATCTGTTCCTGATCACCTCGGACCACGGCAATGACCCGGTTACCCCCTCTACCGACCACTCACGGGAGTACCCGTTTCTGCTTGCCACCGGCCCGGGTCTGAAATCCGGGATGGACCTGGGAACACGGGCCACCTACGCGGATATCGCAGCCACTATCCGGCAGGCGTTTGATCTGCCCCCGGGGCCGCACGGAGTTAGCTTTCTTCCGGCCCTGCTGTGAATGCCGTAACAGGAAGGAGAGGCACCGGCAGCAGCTGTCGGTGCTCGAATGTGCAGATGTGCGACAGCCCGCTGGCCCGCACAATACTGACAGCCTGCGCGTAGGCATGCGCCAGCTGATCCGGATGGTGCGCGTCGGATCCGATGGAGATCCGCGTGCCCCCCATGGACGCGTAAAGCGCGACGGTATCGGCGTGCGGGTAGGTCATCCCGATGTTCTGGTGCAGGCCTGCGGTATTGATCTCCAGAACTGTGCCCTGCGCAATCACCAGCGCCAACAGGTCCTCCAGAGCGTCCCGATACCGTACTGTCTGGTATGGCCCCCATGCGGAAACGCCTCGCCGATTGGCGTACTCCAGGTGCCCCAGGATGTCGAACAAACCGCTGGCTACCGAGTCGCGCACTGCCTTGAAGTAGTCCCGGTAGGCCGCCTCCGCAGTACGTGCGCGGTTGTATTCCGGAGTCATGAGCATGGTGCCCCCCACGTAGTGCACGCTTCCGATCACAAAATCAAACGGGTGCGCATCCAGATACGTGCCAATCTGATCTTCAAACCAGATCTGATAGTCGATTTCCACGCCAGCACGGATCTTCAATCGGTCCCCCCACTCCCGGCGTGCCTTCTCGATCTCCTGCATGTAGGCCTCGTAATCGAAGTGGTTCACTACCGGGTCCGACGGATCGAAGTCCTTGTGCTCCGAAAAGCCGATCTCTTCCAGACCAATGGCGACCGCACGGGCACATTGCTCGGCGATGGAAGCCCGACCGTCATGCGAGCAATAGGAGTGTACCTGGTAGTCCACGGCGTAGAACCCATCGATCATATGGCCTCCTTCTCCGACAGTGCGGACAGGACAGCGACCAGCAGACACACCCCCGCGGTATGGCGCAGTAACCCGTCCGGCTGATCCCCGAGCCCCCCGTGAGGCCGTAACGTGGACGCCAGCAAACGCCCCCCGGAGGGAAAAACTGCCTCTGTTAGATAGTCAGTGACCGCATACGTACGGGCGTCCACCCGACGCAGAACCGGGCGCCATGTGGCGTCCGGAAACTGCTCCTGCAGGGCCCCGGGCAACAGGACGCAATCGGGCCCGAGACCGTAGAAGTGCAGGTCGGTGAAGCCCTCGTGCGGGAAGGCACGCCATACCAGATGTGGCTCAAATAGCTTCATTGCCTCACGCCAGAACGGGCAGGACTGCACGGGCAGGCCATCGCCTGTCTCCACGAACACAACCGCTTGCCCTCCACGCCGTACAAAACTGGCGATGGGCTCCACCCAGCGCGTGGCAACCAGAACTGAACCGGCAGGCAGGTCCGCCACAACCCCAGCAGACACATCGTGCCACCTCCCACCATGTGCCTCCAGTCCGGTCAACTTCTGTGCCGGGTCACAGGCGTACCACTCTGGCAGCACGCTCCAGTCCGGTCGTGGCGCAAACCAGAGAGGCCAGACGTTCTCCACAGAACCGCCGGACTCCAGCGCGACCCGCACGCGTAGCTCGTACCGTGTCATTACGTGTACATCCGGAGCAATAATACGGATCAGGCCCAGTTGCCGCACATCGCCGGCAGGGAGGGCGCTCGCAGTGACCTCCACGGCCCCCGCATCCGCTGGACAGTCCGGTGAGGAGGCAGGTATCAGGGCGTAGCGCGCGGAGACGACACGCGTATCTGCCCCGTGATGCGCAATGCCGATCCGGATCAACAATGCTTCTCCGGCAAAGTGGCACCACGGGTCGATGTACGATGGGCGATCGCCTCCGGCTTTCCACTGTCGGCGCCGGTGCCAGCCCAGAAATAGAACGGTATCCGCGTTAAATCGGAGGAACTCCTCCGGTGTGTAGCGCAGCGCATCCAGATCATCCACCATTCCCGAGGTGGTGATTGGCGTGTCACGTATCCCGGTGATCACATAGCCCGACATCTCCCGGTAGGAGCGCACCAGCTCCACGGTGAACTTGCGGTGTAACAGCGTCTGTTTGCGCTGCCCGGTTTTCAGCTCCTCCCGCCGGGCCCACAGTCCATGAGCCTCCATGCGCTCCCATAGCCGGGTCACGTTCATGTCCCATCGCACCCCCTGCGGGTTGCGCCGGGGGTCCTGCGAGCACCACCAGGGCAGTACACCGGCGTTGTCATTCCGTATCGCTTCCAGATCTCGAAAAGCGTCGGCATCACAGAACTCTCCGAAGAACCAGGGTTGCGCGGGGCGCCATCGCGGTAGAAAGTAGTCGAAAGTCGGGCGCAGGAAGGGCAGATCGCAGTAGAAGTGGAAGTCCTGAAAATCGGCGTTCTCCTCCAGAGCGCCCTCATAGCACTCGCCTCCACCGCTGTTGTCCCGTACCAGTGGACTGCCTGTGAGCGCTTTGACCGTGTCGTACATGGTACGCAGAAACGGCTCCGGGCAGGTTGTCGATAGCTCGCACCCCAGTGTCCAGAGTACCACACAGGGATGGTGCCGCACCTGTTGCACAACGCGCACATACTCCCCGGCGGCCTGTTGCCACTGTCCGGCGTTCATGTTCGGCAACCAGAGGGGAAGCTCCAGCCAGACCAGTATCCCCATGGCGTCGCAGAGGTTCAGGAACTCCTCAGGAGGCACCCAGAGGCAACACTTCACTCCGTTGTAGCCCAGCGTGCGGACCTGCTCCAGTTCTCTCTGCCAGGCAGCAACGGGAGGATTGCAGTGGAGTGTCTCCGGGTACCAGCCCCAGCTGAGAACCATGCGCGGGTAGAAGGGTCGGCCATTGAGCAAGGGCGTACTTCCCTGCACTGTGACCTCACGAAATCCGGTCACTACCTCGGCAGCATCGCTGACCTCCCCGTCACAGGAGATCTCCACGCGCACTCGATAGCGTTCCGGCGCCTCCGGTGACCAGGAGCGAATTCCCGCATACCGGAACACCCTCCGCTCCTTGCTCGTGTTCTCCTCCTGGACCGGTGCCGGTTCCCTCTCCCCCGCACGCATGGAGTGAAGCGCAACGCGCAATTGCGTCCCCGCTACTGCAGGCAAGCTATCGATGGCGATGGTCCCTTCCCCGGAGCGCCATTCGGTCACCACAGGGTACCCGGGCAAACGCACCGGACCGGTGCGTTCCAGAAAAACGTCCTGCCAGATACCGCCAAATAGATATCCCCATACGTAGGGCAGAAAGCCTGCCGTGGTCTGTGGCGTCGGGTAAGTCGTTCCTCCCGGTTTGACGATGCGCACCAGCAGTTCGAATTCCGGGCAACCGCGCACCGCGTCCGTGATCTCCAGCACGAAACGGTCCCATGCCCCGATGTGTTGCCCCACTTCCTTCTGGTTGACCCGGATCTGGCAGGCATACGATACCGCATCAAAACGCAACCAGAGTCGTTGACCGGGCATGTCACGCCACGCCTCTGGCACGGTCACACGCCGTCGTAGATAGGCAGGGCCCTCCCAGTCATGCGCCACGCCGGCCTGTTCCCAGCATCCCGGCACTCTCAGTGTCTGCCATTGCCCCCCTTCACCGGCCCGGAACTCCCACTCCCCGGCCAGCGACACGCTCCGATCTACCCCACGCTGCACTGATCGCTCCTGCCCCCTGTGTTTCGATGTCCTGGCACCTGCTACGCCGGCAGCAAGAAGATTTCCTGCCCCTGCAACCCCACCGTGGCAGGTCTCGCTCTTTTCTCTGGCGAAATAGGCTCCTGTAGGAAGATCCTGTTCGCCCATGGAGCGTCTATGAAAACCGAACTTGCTGCGCTCTACCGGTTACAACAACTGGATAGCACGCTGGATCGCCTGAAGAGGGAGTTCGCTGCGCTCGACCCGGGCCGCCAGGAGAAAGAGGACTACGAGGCCGCCAGAGCATCTGTTGCCACCACCACCGAAGACCTGCACCAGAAGGAGATGGCTCTGCGGGACAACGAACTGGAGTACCAGACGGTCACAGCCAAACGCGATGAGTATGAGAAGAAGCTCTACAGTGGCAGGATAACCAACCCGAAAGAATTGATCGCCATGCAGGATGAAATCGCCATGCTGGACCGGCAGCGTAGCCGTCTGGAGGAGAAACGTCGGGAGTTGCAGGCTGCTCTGGAAGCCAGTCAGGCCGCTGCCGAGCAGGCAAAGCGCGTTCTGGGGGCGGCCCGCAAGGCCCTGCAGGCCCGGCAGCAGACCTACAAACAGGCAGCCGAACAGATCGCAGCACAGGCCCGTGCGCTCGCGGCGCAGCGCGCACGGACGGCCCGCGAGATCCCGGAGGCACTGCTCAGGCGCTATGAGTCCCTGCGCCCGGCCCGAGGAGGTGTGGCCATCGTGGCTCTGCAGGACGGGGACGCGTGTGGTGGATGCAAGATGGGTCTCCCACGCATGCTGGTCCAGCGCGTTCGGGAAGGTGCCACCATTGAGGTATGCACCAACTGCAAACGTATCCTGTGCGAAGCTCCCATGCAGGAGACCTGATTGCCCGCCCCCATGGAAAAGACACAGTCCTTGGAAACCATCACACCCTGGAAAGCCCATGTGGATGGCGCCGCCCGGGGCAATCCTGGACCTGCCGGGATTGGCATCATCATTGAAGATCCGGCCGGTGCCATACGTTGCGAGATCGGTGAGCCCTTTGGCGTAACCACCAACAACGTCGCCGAGTACTCCGCGTTGATCCGCGCCCTCGAAGAGGCTCGTGCTCTGGGATGCACTCGCCTGGAGGTCTATACTGATAGCGAACTGGTCGCGCACCAGTTGAATGGCCGTTATGCGGTGAAGGCTGCCCATCTGTTGCCACTCTATCAGCGTGCGCGCCAGATACTTGCCCAGTTTGAACACGCGACTGTCACGCATGTGCCCCGCCAGAACAACCAGCGCGCGGATGCACTCTCCAACAGAGGTGCGGATCTTGCCGAAGCAGGAGCGCACACGGAATGACACGCTCAGGGGCGCGGGCGCGGGCCGGGCGTAATGCCTTCCCGGTGCGCACGCCTGGCAACGCGCACAGTCAGATCGCTCTGTACCCGGATCTGACAGGAGAGCCGGTAGGTATCGCTGAGATGCTCTTCTCTGTCGAGCGCGGCCAGCTCTCTGGCATCAGGGGGTGGTACTTCGCCTGCAAGGATCTCTACCCGGCAGGTCGTGCAACGTGCGTTCCCCCCGCAACGGTGCAGAATGTCGATGCCATTGTCTTCGAGACACAGCACCAGCTTCTTGCCAGCCTCGACTTCAAACGTTTTCTCGCCTTCCACGGTGATCCAGGGCATCCCGATGTCTCCTCAATCGCAGGCATACTGCACAGCATAGCACGCTAGCAAACTACGAACAAGCCCATGGGAGAATTACACCGCAGCGGAACACGATCATGAGACTCTCTTCGACACGGCAGTCCGTCCTGATCCGGCTGACTCTAACCTGTGCCATACCGGGGATCCTTATCATGCATGCAGACCCTGCAGACGCGCAACTCACGCTGAAACTGCGGGCGGAGAAACACGCCTGCCGCAACGTGCCTGTACTGATTCCTCTCTCGCCAGAGGCTCTGAAACGCCTCGGACGTAATGTACCGGGCGCTGTCCGTCTGGAGTCTGGAGAGGACACCACCATCGGGCAGATCTGGCAGGAGGGCGATACAACGGCTCTGGTGTTCCTCCCGCGAGAACTGCCACGTGGAGCCACACGTACTTATCGGGTGCGTCCGGAGCGGCGTACACAGACTGCAGTGACCGTGCAACGTCAGGACAGTGACATGGTGGTGATGCTCGGTTCCCGGCTATTCACGCGCTACCACACGCAGACATCCCCCTTCAAGCCCTTCCTGTATCCCCTGCTCACCCCCGGTGGAGAACACTTCACGCGCCGTTTTCCGCAGGAAAAAGTGGCCGGAGAGTCCACTGACCACGTCCATCATCGAGGCCTCTGGTTCACCCACGGCGAAGTCAATGGTGTGGACTTCTGGTCAGAAGGCCAGCAGGCCGGAAGGACGGTACATACGGGTTATGCCGCCACGTTCCAGGGCCCGGTCATGGGAGGCTTCGTGGCGCTCACGGAATGGCGCGCTCCGGACAACACGCTTGTGGCCACCGACCGGCGCACGGTACGGGTCATTCCTCTGCCCAATGGAGACCGGATCCTGGATTTCGAGATCACCATGCGACCGGCCGGAAAGGAGTTGCACTTCGGCGATACCAAAGAGGGCACTTTCGGTATCCGGGTTGCCGAGTCGTTGGCGCCGAAGCCAGACCGGACGGCAGGCATCCAGTCCCCCACAGGGCGCATGATCAATTCCGAAGGCGCGAAGGACGGCGCAGTCTGGGGCAAAAAGGCGGCATGGGTCGACTATTCTGGCCCCATTGGTGGCGAGATCTACGGCATTGCGATCTTTGATCACCCGACCAACTTCCGCTTCCCCACCACGTGGCATGCTCGTGAGTATGGTCTGTTCGCGGCCAATCCTTTCGGGTTGCACGATTTCAATCAGGGCGCGAAGGGCGCGGGGGATTATCGTGTAGCGTCGGATGCGACATTCACACTGCGCTATCGCGTACTGCTTCACAGGGGCACCCCGGAGACCGCCGACGTCGCAACCCGGTTTGCTGTCTACGCAGAGCCCCCGGTCGTTGAAATACAGTAAAGGAGCGCGTATCCCCATGTCTTCCCCGCCATCCCCGGAACGGATCCACCAGCACGTACAGGACATACGCATGGCAGGCTACACGGTGCTCGACGAGTCCCTCCCGGAGGCCACCATTACCGCGATGCTGTCTGCATTCGATCCCCTGCTGGAGGCGAAGCGAGCCACAGAGCCGCCCAACCGGGGCGCCAATCGCTTCCAGATGGATCTCCCGTTCGAGCCTCCGTTCGCAGATCCCCTGCTCTACGCACATCCAACCGTGCTGGCCATTGTGGAGGCCCTGTTCGGGCCAGACTACATCTGTACTTACTTTGCGTCCGATACACCGTTCCCCGGTGCAGAATACCAGAAGGTTCATCTGGATTGCCGCCTGCCTTTCCCGGAAAGCCCCTATGGCGTCCCCACTTACAGCGTGGTGCTCAATGTGCCTCTGGTGGACTATACCGAGGACAACGGCCCTCTGGAGATCTGGCCCGGGGGCACGCATATGATTGCACAGCCCGAAGACATGGAACGCCTCGCGGCCATGATGCCCTCGGTACGTTTGAAGCTGAAAGCGGGCAATCTCCTGCTGCGCGATGCGCGTCTGTGGCACCGTGGCACCCCCAATACAGGCTCCCGGTCACGTCCCAATCTGGCGGTCGTCTATTCCCGTGGGTGGTTCCGCTTCGAATACCATCCCCGCCGGATCCAGATCCCGCGCACGACCTTCGAGGGGTTCTCACAACCCTTGAAGCAGATGTTCCGCTACTGCGCGATCCTGAACCCGGATGGAACGATCTCCGATGTGGAGTGACCAGATGCGTTTCCGCGGCCTTCTGGGCGTCGGGGTCCTGATCCTGTTGCTCACGCGCGTCGCACACGCCCAGCGCAGCGAAGACCGATTTGTCTTCTGGCACATCTCCGACACATACATATCTGCTACCGAGGATCGTGCAGCGGTAGCACCGATACCGCAGGAGGCGCTCTCGGCCGGTTCACGCCCCGCGTTTCTGATCCATACCGGTAACGTCTCCTTCTCTGGCCGGCAGGAAGAGTACACGCGTTTCAAAGAGGCGTTCCAGCGCCTGGAAGAAGCACGCATCCGTCTTTACGCGATTCCGGGGCGTCAGGAGATGCGTTACGCCCCGGAGGGCAAGGGAGGATTTCAGACGGCGTTCGGTAAGCTCTATCAGTCCTTCGACTACGGAGGCACGCACTTTGTGCTTCTGGACACCACAGTCGCTCTCCAGTCTTACGGGCACATCGATCGCGCCCAGCTCAAATGGTTGGCGAAGGATCTGGAGCGCGTCCGGCCCGAAACTCCCATTCTGCTGTTTCTGCATCATGAGTTCGGTCAGGAACCTCCGGGAGTTCGCCCTATCGCCAACGAGTTCGAGCTCTGGCCCCTGCTGCGCGGGAAGAATGTGATCGCAATTTTCACCGCGGAAGGGCGCCGGGAGGCCCTTTTCCGCAAGAACGGCGCTACCGTCATCACGGCCCGCCAACTGGGCCGGGGAACTTTCCATCGGGTCACCGTTACTCCCCTGCTGGTGACCGTCGAGCGCGTTCAACGTAACGGCGAGGTCACGCCCGTTGTCACGATCCCGGTTTCGCCCCGCGCACGCCCTTCGGTGCTCCGCGCAGGGTTCGATGACGGCAACACCCCCTACCTTGTTCGTCGACATCCGATCGCCCTGCTCAATCCCCGTGCGGTCAACGACAACCCGGAGCAGGAGATGGCGGAGCTTCGCATTGACGACGGCCCCTTCTCTCCAATGGTGCGGGACGCACGGGACATCTGGCGCGCTCCCTTTCGTACGGAACAGATCCCGGTAGGCGTGCATTCCGCAACCATCCGCCTGACCACCAGCAATCAGGCGGTGCACGAGGCGGAAATCATCTTCGAGGTCGAGCGCGATGCGCGCGAGCCTACCCGCCGGTGGGCTGTGGATCTGGACGGGCCCATCCAGTCGGATCCGTTGCTGGTCGGGGACACACTGTACGTCTCCTGTCTGGACCACCGGGTTTACGCATTCAATACGAGCAATGGAAGAAAACGGTGGACGTTCACGGCCCGGGGGCCCTTCCTCGCCTCGCCTGTGCTCAGCGGCAACACGCTCTACATTGGCTCCACCGATGGTACACTCTACGCGCTGGATGCCGGTAGCGGCCGGGTCCGGTGGCGTTACGACACCGGCAAACCAATCTACGCCACGGCCGCAGTGGCCCGGGGGGTGGTATGTATCGGGGGCAACCAGCGGATCCATGGTGTGGACGCCGCCACAGGCCGACAACGCTGGACGCAATCGGCGGGCCGTTTCTTCCAGTCGCGTGTGGCCACAGACGGCTCCACGTTCTATCTCGGAGGTTGGGACGGTACCCTGTATGCCCTGGAGGCAGAGTCCGGTACCCTTCGATGGGCCCGGATGCTCGGACAGACTCAGGAAGAAGAGAGCGTGGTGGTTGGAGCGCCCGCAGTAGCCTCCCCTGTTGTGGCCGCCGGACGGGTATTCATCAGCACCACAGACGGTCGCCTGATCGCTCTGCGCGCCGGGGACGGACAGACGCTCTGGACCGTGCGTGCTCCGCAAGGCAGTGACGCTTTTGGCACCTCTTCCGGCACGGTTGTCGGCCCGACTCTGTTCGTCGCAGGTACCGGAGATGCCAGCGGCCACGGCGACGTGTACGCGCTGGATACGGCTACAGGAAAGATCCTCTGGCGGACGCGCACCGGTCAGAACATTGTCAGCTCCTCTCCCAGAATGGCTCCGGACGGCAGGTCATTCGCGATCATGGGGGTGCGTGGAAAGGTTTCGGTGCTGGACACGCTCTCCGGCGCGCGCCTGTGGGGATACGAACTGGGGCCGGGTAATATCTTCTCCACACCGGAGTACGATGGGCGCGCCGTGTATACCGTGACCATGGCCAACGACGTTCAGGTGATCGATGGGCCCGGACATGGCGTCACGCCGGGCAATCGTGACACGGCCACTCCCTGACATAGCATAAAAAAAAGCGGGCCGACAGCATGGTCGGCCCCAGGGAGGGTTTGTCGATCTCACTTTTCACGATCAGGCAAGCTGGTACTCAGACCGCTCGTCCCGGGCTTCCAGGTGTTTCTCCGTGGAAGCATCCGTCTGATGGACGAACAACATCCCCCCGGGTTTCAGTATTTTCTCTATGTCCCGACTTCCGACATACCCCGGATGAGAGAAGCGCAGAATTCCACAGCGTCCTCCAGACATCCCGGCGCGAAGGGGGTCTGCCAGACCGCGTAGAGGTCACGTGAGAACAACGCTTCTGGCGGCAGGTAGCCGTAGTGTCCGTTGACCACATTCAACGCAAAAATCGCGTTGCGGGGGAATCTCTGGCGTAGCGCAACCTGAAAGAGAGAATAGGCCTCGGCAGGGTGCCCTACGAAGAACGCCTCGCCAGCCTGCCAGACCCAGAACGGGACGGGCACGGCTGTCCCTTCGCCGACCATGCGGCGCACCCGGAGCATTCGACGTGCGCGTTCTACCGCAAAGGGCTCCACGCTCTGCTGTAACATTGCCGTGATCGCATCCAGTGACGGCAGTACTTTCAAACGCAACGGGAGCTCGGCCTGCACGGCCCGCAGGGCCCTCGCTGGCGGGTAGTGCACGCGCCTCCAGATGCCGAGAGGCGCTCCGGACTCCACGACGCCCGCATACGCCATTCCCTGCCCATTCGGCGGCATGCCAGCCAGTGTTGCCAGCACAGCAAACCCCAGATGCTGGCCATGCGCATCCGCGATTGCCGTATCCGCGGTGTACTGCTCCCGCGGAGCCAGTTCACCGGAGGCTCCCTGCAGAAACAGACAGGGAGCGCCGCCGGTGTGTGCCTCCACAACCTCACGCATCGCGCCGACAAAATCCGGCGAGATCTTGCGGTTCTCCCATCCGAGCGTGGTCGGATGACAGGCGTAGTTCACCAGGGTGGCTATCGACTGCCCGTTGTCCGCGGTCACGCGTCCGACCAGCAGCGTCGTATCCGCGGGTCCATCCGGGAAGTAGCCGCACACGTAGCGTTCCCACTCCGGGTCCGGCAGGTCCCGATTCGTGGCCAGATCACAGACCCCCTGCGCCACCGTCAGGGTGGCCGGTTGTGCTGTGTTCAGGGCCTGCCGCACGGCGTGGATCACTGCATCGCGCACCCGTTCCATGTAGGGCGCGATCAGATGCCCTCCGGGTTGATCTGCATCTTCCTGGCAGATCGCAGGTCCGGAATGCGTGTGAGTGAGTGCCAGCAACACCCCGCGTGCATCCAGCCCCAACGCATCGATCACACCGCCACGAAGGAACCACTCATCCTCGCGTGTGCGCCACCACCCCAGGTCGAGTGAAGCCAGCACCAGCGGAAAGGGCGCGTTCTCTGCTTCCTGCTCATCGGGCTGCAGGGTCAGTACTGTCACGGTGAGCGGGCGATGCACCCCTTCTGCCACATCGTGCGTTGCGGCTCCCCAGTTCTTTGCGTAGATGCCCTGCGGAGGCGTGATATCTTCCCGAGCCACCCCGATCCGTCCCCGGAATGCGGGCCATGTGTGCAAACGCTCCATGCGCCTCACTTCCCTTCAGGATCTGCCTACCAGTCGCCCACGCTGCCGTCCTGATAGAACACCAGCTGTGGCAACTCTTGCTGGAACGGGTACTTCTTCACGGCCGCCTCATTGATCTCGATGCCCAGCCCGGGTCGGTTGCCCGGACGCACGATACGCCCGTTGCGCTCCACCTGGAAGCCTTCTGACACGATCTCCTGCCGCCATGGAACATCCCGGTGTACACTCTCGCAGATGATGTAGGAGGGCGTGGCAAATCCGAACTCCAGAGAAGCCGCCGTGCTCACCGGTCCCTGCGGATTGTGTGGGGCGAGCGCTACCCGGTAGGCCTCGGCCATTGCTGCGATGCGTCGCATTTCTGATAGCCCGCCCACATGCGTGATGTCGCATTGCAGCACGCTGCATGCCCGTTTCTCCAGATATTCCCGCACCGCGTACTGGGAAACCAGGCGCTCACCGGTCGCGATGGGCGTGGCTACGGCGCGCTGGATCAACGCGATGTCGTCCGTCACCTCGGGCCAGCAGGGCTCCTCCAGCCAGTACAGGCCATAGGGCTCCAGCGCTTTCGCAAAAAGCATCCCCATGCGTGGTGACGGGCGCGCATGACAGTCCACCATGATGTCGATCTCCACGCCAACGCGCTCTCGCATGGCCGCCACGCAGGCCTCGGCATACTTGACTGGCCGTAGCCCCTCCAGAGGTCCGGTCCAGGGCACCGCCATCGATTTGAACGCGGTGAAGCCCTCCTCGACCGCCTGCTGTGCCAGATCGGCAAACCGTTGCGCGTCCGCCGGGCTGGTCTCGTAGAACTCCTCCATGCGTCCGCCCCCGAGATGGCAGTAGAGCCGGATGTAGTCCCGTACCGGCCCACCCCAGAGTCGGTGGCAGGGCACTCCATGCACTTTGCCCAGGATATCCCACAACGCGATGTCGATACCGGAAATCGCGGTGCCCCGGACGATGCCGTTGCCATGCCAGAAATGCTGGCGGTACATTTTCTGCCAGAGATACTCGATCCGTGTTGGATCCTCACCGATCAGTAGAGGCGAAAGATCTTCGATGGCGCCCAGCACACTGCGCGTGTGCCACTCCAGCGTCGCCTCCCCCCATCCCCAGAGACCGGGCTGGTCTGTTACGACCTTGACAAAAATCCAGTTGCGCATGCGCGCATTGCACACATGCGTCTCAATCGCTGTGATCTTCACCATTGCCTCCTGCCGGAGCGTTCCTCTGCTCCTCACTATCCCGGGGGTCCAGATCCCGGCGCACAGTCGTCGTGCTCTACCGGTCCGGAAGCGCCTGCTACCCCGATCGAGAAATTACCGGACGCATGGCCGAAATCCTGCCCCTTCTCCCCTCTGGCAAACAGGGAAACGCCCGTTGTCCGGCGAAAACACCTCCGGGTACAACCGCCTGATCTCCCGCTGTACCCGCAGACTTTCCCGGATCGTTGGCCCGGAAGGATTGCCAGATGACCACCACACCCTTTGCCACCCGGGTCCTCGAGGCCCATGTGTCGTTCCAGACACAACCGTTTCAAACCCCGTTGATGCTGAGCAGTGGCCCGATCACCGAGATCACTCAGGCGGAAGCGCAGGTCGTTGTGGAAGTAGAGGGCCGGCAGGGCATCGGACGGGGCGCGATCTATCTGAGCGACCTGTGGGCATGGCCGGATCCCTCCCTATCCCATGCCGTACGGGACTCCCGGATGCGTGACCTGTGCCTGCGTCTTGCTGCGGAACTGCCTGAGCTCTGCGGAGACGAACCCGCGCACCCTCTGGAACTGGGCCTGCGCTTGCACGCGTCCGTCGCGGCGCTTGAACTGCCAGATGGCATGCCCCCGCTGGCACGCCAGGTGTGCCTCAGTCCGTTCGATGCCGCCATTCATGATGCTGCCGGTCAGGCATTGCAACGCTCGGCCTTCTCCCTGTACGTCGATCCAGCGCCTCTGCCCTCCGCCGACCTGCTCTTCCCGGCAGAAGGCGCATCACGGGCTGTGCAGCAGATCCTCCGTCCGCCCCGGATGGCGCAGCGCGCCTGGCTCGTGGTGGGTACCGCAGAACCGCTGGAACGCATGCAGGAATGGATCCGTGAGCGGAGGTACCACGCCTTCAAGTTGAAACTGGGCGGCAAAGACAATGCAACCGACGTAGCCCGAACCGTGGAGGTGTTTCGCTCGGCGCGCGCGTTCGGCGTCGCGACACCACGCCTCTGCGTGGACAGCAACTGTGGCAATCCGGATGCGGCCAGCGTGCTGGACTACCTGGAACGCCTGTATGTTGCATCCCCGGAGGCCTATGACGCGCTGGAGTATGTGGAGCAACCTACCGGACGCGATATCGCAACGCACGCTTTCGACTGGAGGCCGGTCAACGCACGCAAGCCTGTTATCCTGGACGAGGGGCTGACGGACTTCGATCGTTTGCAGCTGGCCCGCACGCAGGGCTGGGGAGGTATCGCCGTGAAGACCTGTAAAGGACACAGTTTCGCGCTGGTGGCCGCTGCATGGGCCGGGAAACAGGGCATGCAGATCGCCATGCAGGATCTGACCAATCCGGGCCTCGCTGCGATCCACTCCTTCCTCATGGCAGCGCACCTGCATCCGTTCAATGGCATTGAACTGAACTCCCCGCAGTACACGCCTGATGCCAATCACCGATGGCTCCCCCGCCTCAAATCGCTTTTTGAGCCCAATGACGGCTACCACCGCCTCCCCGGAGATGTGCCGTACGGGCTGGGCAGCACGCTATGAGTACCCATATGTCGTTGCCAGAGACCATACAGAACGGTGCGCAGCTGGACGATCTGCTCAGCGCGCCTACCGACGGTGTGGTGCAGACGTTTCGCCGTATGGAAGGCGATCTGATTCTGCTGGGGGTCGGGGGCAAGATGGGGCCGAGCCTGGCCCGCATGGCTCGACGCGCTACAGAAGCGGCGGGTGTCCCACGAAGGATCTTCGGGGTGTCGCGCTTCTCACGCCCGGAGACGCAGGCGGCACTCAACGCGCAGGGTATCGAGACCATTGCCTGTGACCTGCTGGACCTGGAGGCGTTGCACCGATTGCCCGATGTGCCCAACGTGGTTTTCATGGCGGGCACGAAGTTCGGCACCACCGGTCAGGAGGCCCTGACCTGGGCGATGAACAGCTTCCTCCCGGGGATGATCTGCCAGAAGTTCCGACATAGCCGGATCGTTGCCTTCAGTACCGGCAACATCTATCCCCTCTCGCCACTCACACTGGGGGGTTCCGTGGAAACCGATCCGCCTGGCCCGATTGGCGAGTACGCAATGAGCTGTCTGGGGCGCGAACGCATTCTGGAGCATTTCAGTCGCACCCTCTCTGTTCCAACTGCGATCCTGCGGCTCAACTACGCGATTGCGCTGCGTTACGGCGTCCTGACTGACATCGCACGTCAGATCCGTGACGGCCGCCCAATCCCGCTCACCATGGGCATGGTCAACGTGATCTGGCAGGGTGACGCCAACGCCATGGCCCTGCAGTGCTTCGATCATGCTACTTCCCCGCCTTTTGTGATCAACCTTGCCGGGCCGGAGCAGCTGAGTGTGCGGCGGATCGCCATGCAACTCGGGGAGCTGTTACAGCAGTCCCCCCGGTTTGAGGGCGAGGAAGCACCGAACGCCCTGCTGAGTAACGGCCAGATGGCGCACCACCTGTTCGGCTACCCGCGCGTGAGCGTGCGGCAGATGGTGCACTGGACTGCCGACTGGATCCGGCGGGGAGGCGAGGAGCTGGATAAGCCGACTCATTTCGAGGTGCGCGATGGTCAGTTCTGACGCGACGGCAGCGCAGGAGCAGCACGGGTCCTCCACATCGTACGGTCCCGAAGTACGATGGCGCGTGCCTCTGACCTCCGGTGTTGTCATCCCGGCACATCCGCTCGCGCTGACCCCGTCAGGCCAGCTGGATGAGCGGCGGCAGCGCGCTCTCTCCCGCTACTACATTGCTGCCGGTGCTGGCGGGCTTGCAGTCGGGGTGCATACCACTCAGTTTGCCATCCGCGACCCGCAGATCGGTCTGTATCGCCCGGTCCTGCAGATTGCCGCAGAGGAGATGGATCGGGCGGATGCCACACGGAACGTGCCGCTGGTACGTGTTGCCGGGATCTGCGGCCCTACCCATCAGGCCATGCAGGAGGCTGCTCTGGCGCGTGACCTGGGGTACCACGCTGGCCTGTTAAGCCTTGCATCCCTGCGGGACGCGGACGACGACACGCTCATCGCGCATTGCCGGGAAGTCGCCACGATCCTCCCCCTGTTCGGTTTCTACCTGCAACCGGCGGTAGGAGGGCGCCCGTTGTCCTGCGACTTCTGGCGGCGCTTCGCCGAAATCGAGGCCGTAGTAGCGATCAAGATCGCTCCCTTCGACCGCTACCGAACGCTCGACGTGGTGCGCGCGGTTGTGGAGACAGAGCGGCACGACATCGCACTGTACACCGGTAACGATGATCACATCGTGCTGGATCTGATCACCCCGTTCCGTTTTCGAGTGCAGGGGAAGGTGGTAGAGCGGCGGATTGTTGGAGGCCTGCTGGGGCACTGGGCCGTATGGACGCGCGGAGCGGTCGCCATTCTAGAGGAATGCCGCCGGCTATCAGAGAGCGGTGCGCCGATCCCCGCGGATCTGCTGGCACTGGCGAACGCCATCACAGACTGCAATGCGGCCTTTTTCGACGCCGCCCATTGCTTTCGCGGATGCATCGCGGGCCTGCACGAGGTGCTTCGCAGGCAGGGCCTGCTGGAGAGCGTCCGATGCCTCGATCCGAACGAAGGCCTCTCACCGGGCCAGAATGAGGAGATTGATCGCGTTTATCGTACCTATCCTCATCTCAACGATGACGATTTTGTGGCCGCACACCGCGACGAGTGGCTCCGTTGAACGGGATGCGGAAGCGCTACTCCCGCAGACGAATGGCTTCTGCCAGATCCAGACGACGTACCCGGCGCAGCCCCGGCCATTGCGCCAGGAACACAACGGCCATCGTGCCCAGCAATGCCATCATGTAGCTGCGCGGATAGGTGACCAGCTGCATGGAGAAGCCCTCGGTACTGGCGGCCTCCATCATGATCCGCGCGATCTGCAGGGCCGGCACCACGGCGATCACCCCCCCGATGAGCGCCATCAGCAGATTCTCCAGGCTCACCAGCCGGATCAGATGATCCATTCCGAACCCCAGAGTCCGCAAGGTCGCCAGTTCGCGTGTACGCTCCCACAGCACGATATCCGTCACTGTGTACACCACGGCAAACGCCATGGCGGCACCCAGCAGGAACATGATGCTGATGAAGGTTTGCGCGAACGCAGTCACCTCGTCGATCTGACGTTGCAGCTCGGCGTAGGTCAGGGTTAACCCCACACCATCCGTGCGATACAGCCGGTCGCGGATCTGTGTCAGATAGTGCGGGTGCACGTCCAGCACGGCTCCGCTCACCGCATCCGGTGGCATCTGCAGTCGGGAGGCAAAAAGCCGTCGCGCCTCTTCCATGGGCATGTAGATCGGCATGCCCACGATAGACTGCACCGGCGCTCCCATATGCCTGTAGGCGACGGCGCGACGTTCACGCGTGTTCTGCGGGTAAACCAGTCGCAGGAGGCTGCCCTCCTCGGCACGCAGACGACGGGCCAGAGCACGGCTGACCAGAACGGTACCGGGGCGCGGTAGCACCGGTAATCCAGCCGGTCCGCGCACCTGACGCAGGCGCGTGTCCGGGGTCATCCCCATGACAACCGTCTCCTTCTGGAACCCGGCGTGGTATGCCCGCACCGGAATATCCAGTGTGGGCTCCGCCCGTAACACGCCAGGCCATGTGCTGATGTAGCGGACGAAACGCTCGCTCCGCTCCGGCACAAAGGTCACGGTGATGTCATACCGGCGGAAATCGTCCAGCGACTGCGCGATGCTGCCCTCCATGCTATCACGGAACGTGCCGGCGATCAGCATCAGGATCACTGCAGAGGCAACTCCTCCGGCCGTACCCAGCGTGCGCAGCGGGCGCCGTAGCAGATTGCGAACCGGGATAGTCACCAGCAGGGGCATGCGGAAGTGTAGCAGACGACGGGGTTGCGCAGGAACCTGCCCGCGCATGGCCTCGGCTGGCAGGATCCTCGCGGCCTGCCGCGCTGGCCCGTAGGCTCCCAGCAGACAGGCACCAACCGAGAGCAAGAATGCGGTCAGCGCGATGTCCGGGCGGCCTTCCGCGGTGGTGTACGGGGTCTTGAGAACACGTTCGTAGGCGGAACCGAACCATGCCCCCATCAGGTAGCCCAGCACGACGCCCAGCACGCCCCCGCTCATGCCAACCAGCAATCCTGCGCCCAGATAATGCGTGAGGATGCGCCATGCGGGGAACCCGGACGCGCGCAGGAACCCGATGATCCCGCGTTGCGCCTGCACCCATCGCGCCAGCACCAGCCCCACAGCAAGCGCCGCAGAGCCCAGAAACAGCATGGGCATGATCACCAGAAAGGGCTTGTTGCCCTCCAGGTCGGACTGGAGGAGCTTGTTGCTGGGTTGCTCGGCACGCAAAACCGGCTCTTCTGGCCCGTAGGCATTCAGTCGTTGCTTCACAGCTGCGGCGATCTCGCGTTCCCTTCCCGGCACCGTGCGCAGCACCACCTCGTTGATCTGACCGGCCATCCCCAGCATCGGCCCGATCACTTCCTCGGGAACGAACATCGCGCCGAACACCTCCGGCATGGGCAGCGAGAACTGCGCACTCATCACCGGGTAGATGAACTCGGGGCTGGACACGATGCCAGCTACCGTGAAGGTCACCTGCTTGCCCAGATACTTCGGGTAAATGCGGTCGCCGGGCCGGTAGCGATTGGCCCGGGCGAAAGAGGCCTCCAGCAACACCTCGCGCCGCGACTGTGTGCCGAGCCACCGTCCTTCCAGTAGCCGCAGACGATTGATGGTGACCTCCCGATTGGTCGGCAGCGTCAGCAACCGCCCGACCACACGGGGGCGACGTCCTCCTTTCTGCTCCACCTCCACAAACTGAGCAATCCGCCCCTCGACGGCAAGCACTCCGGGCATGCGCGCAATCCCGGTCACCACGGAACGCGGCGCGCGACGCAGAGCGATCCAGACGTCCCCGAAGGCCAGCCGATCATAGCTGAGCTGGTATGAGGTCTTCTGGCGCTCGTACGACAGCATGGATCCCTGATACATGGCAACGCCCAGCGCAGCTACCAGACTGATCGCCAGAAATTGCCAGCGTGACGCTATGAGATCGCGCAGGAGCTTCAAAGTCAGACGGTTCACCAGCGTAGCTCCTCCGGCGCCAGAGGATGCGGGTTCACATAGACCTCCGCGATCCGCCCGCTGCGCAGATGCACCACGCGATCTGCCATGCGGGTGATTTCGCTGTTGTGAGTCACCAGAAAAATGCTGCGCCCCATGTCGCGGGTCACCTCCCGCATCACCTGCAATACACGGATCCCGGTCTCGTAATCCAGACTGCCTGTTGGCTCGTCAGCCAGAATGAGCGCGGGGCGCTTGACCAGCGCACGGGCCAGTGCAACGCGTTGCTGCTCTCCGCCACTGAGGGTAGCAGGGAAATGCTCGGCGCGGTCTTTCAATCCGACGGCCGCCAGCACCTGCATCGGGTCGAGCGGGTCGCGTGCCAGCTCCGCTACCAGCTCCACGTTCTCCCGTGCGGTGAGCGTTGGCACCAGGTTGAAGAACTGGAAAATGAACCCTACCACATCGCGGCGGTAGCGCGTCAGGCCGGCCTCATCCAGGTTTGTCAGATCCCGACCTGCCACCACCACCCGACCGCGCGTGGGACGATCCAGTCCGCCAATGATGTTCAGCAGCGTCGTTTTACCGGAACCACTCGGCCCCACGAAGACGACAAACTCGCCCTGGGGCAGCTCCAGATTGATGTCCTGCAGGGCGTGCACGGCGATCTCCCCTTCGCCATACTGTTTCTCCAGATGCTCCAGGTGCGCCAGCTGGGGCTTCGTGGTTTGCAGTTCCGTCCCTGTTGCACTCATCCTGATCTTATTCTTACTCGGGTTCTACCCCGGTCTCCTTCTATCATGACATCCGCCAGCGCAGGACTCCGGAACTACCGCGGGAGCAGAGGAAGGTTCATATTTTCCCGAAAAAAACTTTGAGAATTGCCCGGAAGGGGCAAGCCTGGCGTTGACTTACCGATTATCCTTCGGGTAGACTGTTTGCGAAACAATTCACAATGTTCGCCGACAGGCAATGGAACGCTCCTGAATACACAGTATGTCAGATACTGAGACGCCTAAAGTGAGTTTTGAGCGGGAGCGAGGTGTGTACGCACTGGAGGTACTCTCCGATGTCGCCCACGCCCTCATCGAGTTCGAGGAGGATGCCCTGCGCACCAGCCGGATCCAGCAGGTGTTGCATCTGCTGGCTGATGCTGGCATCCCGGTGTTTCTCGTCAAGTTGCACCGGAACGCGGTGACTCTGGCCTTCGCCGGTTCGGACGTTCAGCACGCGGAGGTTGCGCTCGATCATCCCGGCCTCAGGACAACCATCCGGCGCGATCTGGCTCTGCTCAATGTACGCGCCGCGTCCATGCGGGAGTTGCACGGCGTTATGATCGAAATCGTGGATGCGCTCTTCGAGGCACGCGCCCACCTCTACGAAACCGGTGACTCCCACAACACCGTACAGTGCCTGATCGACGGCAGTCATGTCCCCGAGGCTGTGGTTGCACTGCGCCGGGCTTTTCAGCTGGATGAGTCGGCTGTGACTTATGCCCGCATGCAAACTGAGGGAGCGGCATGAAAGTTCTGGTACAGAAATTTGGCGGCACCTCCGTGGACACAGCCGAACATCGGGCTATGGCAGCCCGCAAGGTCATCCTGGCCCGGGAGGCTGGCTTCACCCCTGTGGTTGTGGTGTCCGCCATCGGGCGTGCCGGGGCGCCCTATGCGACCGACACGCTTGTCAGGGTCCTGCGCGATATCGATCCGCAGGTCCCCCCGGCCAAACGTGAGCTGGACATGATGATGGCCTGCGGGGAGATCATTTCCACCGTGGTATTTGCCCACACGTTGCAAACGCTGGGCTACAAGGCGATTGCGCTCTCGGGCGGGCAGGCTGGCATCATCACAGACCCCAATTTCGGCAACGCCCGCATTCTGGAGATTCGCCCGCACTACCTCCGCCGCCTGCTGGAGCAGGATTACATCCCGGTTGTCTGTGGCTTTCAGGGCATCACGGTCCCCTCCGACGAGCATGAACATGGCGCGATTACCACGCTGGGACGCGGCGGCAGCGACACGACTGCGTCCGCTCTGGGCGCTGCCCTGAAGGCTGTTGCTGTCGAGATCTACACGGATGTCGATGGCGTCAAAACGGCCGATCCGGATCTGGTACCTCACGCACAGACCATACCGGTCTGCACTTACGAAGAAGTAGCGGAAATTGCGCACCAGGGAGCGAAGGTAGTACATCCCCGGGCGGCCGAGATTGCGATGGACTACAATATTCCTCTGTGGGTCAAGTCCACCTTCTCCGATGCACCCGGCACCCGGATCGCCGGGGCAGACGCGCCGGAGGCGGTGCGGCGCAGGATCACCGGTATCACGCACACAGGCAAGATTGTCTACATCCGCCTGGATTTCACAGAGACCGAGCATAAGGCGCTGGTGGAGCGCGAGGTCTATCGTATGATGGCAAAAGCCGGGGTTAACATCTTTCTCAATACCTACAGCCCGAACGCCATGTCCTTTGCGGTACCTCGTGAGAAGTTCACCATTGCCCGGGATCTTCTGGATGGCATGGTGGTGCCCGTCGAACATGATCAGCCCGATAGCGAGGGACGCTACGCTACCTACTACATCTTCAAGTTTTCCGACGGGCTGGACCTGGCCTACAGCGTACAACGGCCCCTGCTCTCTGCGGTCGAGAAGCGGGTGCGCATTGTGGACGTGCCCGGGCACATCACGGAGAACTGCACCACGGTCTCTGTTATTGCTTCCGACCACCGGCGGGTTCCGGGTGTTCTGTTGCGGATCTACGAAATTCTGACCAATGCTGGCATCGCAATCTACCAGACTGCGGACTCCGAGATGTCGGTCACGCTGCTGGTTTCGGAGAGCGAAGTGGAGCGTGCGGTACGTCTGTTGCATGAAGCCTTTTTTGAGCAGTAGTGGCCCGCTGGTGGAGGCGGATACAGCACTGCTCTTACCGTGTGTGCCCTGCGCAGTTCGGGGGGCGTGAGATGGTGGATGAAGACGCGCAACGCGCTGGACAGGCTTCGGGCCCGATTGAAGAGCCAGAAGCGCTCACGGGGCGTTTCCCGGAAGTGCCTGCTGTTCCCGAACTGCCCGACGTACCGGAGGTATCGCCAGAGCTGCCTCCGCATCCGGAACGCCCGCGACCGGGCCCGGTTGCTCCAGGCAGTTACGGTAAGATGGCCGTAGCCGCTACTGCCGCTACATCGTTCATCATGCCAGTCATTGTGCTGGGTTACGCTGGCTGGTGGCTTGACCAGAAGTTCAGGCACACAACAGCCTGGTTCTCTCTGCTGGGTGTGATACTCGGCTTTGCTGCCGGGGTTGCGGCCCTGCTCAAGAGTATCCGCCAGCTTTCGGACTGAACCCTCTCAGATCTAGAGGGCATCGTTCCGAAGATTGCTGCAGGAGATTGTGATTTTATTAACGAACCTGCGCGTGCGCAGGTACAGGAGAAAGATCAGGTAAGCCATGCAGAGTGCGCAAGATACTTCAGAAGCATCGCAGAGACAGATCACTATCAGGGCCTTGAAAGCCAGTGGTTTGGCCCTGATAGGGATCACTCTGCTACTGTTCTACGCCCGCCTCTCCACATGGGCTCTGGGCTTCTTTATTGGCGGTACACTCTCTCTGCTCAGTCTGTTCAGTCTCACAGTGATTGTGCCCTTTCTCTTTCAACCGGGGGTGGGCCACACTGCGCGTCATCTGCTGACGTTGACGTTATTCATGAAACTGCCCATCTACAGCATCGGACTGTATGCGGCCTCGCGTGGCGATTGGTGCGATCCACGGGGCACGGGTATCGGTATTGTATTGGCTCCAGCAGTGATCACAGGGTATGCTATTAGGCAGGCTTTTGCTGACGCCCGCGCCGAGGCTGAGGCCGCCCGGCAGGCTGCAAGTCGCCGACTCGTACCGGTGGCCCCCTTTCCCGAACCGGCGCCGGTACAGGCGACCGCGACACGCGCACCGATCCCGGTTCTCAATCACAGGCCCGTTCACGCGCCGCCGCACATCCAACGCCGTGCCGCGGCGCAGAACAGCACGCTCACGCCGCTCTCGAAGGTGACACCTGTTCACGAAGGAGTCTGACGGTATGCCACAGGCATCACCCGGACATGCAATCCAGCATCCACACCTGCCCATTCGGATTGCGCAGGCGCATGACGAGCATAACGCGACCACGCACGGGGCAGACGCTACTGCCAGCGCGACGCACGCCACCGGGGAAGCGCATACAGAACATGCGCATGAGCACAAACCCGGCGATATTCCCAGTGCCACCCTGCTCCTGTGGAATTCCGCCACGGTTGCCCTGTTGATGGTCCTTTTTGCGCTGGCTGCTCGCAGGAAGCTCGAGGCAGTGCCCCGGGGGATCCAGAACTTCGCGGAACTGATCGTGGAGAGCTTGAACCACTTCACGGTCGCGATCATCGGGCACGGAGGCGAGAAGTACACCCCGCTGGTCGGCACCGTGTTCGTCTACATCTTCCTCATGAACCTGTGGGGACAGATCCCGGGGTTCCACTCGCCCACGGCCAATCTCTCTATCACCTTCGCACTCGGTTTCGTCATCTTCGTCTACGTGCAGATACAGGGAATTCGCAACCTGGGAGTAGGCAACTATGTTCAGCACTTCGCCGGAGGGTCCATGCCATGGCAGGGCGTTCTGATCCCGATCAAAGCCCTGTTGCTGTTCCCGGTCGAACTGATTTCCGAGTGCGTTAAGCCCTTCACGCTGGCGATCCGTCTTTTCGGCAACGTGTTCGGCGAGGACGTCATTCTGCTGGTGCTGGCGGGTCTGGGCCTCTCCATTCTGGGTATTCCGGGCCTGCCTCTGCACTTTCCACTGGTTCTGCTGGCCCTGCTCACGTCGTTCGTGCAGGCCATGGTTTTTTCGATACTCACATGCATCTACCTCTCCATGATGCAGCATCATCATGAGGAGGAGCATGCAGAACACGGGGCGCCGGGCACGTCCCACGCCCACGCGACGGGCCATTAGCGCCGGTTGCAGATCGTGAAACACGCGCCTGCAGAGGTGTCCGCAGGCCCCTGTGGTAAAACCTACTTTCAGAAAGAAAGGAAGACAGCACAATGATCTACTTCATGGCTCTGGCTCTGGCTCTGGGTTTCGGAGTGCCCGTCGCGGTGCTCTCTGCCGCTGCGGGACAGGGAAAGGCGGCTGCCGCCGCACTGGAAAGCATGGCACGCCAGCCGGAAATGACCGGACGCATCCAGACCGCGATGATCCTCGCACTCGCCTTCATCGAGTCCCTGGTCATCTTCTCGCTTCTGGTCTTCTTCCTGCTGAACGCGAACCTGCCCGACAAGGCCGAAGTGATGAAGGCTGTTCAGACCGAGGCACAGGCCCGGAGTGGCGCAAGCGCTCCGTAACTCATCGTTGCCGCAGGGGGCTCCGGCGCCTGAAGCCCCACCGCACGTACCATGTGTGTTTCGCCCGTTCAGTGCGCCGGTTCACCCCCATGTGACGACAACCGGATAGCCCCATGGAAATCCTGAACAGTCTGGGCTTCGACGCGAAGGTCTGGGCCATACAGATCGTTATTTTCCTGGCTCTCTGGAACCTGATGAGCGCTCTGTTCTGGAAGCCTTATCTGGCTCACTTGAAGTCGCGAGAACAGTATGTTGCCGACGCTTACCGGCGGGTCGAAGAGACACGCCGGGAGATGGAGCATCTGCGCTCGGAATATCAGGCGCACATCACGCAGATCGAAAACGAGGCGCGTGCGCGTATCCAGACCGCAATTAAAGAGGCACAGGCAGAACGCGAGCGTATCCTCTCAGAGGCTCGCACGGATGCGGAAACTCTGCTTCGCGAGAGCGTTGCCACCATGGAGCAGGAAGGGAAACGAGCTCTGGAGGAATTGCGTGCGCAGATGGCTCAACTCGCGCTACAGACAGCTTCCAGAGCGCTCGGCCCTGCAGCGGACCCGAACCTTCTACGTCCTACCATCGAGGAGCACCTTGCGCGCAACATCGGCAACGGAACCGGTCTGGCGCGCAACTGATACTGCACCCCAGAACGCGCCATTGAGAGTAATCTAGCCGTAGCAGCCATCTTCAGGGAGATGTGATCTTGCCTGCCGTTATCGCTGTGTTCCAGATCGGTCCTTTTGCGATCGAATACCCGGATCGGATACTCGCTCTGCTTGTCGGATTCGTGCTGATCGTTCTGCTACTGTGGAAGGTCAACGTGCCCCTTTTCAGTTACCCCTATGTCAGCGGTGTACTGAAGGAGCGAGCGGAACGGATCGCTCAAAATCACGCGCAGGTAGAACGCGCTCTGGCGGAAGTCCGACAACTGCGTGATGACTACGCCGCCCGTCTCAGGAGTATCGAGGAGGAGACCCGCCAGCGGATCGACGCGGCGGTGCGTGAGGCGGAAGTAGTGCGTGAAGAGATCATCGCGGAAGCGCAGGAGACTGCCCGTCTGTTGCGGCGGCGCGCTGAAGAGG
>JANWZQ010000121.1 GCA_025054835.1 Chthonomonadaceae bacterium
GCTGGAATATCTTTCTGAGCATGTGCATGTCACCGACGTCGGCATGTCGGGCCCGGTTCACTCCATCATTGGCATGGACCGGCAGGCCATCCTCGCGCGCTTCACCACCCTGATGCCTGCCCGCTTTGAAGTTGCCGAAGGAGCCGCCCAGGTGAACGGGGTCCTGATCGACGCCGACCCGCAGGATGGCCATGCCGTCGCCATCCAGCGCGTGCAGATACCCGCACTGGCCGAACTGAACGAAAGGAACACACTGACACACGCAGATCAGTAAGCAGCCATCACTGGCCACCACTGCTCTCGGAGGGAAACTCGTTATGACAGGTTTCGCCATGTACAGAGGTATCCCGGGGCGCCTCTGGCCTCTCGTCGCCGTTATCGTCCTGAGTCTGGTCGCTCCCATCAGAGCGGGCCAGAACACCGGAGCCCCCATCTACCGCGGAGGCCCGGCTCAGGAGTCGGGGATCCAGCTGGCCAGCTGGGGAAGCGGCACGGTTGTGGAAGACCCGCAACGGCCCTACAGCGGTTCCCGTTCCCTGCGAGTCACCACACACGGCTCCTATCAGGGCGCCCGTATGATCCTCAACGCGCCGATCAACCTGGGGGCATACACCGCCAACAAAAATGCCTACCTCCACTTCGTCTTCCAGATCGGTGATAACCAGCAAAACTCCGGGTTTGGCGGCAGTGGATTCCCCCGCGGAGGCTTCGGCGACGCCGGCGGTAGCCCCTCCATCCCCGGTGGTGGATCCGCATTCAACCCGTTCCGCGCCGGGTATGGCGGCGCCATGGGCAGCCGGGCCACACTCCAGAAATCTCAGAACATCGAACGCATCCGCCTCGTGCTTGTTACCACCGACGACCGTCAGCTGGAATTGCTCGCACAGACCGAATACGCCCCGGCGCTCGACCAGCAATGGAAACAGTTTGCCGTACCTGTCAGCGCCATCCAAGGCCTCAAGCCCGGCAGCGACCAGATCAAAGAGATCCGCATCTTCGGCGACACTGCCGGCACCATCTACCTCGGACAGATGCGCGTCGTCACCGAGGTCACACCACTGACCGTCAGTACTATCTCCGACCGCATCGTCACCCGCAATTCGCGCAACGCCTACACCGCACGTGCCAGTGCCGGCGTCATCCCGCTCAAATTCTCATGGGACTTCGATGAGTCCGACGGCATTCAGGAAGAGAAAGTCGGCCGGAACGTAACGCATGTCTATCATAAATCCGGGCAGTATGTCGCCACCCTGACCGTCAGCGACCTGTACGGCATTCTGCCCCCGAAAACCGTGAAGTTCAAAGTGACCGTTACCCTGTAACAACCGCGCCGTGTGGAAGTGGCACCGTGCGCGTGCCACATCCACGCCTCACCGGACCCGGTCTCTGTGCTATGGAAATTCTGGTTCTCGGCAGCGGCACTTCACACGGCGTGCCTGTGATCGGATGCCACTGCCCGGTCTGTCTCTCCAGCAACCCGAAAAACCGCCGCTTCCGCGCCTCCATCCTGGTCCGCAACGCCAACCAGGCCATCCTGATCGACACGCCACCGGAACTGCGCCTCCAGGCGATTACGTTTGGCGTTCACCGCGTCGACGCCGTCCTCTTCACACACACACACGCCGACCATCTCTTCGGGCTTGACGACCTGCGCCGCTTCAACGACATCCTCCTGCAGGACATCCCCGTCTATGGCGACGCGGCCATACAGGCCGACATCCGCAGAGCCTACGACTATATCTTCCGGCAAACTCAGAGTGGCGGAGGGAAACCCTGCATCACGCTCCACGACGTTCTCCCGGAGTTCACCCTGTGTGGCCTGCATATCCAGTCCTTCTACGTCCTGCACGGGCAACTACCTGTCCTCGCCTACCGCTTCCGTCACGCGGATCCCGGGGCCTCCCCTGCCAGTTTCGCCTACGTTACCGACGTCAGCTACATCCCCCCGGAGAGCATGGAACAACTGCGTAACCTCGATCTGCTCTTTCTGGACGCGGTGCAATTGCACCCCCACCCCACCCACGTCGGACTCAATCAGGCGCTGGAAGTCATCGAAGAACTCCAGCCACGACGCGCTTACCTCACTCACCTCTCCCACTACTTCGATCACGATGCCGTTAACGCCCAACTCCCTTCTCACGTCCAGCTCGCTTATGACGGACTCACCATCGCCCTCTGAGACCGCCAGACCGGACACAGAAGGAACTGCGCCCGCCTCCGGAGAAACACCCTCCGGCATACCAGAAATTCACCTCAAGGAGAGAGCCCGCAGTGCGCATCCGTACCGCAATCCTTCCCCTGATCGCCCTCAGCAGCATCCTGCTCCTGCAGGCCCCGGGCGCTCAGGCCGACTTCTACCAGTACCTGAACAAGCCAGAACCCGCTTACCGGTGGGAAGTACGCGGAACAACCACCCATAATGGTGTTACCATCCACGAACTGCACCTCGTGTCACAGACATGGCAGGGCCATGTGTGGGAGCACCGCCTGCAACTCTTCCGCCCCACCAACCTCACACACCCGCATTTCTGCACCCTGCTCAACACCGGAGGCAACGGCAGCGAGGAAGAAGCACAGGTCGGAGCGATGATGGCCAGACAGTACGGCGGCCATGTCGCGTTTCTTTATGGCGTCCCCAAACAACCCCTCTATGGAGGCAAAACAGAAGACGCCCTGATCGTCTACACCTGGCAAAAGTTCCTGGAGACCGGCGACCCTTCCTGGCCCCTCCACTTCCCTATGGCCAAGTCCGTCATCAAAGCCATGGATGCCATCCAGGAATACGCACGCACGCAACAGTGGCAGCCCATCCGGGAGTTCCTCATCACCGGCGCCAGCAAACGCGGATGGACTACCTGGCTCGTTGGAGCCAGTAAAGACCGGCGCGTCCGGGCCATCGCCCCCATGGTCATCGATACTCTCAACATTCCGGCCCAGATCCCGCATCAGCTGGCGTCCTTCGGCAAACCCAGCGAACAGATCGCCGATTACACGGAATCCGGAATGCTGGAAATGCTCAACACCGAGAAAGGACGACGCCTGCTGGAACTGGAAGACCCCTACAGCTACCGCAACGTCCTTACCCTGCCCAAACTGATCATCAACGGCACCAACGACCGCTACTGGGCGCAGGACGCGCTCAACCTGTACTGGGACGGACTCAAAGGACCCAAATGGATCCTCTACGTTCCCAACACCGGCCATGACCTCCAGAACGGCGACATTACCCGTGTCCTCAACACCATGGCCGGATTCGCCCATGCCATTGCCAGCAAAACCCCCCTGCCCAGAATGCGCTGGGAGTACCGTCCCGACCCCGACGGCACCACCCGACTCCACCTCCACAGCGACATTCCTCCCGTATCCGCACGCCTCTTCCACACCACGGCACCCACAAAAGATTTCCGGGACTCTCGATGGACCTCCACGGAAATACCGGTCAACGGATCCGCATGCACTGCGCCCCTACCCCGACCCCAGCAAGGCTACCTGGCCGCATTTGGCGAAGCCACTTACCGCATCGGCGGCAAAACGTTCACCCTCTCCACCCAGATCCGTATCGAATCCGCCAGATAACCGCATCCCCACTGCATACCCGCTCGCTCCTGCCGGAGGCCCCTCCCGGCCCTCCGGCAGGAGTTCCTTTCTGCCCCGAAGAACTTACTGCCGGGCAACACCGTACAATCACATGACAACGTCGTCTCACGGGAGGAGCGCACATGAAAATCCTCGTGCCCATCAAACGCGTGCCTGACCCATATGGACGCGTTCGGCTCACCCCCGGGGGCCATGTGGATGAAACCGACATCAAATGGGTGATCAATCCCTTCGACGAGATCGCCCTCGAAGAGGCCATTCGCCTGCGCGAAGCGGGCCACGACATCGAAATCCTCGCTGTCGCCATCGGCACTACCGCGTGGGAAGAACAGCTCCGCACTGCACTGGCCATGGGGGCCGACCGTGCCCTGCTCATACAGCAGGAGGCGCCCGCCGACCCGGGCCGGATCAGCCACTACCTCGCCGCAATCGCACGACAGGAACAGCCACAGATCATCCTCATGGGCAAGCAGGCCATCGACGACGACTGTAACCAGACCGGCCAGCGCCTCGCGGCCCTGCTCCAGATCCCGCAGGCCACTTTCGCCTCCCGGATCGAACTGACGCCCGACGGAACCTGCGCCCGTGTGACCCGTGAGGTGGACACAGGACGTGAAACCATCGAGGTCACCCTGCCCGCCGTCATCACGGCCGATCTGCGCCTCAACGAGCCCCGCTATGTGGCTCTCCCCGCCATCATCAAAGCGCGTAGCAAGCCGCTCCTGCGCATCGATGCCGCGCAACTGCAGATCCCCCCGACCGCGCCCGTCACCACCCTGCGCCTGGAAACACCCCCACCGCGCAGAGCCGGACGTCGCGTCGGTAGTGTCGACGAATTGATCACCGCTCTCCGGGAGGAAGCCCGCGTGATCTGACGCGTACGGCTCCCCATAAACTGGCGAGGAATAGCTGATGGATCCCTTACTCGTACTGATGGAGACCGACGGCACGGCAGTCCTGCCCGCCACCCTGCCCGCTATCGCGTTCGCACAGGCCTGGACCCGGATGACCCGCGGGCGCTTCCACCTCCTGCTCGCTGGTGGCCCCGATATCGTCACACAGGCAGAAACATGGCGCGGCTACGGCGAAGAGCGCCTGCTCATCGCCTCCGACCCGGCACTCACCCACCCCACCGCCGATCGGGTCGCCGCCGTCACCCTGCAAGCCCTGCGCGCGACCGGCGCCCGATGGCTCGCCGGCACTGCATCCTCCTTTGGCAAAGACATCCTGCCTCGTGTGGCCGGCCTGCTGGACGCCCCGATGATCTCCGACGTGCTGAGCATGCAACCCGATGACAACGGTCCGATCTTCCGCCGCCCGGTCTACGCGGGCAATCTCATCGCCACTGTTCAGATCCCTCCGGAAGCCGGTGTTGTCAGTGTACGCGCCACCGCCTTCGGGCAACCCGCGCGCGCTACACCCGGTCAGGTGGAGTCCCTCCCGGTTGAACCCGCCTCCCTGCCACAGGGCACCCGGTGGATCGGTCAGGACACCGCACAGAACAAACGGCCGGATCTCACCACCGCGCGCGTTGTCATCTCCGGAGGACGCCCCCTGCGCGACCCGGAAACGTTCGAGCAGATCCTCGGCGCACTCGCCGATAAACTCGGAGGCGCGCTCGGTGCCACGCGTGCCGCGGTCGACAGCGGCATCGCACCCAACGAACTGCAGATCGGACAGACCGGAAAGGTCATTGCACCCGAGCTCTACATCGCTGCTGGCGTGTCCGGCAGCGTCCAGCACCTCGCAGGCATCAAAGACGCGAAGGTCATTGTGGCGATCAACATCGACGGCGATGCTCCCATCTTCCAGATAGCCGACTACGGGCTGGTTGCCGATCTGTTCCAGGCTGTGCCCGAATTGACCCGGAAGCTGTAAACCATGCCCTCCCGCACGCTCTTCCTCCACATCACGCCCGCCGGAAAAACAGTTTTCTACCTGCTGGCCACGCTGAGCGCGCTCCTCTGCCTGTACGGCATCTACCGGCGGTGGAAAACATGGCAGCAGGGCCGCCCCGGCTCCCCGATTGCCGACTGGTCCCGGCGCCTCCGAACTGCCATGGAACACATCCTCGCACACCGACGCGTCCGCCGCCGCCGTTTCGCAGGCACCCTGCACGCGCTCATCTTCGCCGGCATTCTGGTCCTCTTCATCGGTACCTGCATCGTGGCCATCGAGCACTACGGCGCGTGGGTCTTCGGAGAAAAGTGGCTCTACAAGGGCACGTTCTATCTGACAGTTAAGCTCGCGCTCGACCTCTTCGGAACTGCCCTGCTCGTCGGTACCGTGCTGGCTCTGGCCCGACGCTTCCTGCGTCGCCCGGACTCCCTCGGACATACGTGGAAAGACGGCGCCTTTCTCACCCTGCTCCTCACAGCAACCCTCACCGGCTTCCTTCTGGAAGGTGCCGGGATCGCCATCGACCCGCAGCGCCGCTCCTACGCCCCCTTCTCGCCGGTCGGCTCTCTGTTCGCCCTGCCCCTGTACAACGCCCTCTCCGTGGAACGCTACGTGTTCCTCTGGTGGCTGCATGCCGTGCTGGTGCTGGCGCTCATCGCGGCAGTTCCCTACGGCCGATGGCTGCACCTGTTCACCATCCCGCCTACCATTGCCCTGCAACCAGCACGCCCCATGGGAGCGCTGGAGCCTGTCCCCGTGGAACAGGTCGAACAAACCGGAAGGATCGGCCTGGCTACTCTAGCCGATTTCACCCGGTGGGAACTGATGAGTCTGGACGCCTGCATGGAGTGCGGTCGATGCACGGAGGCCTGCCCCGCGCATCAGGTGGGCAAACCGCTCGATCCGAAACAGGTCGTTCTCGACCTGCGCCAGTTGCTCGATGCCGCCCCGCAGTCCGCCCCCGGCACCGACGTCATCAGCGACGACGCGCTCTGGGCCTGTACGAACTGTCACGCCTGCGTGCGCGAGTGCCCCGCGCTCATCCGCCATGTGGACATCATCGACGGCATCCGACGGTACCGCGTGGCGGAGGGCCGCCTGACCGGAACCGCCGCTACCGTCCTCCGTCAGCTCGGCAGCCGCGAGAACCCGTGGGGCCTGCCCGCCGCACAACGCATGGAATGGGCCCGGGGGCTCGAAGTCCCCATCGCCACACCGGATGACGGGCGCGAGGTGCTCCTGTGGGTTGGATGCGCCGGCGCGTTCGAGCCCCGCGCGCAACAGTCCCTGCGCGCGCTCGTACAGCTCCTGCAACGCGCTGGCGTGCACTTCCGCGTTGCTGGCCCCGCGGAACGTTGCACCGGCGACCCGGCCCGGCGCATCGGCGACGAGTTCCTCTTCCAGCAGCTCGCGCAGGCCAACATCGACCTGCTGCACCGCCTCAACGCACAGAACATCATCACGCAGTGTCCGCACTGCTTCCACACCCTCAAAAACGAGTACCCGCAGTTCGGAGGTCACTACCACGTCCTTCACCACACGCAGTACCTGCGCCAGCTGCTCCAACAGGGCCGGCTCACGCGGACCGGAACCACCCCGGAGAGCGTCACCTATCACGACCCCTGCTTTCTGGCCCGCGTCAATCGGGAGGTTGATGCGCCGCGCACCCTGTTGTATACCGCACTGGAAGAGCCTCTGCGCGAGGTACAACCTCATGGAAGTCGCACGCTCTGCTGCGGCGCTGGTGGAGGACGTATGTGGATGGAAGAGGACCGCAGTCAGCGCCCCGGCGTGCATCGTGCTACCGGATTGCTGGCTACCGGCGCGCGCACCATCGCCGTCGGATGCCCCTTCTGCAAAGTGATGATTGGAGACAGCGTCGCACAGGTCGCCGGGGAAAACGCCCCGACAGTGCAGGACGTAGCGGAAATACTGCTGGCAGCCTGCACGTCGGCTACACCGCTCTCAGAGCACGGAACAGCATAGAGCCCGGCCCCTACCCCGCACGCATATCAGGAGCAGAACGCCATGAACACACCGGATATCCCGACAGGAGGCGCATTCCTCACCACAGAGACCGCTCCCGAGCAGGTTTTCACCCCTGAGGAACTGCCCGCGGAAGCGCGCATGATGGCGCACAGCGTGGCAGAGTTCCTGCGTCGGGAAGTGCTGCCCCTTGCGCATCGCATCGAAGCCGAGGAGCCGGGCCTGATGGCCACGCTCCTGCGCAAGGCCGGTCCGCCTGGCCTGCTCGGCGTTCACATCCCGTCACGCTACGGCGGACTTGCCCTGCCCGAGCCCACCGCAGTACGCCTGAGCGAAGTGTTCGGTACGCACCCTGCCTTCGCCGTCTCTATCGGCGTTCACAATGGGGTCGCCACCCTGCCACTGCTCCTCTTCGGCACGGAGGAGCAGCAACGCCGCTATCTGCCTCGCCTCGCCTCCGGGGAATGGATCGGCGCGTTCGCCCTGAGCGAGGCCAACAGCGGTTCGGACGCGCGCGCCTGCCAGACACGCGCCACTCTCACCGAAGACGGTCGGCACTACCGGTTGAATGGTACCAAAATGTGGACCACCAACGGGGGCTTCGCCGACCTGTTCACCGTCTTTGCCCGGATCGATGGACAGGCCTTCACAGCCTTCCTGGTAGAACGGAACACGCCCGGCGTCTCGATCGGACGCGAGGAACACAAGTTGGGCCTGCACGGCTCCTCCACCTGCCGCCTGATCCTCGACAATGCCCTGGTACCTCGCGAAAATCTCCTCGGAGAGATCGGGCAGGGACACCGCCCCGCGCTCTACGCCCTCAACCTCGGACGCTTCCACATGGGCGCGACGGCCCTCGGCTTCGCCCGGGACGTCCTCCGGTCGGCGGTCCTCTACGCGAAACAGCGCGTGCAGTTCGGAAAGCCCATCGCGCAGTTCGGCCTGATCCAGCACAAACTCGGCGAAATGGTCTCACGTCTCTTCACTCTGGAGAGCCAGATCTACCGCACGGCCGGCGCGTGGCAACGCCTGCTCCAGGATCTGAACCCGGACGACTCGCGCGCAATGGAACACTACCGCGTCGCTGCTGCCGAGTTCGCTATCGAGTGCGCCATCGCCAAGTTCACCGGCACCGAGACTCTGGGATACGTGGTCGACGAGTGCCTGCAGATCCACGGAGGGTTCGGCTACAGCGAGGAATTCCCGGTAGCCCGTGCCTACCGCGATGCACGCGTCTTCCGCATTTTCGAGGGAACCA
>JANWZQ010000122.1 GCA_025054835.1 Chthonomonadaceae bacterium
TCAGGCGACCTGCATGGGCATGAGCACGCAGAGGTAATCGGGGGCGAGAGAAGAGACAGGGCCCTCTTCGTCCTGAGCCGGGGGTGGAACCGGGCGGATCACTCCGGGCTTCAGTGGTTCTGTTAGCTCGAGTGTGAGCCGCTCCGTGTCCAGGACGGAGAGCACGTCCAGCAGGTACCGGGCGTTGAAAGCGATCTCGACGTCATCACCTTCCCGGGTCACATCCATCTCCTCGTGGGCGTTGCCGGACTGGCTGGACGCCGTCAGCTCCAGCTTGTCTTCGCCGGTACGCAGAATCACCCGATGCGCGTCTTCCCGGGCGACAATAGAGGCGCGACGCACCGCGCTCAGTAGCGACTGTGTGTACAGAGTGAGCCGCTTCTGGTACTGAGTCGGGATAACCCGCTGGAAGTTGGGGAACTGCCCTTCGATGAGGCGGGCCGTGATCTGTACCTCATCGGCACCGGGCAGCGCGAAATGGGCCTGATTGCTGGACAGCGTAACCTGTACGTCGCCCTCTGCGTCGGAGAGCAGGCGTGTCAGCTGGTTCATGGCTCGTTCGGGCACCACGGCGTTCTGAGCTCCCTGCCCCTCTTTCGCCACTACAGTCTTGACGGCAAGACGGTGCGTGTCAGTGGAGACAAACCGGACAGTCTCCCCGTCAAACGCAATGAGAATGCCGGTCAGAATGGGGCGAGTATTGTCGGGAGAAACGGCAAAGATTGTCTGCCGGATCATCTCGCGCAGGACCTTCTGGGGCAACGTGAAGCTGGCAGTGTCCTGCACGTCCGGCAGGTTCGGGTACTCTTCCGCCGGTAAGCCCAGGATTTTGTAATCGGATCGATCGCAGTGGATGTGCACCGTGTGGCTGCGGTCCACCGAAAGCGCCACGTCACTCCGATCGGGCAGGTTCGCCAGCACCTCGGTCAGCAGACGCGCCGGGGCCGTTAACGCGCCGGTAGCCTCGATTTCCGCGGGGATCCGGCAGGAGATGCCGATCTCGGTGTCGGTGGCGATCAGACGCAGACCTTCTTTCTCGGACCGGATCAGAATGTGGTTCAGGATGGGCAGGGCGTTGCGTCCGGAAACCGCGTGCCCGACGGTCTGTACGGCCTCCGACAGGGCCTTGCGGGAACAGACTGCTTTCAGATTGGGGCGTGTGTCGACGGTGTTGGCTGGCATGGGGCAGGTTCCTCCTTGAAGTTCCTCGGTGCGGTAGCGGAATGGATCCGGGATACCCCGGTGAGAGTACACCAGGCGTTGCTTCCCGGTCATGTGTTCTGCAGAGAAGACGGTTGAAGAAACTAAAAAGTGTCGCCACACCGGGAAATTTTTCCCGGTGTGGCAGTGCAGGTGGAGAGGAACAAGACAGGCTAGCCTTTCTGTTCGCTGCTGCTCCTCTCCGTGGCTGACGTTGAACGACGACATCGGCCAGGGGCATTCCTTTCTGAGGAACATGTGCCCGGTTAACGCCCTGCAGTCGGCTCATTGTCGGTGATACTGGCCAGCTGGTATGCTGACAGGGATGCGAGAATCGAGCCTGCACGAGCGGGGATGCAGAAAAGAGGCGCCTCTGCGTCCGCACTGGCACAGGAAGAGGGGCAGGAACGCCCTGAGCCCGTGTGGAAAATTCGTGTGGAAAAGTACCGTACTGACGGACGATCGAGGGACACTGCCATGCCTGTTCCTGTTGAAACGCTGCCTGACCTCACGAGTGACTACCCGTTGACATCTGAGCAGATCGAAACCTTCCAGCGCGACGGTTTTGTACTGTTGCGTGGAGTCTGTTCCGCGCAGGAGATCGCGGCCTACCGCCCGGTTATCACGGAAGCGGCCTACCGGTTCAACACCGAAACGCGTCCGGTTGACGAACGAGACACCTACGGCAAGGCCTTTCTGCAAATCATGAACCTCTGGGTGCGGGACGAAGGGGTAAAGCGGTTCGTGCTGGCCCGACGGTTCGCCAGCATTGCCGCACGCCTGATGGGCGTTCCGGCCGTCCGGCTCTATCACGATCAGGCGCTCTTTAAAGAAGCTGGAGGAGGTCCGACCCCGTGGCATCAGGATTTCTACTACTGGCCGCTCGACTCGGAAAAGTCGGTCACCATGTGGATGCCTCTGGTGGACGTGGACGAGACCATGGGAACCATGACGTTCGCCGTGGGATCGCACCGGGATGGCTACCTGGCCGCACTGGAGATCAGCGACGAGTCCGAGGAGTATTTCAATCGTCTGGTGCGTGAACGCGGCTACCGGCTGGTCAACGTCGGCGCCATGCAGGCCGGCGATGCGACGTTCCACTGGGGGGGCACCCTGCACGCGGCGCCCGGCAACCAGAGCTCCCGGGCACGTGAGGTAATGACCGTCATCTACTTCGCGGACGGCATTCGCGTCATGTCGCAGCCGGATAACCCGAATCGCTGGCAGGACCTGAAGGCCTGGCTGCCCGGAGTCCAGCCCGGTGAACTGGCCGTCAGCCCGCTCAACCCGCTTCTCTACACCGGCGAGTGAGCGCCCGGGCCAGACAGCACTGTGGATGCTGGAAGCGTATACGGATGTGCCTGATCTGCAGGCAGGGATGAGCTCTACAATGTGCGCCGCGGTGAGTGTTTGCGGCGCATTCTGTTTGTGAGGACGTTGCAAGGAGGATCCATGTGTGACACACAGGTCGTTCCGGGGAGGGAACAGGCCGCTTCCGAGCAGACCCTGATCCGGCTGCAGGCCGATCTGGATGCGGAAGGGCGGTTTGGACAGCGAACGCTGGAAGTGACCGGGCAGCACGTGCGCGTTGTGGAGCCCGGCGGGGCGATCAGCTTTCAGATCGCTCTCGGCGACGTGCATTCCGCACGGAACGAACCGCTGGTAGGCGGAGGGCGGCTGGAGCTGACCACACATCGGGGAGAGATCCTGCCTGTTCTATCCTATTCACTGGCCGTGGCAGCGCAGTTCTCGGAAGCTGCACGGGGTATTGAGCAGCTGGCCCGGGGCGAGCCACTCTGCATCAACCTGAAGCCAGAACAGACACGTTGCGCCCGATGTCAACGCCTGCTGCCCGAGAAAGATGGGGTGTGTCCTGCCTGCGTACAGCGAGGACGAACGCTGCTGCGCGTTCTGAGCTATATGCGGCCCTATCGCGGGCAGGCTATCCTGCTGTCGCTGCTGGCACTGGTTACCACCGGAGTAAATCTGATCCCACCCCGGCTACAGGCGCTCATCATCGATAACGTGCTGATCCAGCGGCAGAACCTGTCCCTGCTGCTGGTCTACATGACGATCTGGCTGGGGGTGCTGGTTGTCGCTACCGGAGTGCAGATCTGGACCGGGCGCGTCATCTCGCGGCTGGCGGGCAGCATCGCTGCGGATCTGCGCTCCAGCGTGTACCGGGCCGTCGAGTTCCTGCAGGTCAGCTACTTCGATAAACGGCAGGTGGGCGCCATCGCCAGTCGCGTGACGCAGGATACGGAGCGAGTCTGGGGATTTCTGGTGGACGGACTGCCGTACCTGGCGTCCAACACGTTGTTGCTGGTGGGGATCATCATCTTTCTGTTCCGCGTGTCGTGGCAGCTCGCGCTCGCGGTGCTCTCGCCCGTCCCGATCATTCTGGCGTTCAGTGCCGTGTTCTGGCGGCCCATTTCGCAGATGTACTACCGGGTGGGGCAGAAGTGGGCGCGCTTTCACATGCACCTGAACGAGAGCCTGACCGGCATCCGGGTGGTCAAGGCGTTTGCACGGGAGGACCGGGAGTACAACAAGTTCCTGCAGCGCAACCGGGAGTTGCGGGATGCCGGGATCCATGCCGACTGCCGGTGGTTCACCGTGTTTGGCGCGATGACCCTGTTTGTGGGGATGGGCGCGCTGATCAACTGGATCGTTGGTGGCTACATGGTCTACCGGGGGCAGATCTCACTGGGCAACTTCATCATGGTGAACGCCTACATCGGTCTGGTCTACGGTCCGTTGCAATGGTTCGGGCAGTTGAATCAGTGGTTCAGCCGGGCCATGGCGGGCGCCGAGCGCATCTTTGAAGTAATCGACGCGGACAAGGAGACGCGCGCGGATCAGGGAGTGCGCAGGGACATCGTGGGCGAAGTGACTTTCGATAACGTGCGCTTTGGCTACGACAAGTCCAACCCGGTGCTCAAAGGGATCTCGTTCACGGCCCGCCCGGGAGAGATGATCGGGCTGGTCGGCAAGTCGGGGGCGGGCAAGTCCACCACAATCAGCTTGCTGTGCCGGTTCTATGAGCCAGATGCGGGAACCATCCGGATCGATGGCATGGATTATCGGGAGATGCACCTGCATCATATGCGCGAACAGATCGGCGTGGTGTTGCAGGAGCCGTTCCTGTTCAACGGGACAATTGCGGAGAACATTGCCTACGGCAGGCCGGGTGCGTCGTTCGAGGAGATTGTAGAGGCCGCTAAAGCGGCCAATGCGCACCATTTCATCCTGAGCAAGCCCGACGGTTACGATACCATCGTCGGCGAACGCGGGGCGAAGCTCTCCGGGGGCGAGCGCCAGCGCATCTCAATCGCCCGGGCGATCCTGCACAACCCGCGGATCCTGATCTTGGACGAGGCCACGTCTTCGGTCGATGTGGAGACGGAGAAGCAGATCCAGGAGGCGATCGCGCGGCTGGTCGAGGGGCGCACCACCTTTGCCATCGCGCACCGGCTTTCCACCCTGCGCAACGCCACACGGTTGATTGTGCTGGATAAGGGGCAGATCGCGGAGGTCGGTACCCATGCGGAACTCATGGAGAAGCGCGGGATCTTCTTCCAGCTGGTGGAGACGCAGAGCAGGTTGACACAGATCATCGGGATCGGCGAAGTGTAACTCCCGGTTTCACGGAGGAGTGACCGGCGGGGTCAGGGGGGCGATGCGGCGCTCCGCTCGATCTGGCGTGGGCGGGAGGAGATTGAAGATGATGCCGAACTGCTGGGCGCGCGCCCGATAGCCGAAACCGACCTGCAGACAGTCCAGGTTGCGCAGAACCGCGAACTCGGTGTCGTAGGCGCGGGCCCGCTCCAGATCGTAGCGCGTGGTCACGCCAAAGGCCCACGGGCCGCCGAACTGGGCGCGCAGGCGCAGTTCATGGCGCACGTCCTGCCGATCGAAAACGAACGGAGTGGCGCCGGCCTCTGTGGCGTAGCGGTAACCCGCGCTCAGGAAAGTGGTACGCGCAGGCAGGTAGTGCAGGTCTACCTCCGGAGAGAAAAGATGATAGATGCGCCCGGATGTGTACAGATTCATCCAGTGCGTGGCGCCCAGGCGCAGTGATAGCTGTTTGCTCAGCAGCAACGGATGCGAGGCCAGACTGGTGCGGAGCGCCAGTCGGCCGGCGGAGGCACCTGTGGGCGCTTCGCTCAGTGCGCCCAGCGCCGCGCTCAGATCGAGTGTGAAGGGACCTTCGCTGGTAGGACGACGGACGAACGAGGCGTCGGTGGAAGAGACTGGCGTTTCTGCTGCCGGTGCGCGGCGGCCCAGCAGATTGGTCCATCGCACGCCGACCTCCGGGAAGCGCGAGACCAGTAGATCCGAACGCCGCCGGTTGTAGATGAACTGGCTGTTCTGCACAGAGGCGAAGAACGTGGCGCGCGGCTCGCGCGCTTCCTGATAGCGCGTGGCCCCGTACTCCGGGTAGGCGGGCGGGCTCAGCTGCTCCAGAAAGCCACGCAGGGGGTCCTCCAGCGTGTACAGTAGCCCGAACGGGGGCAGAGGCACTGTGGCCCCGCGAGTCAGATCCTTCTGGTAGATGAGGAACCCGGCGGGCAGGCGACGCAGATTCACTCGCAGGTCGAAATCGAACGTCTCGTCCGGACGACTGATCGGGCTCCCGACCTGCCGCACCACAATACCCTCTACCTTGGTAAAAGCTGCGCGCGGGATCGGCGGGGGGGTGGTGGTGCGCAGATTGCGCCGGAAAGAGGGCAGCGAGATGAGCGGGGTGCCCCCCGTGTAGAACGTGATGTTGCGCGCGGCAACAAAGCGGTCGGGCGACACGGTGAGCCGGCCGGCGCGGATCCGATAATCGGGGCGCTGGTTTTCACAGGTGGTGAAGTAGCCGTTCTCTACCACATACGTGCCATCTTCCCGGCGCTCGATCCGATCTCCCTGCATCCGGAAGAACGGGCTGAGCAGCAGCGCTCCGGTAACGCGCCCGGCATCTGTGCGGAAGTTGTACTCGATGCTCTGTCCGGCAAACTGCCCCTCTTCACGTTCGAGCAGGATGCCCCCGCTTGCGCTGACCACGCCTGTTTGCGCGTTGTACTGCACGTTCCGGGCAGTTAACGTGGCTGTCTTTCCGTTGCCTGTATCTCGATAGACGACCCGCACCGGGCCCTCGGCCGCGAAGCTCTGGCCCTGCGGGGACCATCGCAACCGGTGAAAGCGACTCACGGTGATCTCCGGGGGATCTGTGGTCGTGCCTGTCTGCGTGGAGACGCCTGCAGGAGGATCAAGTCGGTGCGGTAGAGCGAAGAACGCTGCGTCGCCTGGATCGGGCCGGGGAAGGTCCGGGCGTGCAGGCAGGTGCCCGACGGACAGCCAGAGGATCGCTGCGGAGCACAGGCCGCAGAACCTGAAAGGAGATGCAGTCACGTTCAAAAATCTTGGTCGCGGAGGGCGAGCATGCGCGCACGATGCGCCTCCGCGTCTTCCGGTGTGTTCTCGGACTGGACGAAAGAGGCAGACTGCATGGACTGACGAAATGCCTCATCGTCGTAGGTGCGCGTGCGAACCACCACGGGCATGGGCACCGCATGCCCGAAGATGAGCGCCTGCTGACGGGTCTCCAGACTGGCGAGCACGTTGCGCAAACTGCTGGCCCCGGAGACTCCGGCCAGCGCGGCGTTCACATCGCGCTCGTCCTCCAGCAGGCAGCAGATCCGGGTGCCCACCTGCGACAGCACCTCCGGGTCGATCCCACTGGGCCGCTGATCCACGATCAGCAGCGTGACGTTGTACTTGCGCATCTCACGCGCAATGGTGCCGAAAATGGTCTGCTCGCTCAGGTGGGGCGCCAGGAACTTATGCGCCTCTTCTATGGTGATCAGGAGCGGGCGCGGTTTCGGTTCCGAGCCCCCCAGGGACCTCTCTGTCAGATCGCGATAGATCTGATGCAGACGGCGGGTGAGGATGTTGGCGACCAGCATGTACTGCACGGGACGATCGTAGTGGCCGAACTCCAGCACCACGCTGACTCCGCGCTGGAGCGTCTGCAGAATGCGCGGGACGGCATCGTCCGGGACCTCAGGCTTCAGGAAGCCCTCGCACTCTCTAACAAGCACGTTGAGCTTCCGTTGCAGGGCGGTCAGGGCTCCTCTGTGCGCGTTGTTATCCCCGACGAATGCGGTCAGGTCCTCGGAGTTCATGTTCAGAAACTCTCTGAGCCATTGCTTCTGACCGAACCTCTGCACCAGCAGATGGCAGGTCTCCACGGCGGTGGGATTGAGATTCAGCTCCCTCTCCAGCAGCAGGATATCTTCCACGGTGATTTCCGAGTAAGGGATCTGCACCTCGTAATCTGCCCGAACCTGCCGTTGCCGGGTGGAGCGCGGATCCAGCGTGAAGATCTGCACGCGGTTACCGAAGTAGTGCTTGAGCCCGCGCACCTGCCCGCCTCGCTGACGGTCCTCGCTGGTGCCCGTCCATCCGTACTCGCTATGCATGTCAAAAATGAGGTTGACCGCACAGTCGGACCGGATCACGCCGCAGAGCACGATCCGGGTCAGGAAGGTTTTGCCAGTGCCACTTTTCCCGAAGATCGCGTTGGATCGCTCAACCCACCGTTCCAGATTGAGGCATACCGGGGTGTCCATGTCGAGCGGTTCCCCAACGTGGAAGAACTGCGTGCCCCGCGCTTCTTCGCCGAACACACGCCCGACGTCCTCACGCGTGGCCTCATAGACGGGGCTGAAGTGCACCGGGATGGTCTTGACCGGCATCAGGGATTCGCCCTCCTCCGGGCCGGCATCGCGCGGCACCATAAGCATGGGGGTGAGGCTGGCAGTGCCGAAGACGCTGGTGCCGTCCAGCACGGCGCGCAGGAGCGTCTCTTCGCGCCCGGGCGGGTGGAGCAAAACGTTGGGGTGCGTGGCTGCCAGTTGCACGTCACTGATCATGGAGAAGTAGCGGTACTGCGCACCTTCCACAACCACAAACTTACCGACGCGCAGGTCCTCCACGCTCTGGCCCTCGGCGAGACGCATCTCCAGCCCCTCGCGCAGGGAGCCCCGCACGATGACACCGATCTCTTTTCCGTTCTCTTGCTGAGCGGGTACGCGTTCGGATCGAGAGGTAAGGCCGTTGTCTCCGTTGTGTCGCTTCAATGTGTTGTGCTCCGCAGCCCCGGTCTCCCTGTGTCCTTCATTCTGCGCACATTATAATGTGCGTCCGGACCTGCGTCAATCCCTGCGGTAGCGCACAGGAATACAGCACGCAGAACAGGAATAACACGCTCAGCGTGCAGCCCCGGGGCTACTCCCCGGTTCTACGGGCGATATAGGCGCGAACGCGTGCGATCCGATCCCGGGTCAGCGGATGCGTACGGAGGAAGCTGATCCCGCCCTCGCGTCCGCCCGAGGCCTTCTGCAGGAGTTCGAACAGCTCGATCATGCCATGCGGGTCGAAACGAGCGGCTTCCATGTTCTGCAGGCCGCGTTCGTCCGCGTTGAACTCGTCGCCCCGTGAGTACTGGAGGGCCAGCAGCGCATCCACGCTGAAGGCCAGTTGCTGCAGGTCCCGGTTGGCCCGGGTCAGGCCCAGCAGCAGGCCGATGCCAAGGCGTTGCTTCTGTTGCTTTTCCACCTGCCGGGCCCAGTGCTCGCCACGCACATGCGCGATCTCATGCGCGGTGACCGCCGCCAGAGCGTCCACAGAGTGGATCCGCTCCAGCAGGCCGGTGTAGATGAACATGGGGCCTCCGGGCAGGGCAAACGCGTTGACCTCCCGGCTCTCCAGTACCCGGAACGTGTAGTCCCATCGGGTCTGTTCCGCAGGCGGGAGGGCCTCTACCAGCCGAAAGCCCACGCGTTGAAAGTCGCGTGCCCGGCTGTCACGCACCTCCCGGTACTTCTGCAGGATCTCCTGCGCTGCCTGCTGACCGATCCGTCTCTGCTCGGCCACGCCGGGGCGGAACGGATCGGCCTGCGCCTCGCGAGCCATCAGGATCGGCAGGGCCGCCACGCCGCCAGCAAGCAACTTGCCGATCAGAGAGCGACGCGTCTCCAGACAGGGCGCGGCGGCTCTCTGCAGCGCAGAATGGTCACAACAGCAAGTGGAGGGCAACGGTCGCGTTTTCATAGTCGATACTCCCGGTGCACGGCGATGATGGCATCACCTGAAAAGACGGGCCAGACAGGGAGCCGGGTTCCGGATGGAAAAAAAGCAAGCCTGTCACTCATAACGGACATCGGCAAGCGATGTGACGAAGCAGAGAGGTGGAACAGAACATGGACGAGCGTATGGCATGGCGCGTTTCTCTGCATGGAGGGCATAGCGGTGAGTTCTGCGATCATGCGGAAGGCACGTTGCGGGAGATACTGCTGGCGGCCGTGCAGGCCGGCTATCACACGTTTGGTGTGAGCGAGCACATGCCCCGGGGTGCCGACCGGTTCCTCTACCCGCAGGAAATCGCGCTGGGCTGGGACATGGCCCGGATTGAGGCCGATTTTGCCCGGTACGCTGAAATCCTGCCCGTTCTGGTAGAGGAGCTCGCGGGGCAGTTGATCGTGCTGCGGGGCTTTGAAGCGGAAGTGGTGCCGGAGGCGAACTACGCGGAGCGGATCCAGCGCCTCCGCGCATGGCAAATGCCCGACGGTACACCCCGCTTCGACTACTGCGTGGGATCCGTGCACTACGTGCATGAGATCCAGCTTGATGGTCCCGTGGATGCGTATCTGCAGGCAGCTGAGGCATGCGGCGGGATCGAGGCGCTCGCGATCCGGTACTATGAAACCGTTGCCGCCATGATCGAGACGATCCGGCCCGAAGTGGTCGGGCACCTGGACCTGATCAAGAGGAACCTGCGTGCAGCAGGGTTTGAACCGGAAGAAATTGCGACACCCCGGGTGGACGCGGCCATGCAGAACGCTCTGGAGGCCGCACGGGCCTGCGGAGCGATCCTCGACCTGAACACGGCGGGATGGCGCAAAGGGCTCGGGGAGCCCTACCCATCGCCCACGATTGTCCGGAAGGCCAGCGCCATGGGCGTCGGCTTCTGTTTCGGGGACGACAGCCACCGACCGACGGAGGTCGGGGCCGGAGTTGATGCGGCGCGCATCTATCTGCTGCAGTGCGGCGTTCAGGAGGTTACTGTGCTGACACGTGAGAGCCGGGAACCACTGGCTCCTGTGGTGCGCCGCCGCGTCTCGCTACAGGGGTGAGCTCTGGCTGCGGGGCTACCACCGCCCGGCACCAAAAGCGACCAGCGCAGAGAGCACAAAGAAAGTGATGGCCAGCTTACGCGTGGTGTCGTTCAGGCGTTCTTCGCGCCCGGCTTTGCCCTTGAACGAGGATTGCACAGTGGTGCCGATCTGTCCGGTCAGGCCCTCGTTCTTGCTTTCCTGCATGGTGATCACAGCGATCACGCTGATCCCTACCAGAAAGTGCACGAACAGCAACAGATTGTAGAGAACGTGCATGTCCCTGAGTGTCCTTTACTTGGCTAGCTTCTCGCGCTCGCGGCGCAACTCCTCCTCGACGCGCCGGCGGATCTCCGCCTCCAGCTCACGCTCACGGCGCAATTCGTCGTCTTCGTTCTCGTTGAGGCCTTTTTTGAACTCCTTCATCCCCTGTCCGAGGCCGCGCATCATCTCCGGAATTTTCGCGCCACCGAAGAGCAGCAGCACGATGATCAGGATCACCCACGGGATCGGACTGTTCCACATGGCGAGTGTGTGCAGCATGTTGCGTTCTCCTTAACGTTTCGGATTCAGGGTAGCGGCCTGTAGCGGACCGCGGATAGCGCTAGGAACGTGCCCGGGGCACACTGCCCTCCGGCGGGGTGAAGCTGTATTCCGGTCCGGGATCGGCCAGAGCTGCTGCTGCCGCGTCGCCACGCGGGGGCTCCGGTCCCGGCAGGGGGCGCGGGCCGTCCACCGGTCCCGTCTGGTACCCGCTGTCACCGGTGTAGCCGGAATAGCTGGAGGGGTAACCGTCGTAGCGTGGCGGGTCATAACGCGGGGGCTCGTAGGGCCGGTCGTAGTCATCCAGACTGAACGAATTGGAGAGTTCCTGCCCGGCGCGGCGCAATTCGCGCAGCGCGCGACCCAACTGCATGCCGATCTCCGGCAGCTTCTGCGGTCCAAAGATGATCAACAACACCAGCAACAGAAACGTGATCTGTACCGGTCCCAGGAACGCAAGCATTGCTGTGTCACTCCACCTCTTTACCGATGCAGGATTGTCAGATCGGATCCAGCTGGACGCGCTGCGCCATCGCGTAGATAGCGTCGCGCGTGCAGAAACCCGCCCCGATCACAGCAGCATTGGCTGCGCCCGCTCCGGTAGCCAGTCGGAGCGCGCTGACCACATCCCCGGGGCAGTTCCCGTGGAACCACTCCCAGAGGAACGCTGCTACGAACGCGTCTCCGGAGGCGACTGCGCTCGCGAAAGTGATCGCAGGGGGCACGGACCACCAGATGCCTTCCCGGGTTCGTAGCAACGCTCCCTCTGCCCCGAGTGTGAGCGCTACGATCTCAACACCGAGTTCGCAGAGCTTCTGCGCGGCCTCTCGGGCCTGTTCCAGCGTCCGTACAGGCTGTTGCAACAGAGCCTCTGCTTCCGCGCGATTGGGCTTGACCATCCATGGGCGGGCTTGCAGGCCCGCGTGCAGTGCCATGCCGCTGCTATCGAGCACGGCTCGTGTTCCGTTACGCCGCGCCAGTTCGATCAGTTCCGCATAGAGCGTGTGGGGCGCGCCCGGGGGCAGGCTCCCGCTCAGTACGACACAGGACGGACGATACTGTGACAGCAGTTGCTGCACCCGTTTCTTCAGAGCATGGCATTGTCGTGCTGTAACCCGGGGGCCCTGTTCATTGACTTCGGTCTGTGTGCCGTGCACCGGATCAATCACCGCAATACAGAGGCGGGTCTCTTCGCGTATCCGGACGAACGCTTCCGGCATGCCTTCACGGGACAGTGCCTGCGCCAGCATGCGGCCCTGAATGCCCCCTAGAAATCCGGTGGCGACCGCGGTGCCTCCGAGAGTGCGATAGACGCGTGCCACGTTCACGCCCTTGCCGCCGGCCACCGTCTGCTCCCGGGAGGGGCGATTCACCCGATCGAGCGTGAAATGTTCCACGCAATAGGTCTTATCGACCGCGGCGTTGGGCGTGACTGTCACGATCACCCGGGTGCTCTCCGAACCGTGCGTATGGCCTCGCTGCAAAATCTTCTGCCGCTTCTCCTTGACAGATTCTACCACAGGCCGTATAATTTAGCAACCTGACGGACTCCATAGAGCCCGCGTGCCCAGGTGGTGAAATGGCAAACACGCTGGCTTCAGGTGCCAGTGCCCGAAAGGGCTTGGAGGTTCAACTCCTCTCCTGGGCATCCCTTCTGTTCTCTACACTGCTTCGCGGAACTACCACTTCTCACACCTCTGTGCGCGCGCCCCGAAACTCTCTGCAATACGGAAACGAAATCGGGGCGTGAGTCTCTGTTACAGGGGCGTAACTCCCGGCCACGAGGAGCTCTATCATGACCGCTGCCGAACGAGTGGCAACACATTATCGCCAGATCCATCTGGACTTTCATACCAGCCCGCTCATCCCGGACGTTGGTCGCGAGTTCGATCCCGATGCCTTTGCCGATACGCTCATTGAGGCCCGGGTGAACTGGGTCACGCTCTTCGGCAAGTGCCATCACGGCATGAGCTACTATCCGACCCGTGTCGGCGTGATGCACCCGGGCCTGCAGTTCGACCTGCTGGGCGCGCAGATTGAGGCCTGCAAGCGCCGGGGGATCGTCACACCGGTGTACATCTCGGTACGCGTGGACCAGCACATGGGGATCACCCGCCCGGACCTGGTCGTACGACTGGAGGATGGCCGGCTCTGGGGGCCGAACGTCTCGCAGGCGGCATGGTACCAGATCTGCCTGAACAACAAGGAGTATATCGACTACGTGGCCGGCCAGACCGAAGAGATCCTGAAGAACTACGATGCCGACGGCATCTTCTATGACATGTGCTACTACCCGCCGGATCCCGGTTGCTTCTGCGAGAAGTGTCTGGCCCGTCTGGAACGCGAAGGGCATTCGCGCCACGATCGCGACGCCCATCGCGCTCAGACCTTCGCCATCCTGCGCGAGTACACCACGCGCCTGTTCCGGCTCTGTAAAGAGATCCGCCCGGACGCGACTGTCTTCTTCAACTCCCGCGTCACGCCCAACGTCCATCGCGAGCTTGACGTCCTGACACATCTGGAGATTGAGTCCCTCACCACGGGAGGATGGGGGTATCTCTATTTCCCCTGTTATGCCCGTATCGTGCGCACCTATCTGCGACCCATTCAGGGAATGACGGCCCGCTTCCATAAGTCATGGGCCGACTTTGGCGGGTTGAAGACCGTGCCGCAACTGGAATATGAGGCAGCTACCATTCTGGCGGCAGGTGGTGTGGTGAGCATTGGAGACCAGTTACATCCCCGGGGACAGCTGGATCGGGGAGCGTATCAGGTCATTGGAGAGGTGTTTCGCCATGTCGAGGCGCTGGAGCCCTATTGCCTGGGTGCGGAACCTCTGGCAGACATCGCCGTGCTGATCCTTCCAGAGACGGCGGAGGCGTGGGAGTGGGACCGCGACTGCCGGGGGCGCATCCGGGTGGACGCTTCTGTGGAAGGAGCTGCCGCCTGCCTGGCCGCGCTCAAGCATCAATGGAACGGGGAGACGCCTGATCGTGACCACCTGAGACGATACCGGCTGGTCATCATTCCGGATCGGGGTGTCCTCGATGACGGAACGCGAAAACAGTTGCAGGCGTTTCTCGACGGTGGGGGAGCGGTGCTGTTCTCCTACGAGGCGACGTTGCAGGATGGGGCGTTCGCACTGCCTGCCAGTCCGGTGCGCTTCCAGGGCCCCTGCCCGTACCGACCATCGTACATGCATCTTGGTGCGGAACTTGGAGCCGGGTTGCCGGATACCGGGTTCGTCAACTATCAGGCCGGGTGCTACGTGGAACCGATCGACGGCGCCCACCCTCTCGGTGAAGTCTGGCAACCCTACTTCAATCGCGCGCCCGAACATTTCTCGTCGCACAGCCAGACGCCAGTGGATCGGCCGACCGGGCATCCGGTGGCCGTGGTCTCCGCCGACAAACGGATCGCATATCTCTACGCGCCGGTTTTCCGGGGATACCGCGAGGACGCGTTCTACATCTATCGTGAGCTGGTCGGCCGGTTGATCGAGCGCCTGCTTCCAGAGCCGCTGGTGCGCCCGGGCGACAACGTGCATCCCGCCATGGAGATCGCAGTCCTGCGTCAATCGGGGCAACAACGGTGGATTGCGCATGTGATCCACTTTCAACCGCAACGGCGCACAGCGGCCAGTGAATTCATCGAGGCGGCGGTTCCGGTGAAGGATGTCGGGTTTGCGGTACGCACCGGTCAGGCGCCTTCCCGGGTGTTTCTGGCCCCTTCCGGGGAGCTACTGCCCTTCCGACAGGAGGGGGCATACTGCCATGTCACTCTGCCCTCTGTGCGCACCCATGCTGTGGTCGTCTTCGCGGACGTGCCGTAGCAGGCAATGTCGCCCTTCTGTACAGCAATAAGCGAGGCCGGGTTGTCCCGGCCTCGCTGGTCTATCAGGTGGTCTGGTATTCAGTTGTACTGGCGTATTCAATTGTGGCGCTATTCAGTTGTCCGATATTCCGTTGTGCCGTTATACGGTTTTTTGCCTATTCAGTTGTGGTATTCAATTGTGGTGCCATAGTTTCGGTCGGATGCCCCGGTCTCCTCAGGGCGCGAACCTGCGTGTTGTACGGGAATTGCGGTCAGAAGCACCACCCTGTTCTCCTGACCGGTCTGGCTTCTACCTCATAAGACGGTAGGAGCCCGCCAGAGGTTCCCGGGGAGGCTGGCAAACGGGTGTGAAATTGGTCGCGCGCAATGCGGGCGATGCAGGTACAATAGGAGTGTCCTGATCCCGGAGAAGCACATGCCACGCCCGCTCTTCTTCTATTCCGACGCGCTGATGGCTTACGACATGGGGCCACAACACCCTCTCAAGCCCATTCGCCTGCGCATGACCTACGAGCTGCTGGAGAGCTACAACCTGTTCGATACGGCGCTGGAGCTTGTGGAGCCCTCGCTGGCCGACCCGGAGGAGGTCGCGCAGATCCACAGCCGGAACTATCTGGAAGCGCTCCATCGCCTGAGCAGCGGCGACTACTTTCCCGGCGCCTACCGCTACGGATTTGGCACGGGCGACAACCCGATCTTCCCCGACATGTATGAGGCGTCGCTGCGATATACAGGCGCCTCGTTGAACGCCGCGCAGGCAATTCTGGATGGAGCCGGTGGCGGCATGGTTGCTTTCAACCTTTCCGGAGGACTGCACCATGCGCACTACGATCGGGCTGCCGGCTTCTGCATTCTGAACGACGCTGCCGTGGCAATCCGTCGCCTGCGCACACGTTTTGCCCGGGTGGCCTACGTGGACATCGACGTGCATCATGGGGACGGCGTGCAGGAGCTGTTCTACGACGATCCTGCGGTGCTGACGGTCTCCTTGCATGAAAGCGGCGACACCCTGTTCCCCGGCACCGGTTACCCGGAGGAGATCGGAGAGGGTGCGGGGGAAGGGTACAGTGTGAACCTACCGTACGGCGCATTCACAACCGACGACGTCTGGTTGCAGGCATGGCGGGAGGCCGCGCTTCCTATCCTGCGTGCGTTCGACCCGGAGGTAATCGTGCTGCAGATGGGAACGGACGCGCACTTTCTCGACCCGCTGGCTCATCTCTGCCTGACCGCGCAGGGATGGCTGCAGGCGATCCGGGACGTTCGAGCACTCGGTAAGCCCATTGTGGCAATCGGAGGAGGGGGCTACAACCTGACAACGGTGCCACGCATGTGGACGCTGGCTGTGGCCGCTCTGATCGGTGTGGAGCTGCCGGACGTCGTGCCGGACCGCTACGCCTACCGCAACCGGATCCCGACGCTCACGGACCATCAGGAGGTGCACGTCGACGCACGTGAGGCCGGGCATGCGCGCCGCGTGGCGCAACAGTCGGTACAGCAACTCAAACAGTTTCTCTTTGCGCGCTACAATTTGAAATCCTGACCCAATGCGCGTCGCGCTGGCACCTCCTTCGTGCGGACAGGTTGTGGCGCGCCGGGGGCGAAGCATGTCCTCCTTTGCCGAGATACTCTACGGGTTACCTGCGGAACGTCTGCGTCGGATGGCGCATCTGCGCCATATCGACCCCCGCAAACTCAAGCAGGCGTCCAGCAAGCAGCAGCTGGTGCAGGTGTTCGCTCAGGAGTTGAGTCGTGCCGAGTCGGTAGCTGCTGCTGTGACGCATTGTAACGTGCGCGAGGTACGCCTGCTACAACGGGTTGTCGCCTGTGCCCGGGGCGATCGCGTCGAGTGGCCGCATCTGCTGGCCGCTGTCGGGGGCGCCGATCTGAAACCGGTGCTGCAACCCCTGGTGGACCGGCTGGAAACGCTGGGGCTCGTTTTCCGCACTGCCCGGGGGCTCTATCTGGCGCCGGGCCTCGGGAAGCACGTGCCCGTCTCCCTGTCGGACCGCCACACGCTCTCCGAGCGACTGAGCCACTACGATCTCTTGGCCCTCAAGACCATACGGAACAAGCTGCGTATCGACGCAGCTGCCGATACCAGAGCGGCGCTTGTGGAGGCGATCTGCCATCACCTTCTGGATCAGGGGCCTGGCCTCCGGTTGCACGTGCCCTTATCGCCCGAGGAGCGCGAGGTACTGGAATACATCGTGCTCCGCGGAGGCGCTCTGTCTGCGCGTGAGGCTGTGAATGCGGTGAGGGAGCGGCAGGACGATTTCTTCCGCTATGACTGGGCGCACCGCTGGAAGAACGGTCAGGAACGCAACGCTATCGACAGCCTGATGGCCCGGGGGATCCTGCACGCTGTGGCGCAGGACTACGGTTTCAACATCTTCCTGGTGATCCCGGGCGATCTGTTGCGCGTGCTGACGCAGGAGGACGAGCGTGCCTTCTGGCAGCAACCTGCTCCGACATTACAGGATCTGCCAGACCCGCCTGCGCCCCTCGAAGCGCACACCGGCCTGTGCCGGGACGTGGTGCTCTTTCTGGGATTTCTAGAGGGGCACGAGGCGGTGCGGACCAGCACCGGGCATATCCACCGCACCGCGCTCAAGCAGGCCACCCGTCTGCTGAGCCTGCCCGATGAACGCTACGTCGCCTTCCTCTACGCGCTCTGCCGGGAAGCCGGGCTGATCGCTCCGCAGGGCGATCGGCAGGTATACCTGCTCACCCCGAAGGGGCGACAATGGCTGGAGACCGGGCCTCTGGATCAGATCCGCCTGCTGTTTCAAGCATGGCGCGAGGGGATCGTCTGGGCCGAAATGGAGAACGAACCCCTGATCCGGGCCGGCCGTCATCGCCCTGCAGACGCGGTGCGTGCTATCCGGCATGCGGCGCTGGACGCACTCGCAGAAGCCGCAGAGGACAGGTGCTACACCGTTGTCTCACTGACGGATGTGCTGACCTACCGGTATCCGTTGCTGCTGGCACGTAACGCCCTGCTGGATATCGATCTGGTGCCCTCACCCGCAGTCTTTGTGCGCCTCCTCGTTCAGGGGTGCCTTTTCTGGCTGGGCGTGACCCGGATCTCCTGTGCACCCCCGCCTGCAGAGAGCGCCGCGAAGCCGACGGGAGGTGCAAAATCCGTAACAACTCCGCGCGCGCCAGCAGAGGAAGAGACGCTGGCCTTCCAGATCACTCCCCTGGGGCGTTACCTGCTCGGGCTACCCGGGGCCTGCGCTCCGGAAATGCCTCCCTACGAGGAGGGGTTCATCATTCAGGCGAACGCAGAGGTCTTTGTGCCCCCCTTCCTGCGACCATCCATCCTGTACCGGTTGCTGGCGTTCGCCGATCCGCCACACGGAAGCTCCGCAACCAGTGTGCTCACCATCACGCGGGATGCAGTGCGTCGCGCACTGGACCGGGGCGCAACCGTCCGGGAAATCCTGGCGTTCCTGCAGGCCCATGCCCGGACCGGCATCCCGCAGAACGTGGAGTACCTGATCAACGAGGTCGGCAGCAAGCACGGGCACATCCACATCGGAAGGGCGCAGATGTACCTGCTGGTAGACTCGCCCCTCCTGTTACGCGAACTGGAGTCCTGCCGGGAACTCAAGCCCTATTTTGAGCGCTCCCTGAGCGATACCGTCGCCCTGTTGCGCACCAACGACCCGGAGAAGGTGTTGCGTGACCTGCGGAAAGCGGGCTACCTGCCAGTGCTGGATGACACGCTCCCTGCCAGCACTCCCCCGGAAGAGCACACGCCGGCAGAGGCAGGATCGGGGCGAGCAAACGCCGGGGCACTGCAGGTCGATACAGCGGTCAACTGGGAGCGCATGGCGCAGGAAGATGGAAAACCCTACCCGGCCATGCCCGCAGGCCGATGGGGCCCGGTGCCGGACGGCGCGGTCTCGCTGCCTACACTGATCCCGTTCATTCTGCGGCAGGCACTTCAAAACGGAAAGTATGTGGAGATCGCGTGCCGGAGCGCGGACGGACAGGGAAGGGTGCACCGTATAGAACTGCATGAGGTGCACGGTAACGGTGTGAGCGGCTACAGCCACACAGAAGGGCATCCCATCTCACTGCCTTTCGCGGACATGCTGTGGGTGCGGCTGGTGCCGGGCATGCGCTGAGCAGGGCACGGCCCGAGGCCCTGTCTCGTAGCCGGAGCGTGCGGAGTGCCGGCAGAGGAAAGCACACATGTTTGTGGATGAAGTAGAGATCGAAGTACAGGCCGGAGATGGTGGCAACGGCGCCGCCACATTCCGCCGAGAAAAGTATGTGCCCCGCGGAGGGCCGGATGGAGGCGATGGAGGCCAGGGAGGGCACATCGTGCTGCAGGTCGACACGAACCTGACCACCCTGCTCGACTTCCGCTATCAACGCAGGTACCGCGCCGAGCGTGGAGGCGATGGTGGCGCCAAAGGCATGTTCGGTAAGAACGGCAAAGACTTGGTGCTGAAAGTACCGCAGGGTACCGTGGTGACCGATCTGGAGACCGGACAGCAGATCGCGGATCTGAGCCTCGCAGAGGCGCGGGCGATTGTCGCAAGAGGTGGCGTGGGGGGACGGGGCAACGCGCACTTCGTCAACTCGGTGCATCAGGCACCGAAGTTCGCCGAAAAAGGAGAGCCCGGAGAACGCAAGCGCCTGCGCCTGGAGTTGAAACTGCTGGCCGACGTCGGGTTGATCGGATACCCCAATGTGGGCAAATCCACTCTGATTGCTGCAGTCTCGGCCGCACGTCCCAAAATCGCCAACTACCCGTTCACCACGCTGGTGCCCAATCTCGGCGTGGTCTATGTGGAGACCGGACGCAGTTTCGTCATGGCAGACATCCCCGGTCTGATCGAAGGGGCGAGCCAGGGCGCGGGCCTGGGGCACCGGTTCCTGCGCCATGTCGAGCGCACACGCCTGCTCATTCACATTCTGGACGTAAGCGGCATGACCGGACGGGAACCGTTGCGCGACTTCGAGGTCCTCAATCGAGAGCTCGCGCTCTATAGCGCTGCGCTGGCACAGCTGCCGCAGTTCGTGGCCCTGAACAAGCTGGATGTCGCAACCGACCCGGCGGCAGTGGACGCTCTGGAAGCGGAGCTGTGCGCACGCGGGTACCCCGTGTACCGCCTCTCTGCCGCAACGGGACAGGGAGTGCGCGCGCTCGTCTACGCCGCCATGGAGGCCATCGAACGGAGCCGGAAGGAAGGAGGAGAACTGTCAACACCGGCTGCCGAACATGTGAGAATCGCTGCCGTGCCACAGGAGGACGTGCGACAATGGGATGTGACACGCGTGGACGCACACACCTTCGTGGTGACCGGCAGACACGTCGAGCGCATGGTCGCCATGACCGACTTCAACAACGAGTATGCTGTGCGCCGTCTGCAACGCATTCTGGAGAAGATGGGCGTCAATCGCAAGCTCAAAGAGATGGGCGCCCGGGACGGAGACACCGTGCGCATCCGGGATGTCGAATTCGACTACGAGGATGAAGACCGGTGGGATGAGGAGGCCGACGCCGAAGCCGTGAGCGCACGACCGCGCAGACGGCGCTAGTTGGGCACGCATGGAAGACGCACACACACCGGGATCCATCGGACTGTCAGAAGCCGCGCGCCGCGCGTCCCGCCTCGTGATCAAGGTTGGGACGAGCACGCTCACCGACGCACAGGGGCGTATCGATCGAGCATTCATCGCTGATCTCACTGCCCAGCTGGCGGCGTTGCGCCTGCAGGGGAGTGATGTGGTGTTCGTCTCCTCCGGAGCGATCCGGGCCGGGCGCGAATTGCTTCCATCACGCACCCCGGATACCCTGCCCTACAAACAGGCCGCAGCGGCCATCGGTCAGGGGCGCCTGATGCACCTCTACACCGAAGCGTTTGCCTGGCGTAACGTCCCCTGCGCGCAGGTGTTACTGACACGCGAGGACTTGGCCGACCGCCGCCGCTTCCTCAATGCCCGGAACACCTTGCAGACCCTGCTCGCTCTGGGTGTGGTGCCCGTCATCAACGAGAACGATACGGTCTCGGTGGACGAGATCAAATTCGGCGACAACGACACGCTGGCCGCGCTTGTCGCCACTCTGGTGGAGGCCGACCTGCTCCTGATCCTTTCCGATGTCGAAGGGTTGTACGACCGTCCGCCGCAGGACCCGGAGGCACGCCTGATCCCGCTGGTCCCGCGTGTCGATCGTGCCGTACTGCAACGGGCCGGGGGATCCGTGAGCGGGATGGGCACCGGGGGGATGCGCACCAAGGTCGAAGCGGCACGCATCGCCACCGGTGCCGGGATCCGTACGGTAATCGCGCGCGGGCGTCGGGAACGTGTGGTGCTGGATGTCGTCGCAGGCCACCCGATCGGCACCACCTTTCTACCCTGCACGTCCACGCGCCTGCCCGCGCGCAAGCGCTGGATCGCGCACGGGTTACGCCCGCGTGGCCTGATCACAGTCAATGCCGGGGCCGCAGAAAAGTTGCGTCGCAATGGCGTTAGCCTGCTGGCTGTCGGGATTACACACGTCGCTGGCACGTTCGCCAGTGGCGACCTGATCGAAGTGTGTGACGAGCAGGGGTGTGTGTTCGCCAGAGGTCTGACCAACTACCCTTCGGATGAGCTGCGACGCATACAGGGACTGCGGAGCGAGCAGTTCGAATCCGTGCTCGGCTACCGCGGCTTCGAGGAAGTGATCCACCGGGATAATCTGGTGCTGGACGGTTCGGTGGACCCTGTGGAATAACACCACGCAGAAGCAGACGGACGCGGGGGCGGGGCAGCGGAACGAACCCTGCCAGGAGGGCGATACGCAGGGCCCATCGTGTGCGTTGCCTCCGTGCCACGCCACACGCCGCCGTGCCACCGGGTTGCAGGACCGGCGGCCTGCTCGCTTCCGGAATGAAAGCGCTCACCCTGCCGACAGTGCGCCTCTGCTCCGCCGGAATTCCCCGCGTCAGGCCTGCTGCAATGGCAGGCGCTACCCGTGCCCTTCAGGTGCCATTGCCGCGTTAACGGTAGCGCGCCGGCCATGCTTTCCGTCACCTGCTGACAGCCACACCGTCGCGCCATGGGTAGCCGCGAACCCCGCCGTCGTTCCATCCGTGGTCACTCCGGCTCTTGCCAGAATTATCGGCGTGTACTCCGCAACACTTACCCCGGTAGATGCCGGTTTTGCACCGATTTTCAGGGGTGTTCGAGCACACGCATGCGAATGGAACGGAAGGCCGCACTGGTCTGGTACGTGCTGATGCCCAGTGGAATGGACCGATCGATCTCGCCCCGGCGCAGACCGATCGTCTTGCCTGCAAGCTCCAGGTCCACAATGGGCTTATCGTCCAGCCACGCCTCGATCCGGGCAGGCGTCACCCGGAGCCGGACCCGGTACCAGCGATCCCGGGTAAAGCCCATGTAGCGCGTGGTCTCGTTCTCCGAGGCATCACGACCGTCCACACTGGAGATCCCCACCACACCGCCGCCCCACCCGCCCAGCACCAGAGTGGCATACGTGTCTCCTACCGGGAAGGTCAGGCCGCACAGAAAGTCGTTCCCATCAATCTTCAGCGCCTCCAGGGCAATCTCATAGCGGGTTCTGGGCAACGCACGTCCCACCCAGTGGAACCCGCTGAGCGCCAGACCCGCCCGCACTACAATCGCGGGCCCCTTGCCACGGAACTTCGGCTCCACCTGCACGTCGCCCCCGCCGGAGAAGGGCGTCTGCTTCCACCCCTCCAGTGATCGGCCATTGAAAAGCGATTTCCACACACCCGGCTTGAACGTCTCGGCTTCCGTGCCGGGCGGGGCCTCCCTCTCCCGGGACACATCAGGGGCGATCCCTCGCCCGGAAGCAAAGGCTGTCACGCCCAGCAGTGCAATCCCTGCCACCATCCATGCGATCCGGAACATCACGCTATCTCCTGCCCTTTCGAAAAATGGACCTGCGGTACTTCATGGTTCTTCCGTACCCGGGCGAATTTCCTCTGCAACCGGGCGCAATCCAGAATGAGTGCAGAACGTGCCATGGTCGGTGGCAGAGCGTCGCCGGGGATACGCAATCGGCGGTCTGAAGGGTACAATGTGCGACAGAGATAATGAAAGAACAACACCTCACTTTCCCCGATGAAGGAGAACCCACCTTGATACACCGCGTGACGCTTATCCGTGGCGATGGAACCGGCCCGGAACTCGTCGAGGCAACGCGCCGCGTCCTCGAAGCCGCAGCGGCGACAGCTGGCTCCACATTCGAATGGGATGTGGTCGATGCCGGCGTGGACATCATGGAGACCGCAGGCACCCCCCTGCCCGACAACGTCCTGGAATCCATCCGCAAAAACAAGGTCGCACTCAAAGGCCCGATTACCACGCCCATCGGTACGGGCTTCCGCTCGGTCAATGTGGCCCTGCGCAAGGAGCTCGACCTGTACGCCTGCATTCGGCCCTGCAAAACGTACCGGGGCGTGCGCTCCCGATACGAAAACATCGACATCGTGATCGTGCGCGAGAACACCGAGGATCTCTACGCCGGCGTGGAGTATGACCTGGGATCACCGGAAGCCCGACAGATCATCCAGATGGCCGGCGGCAAGATCCGTGAGGATGCTGCCATCTCTATCAAGCCGATTTCTGTCACGGGCACGCGCCGCATCGTCAAAAAAGCCTTCGACTACGCGGTCGAGAACAACCGGAAAAAAGTCACCGCCGTCTGCAAGGCCAACATCATGAAGTACACCGATGGCCTCTTCTACCGCGTGGCTCGCGAAGTTGCCGAGGAATACAGGGACAGGGGGATCGAGTACGACGAGTGGCTCGTGGACGCCATGTGCATGCAGCTGGTGCAGAAGCCCGAAAACTACGACGTACTGGTCATGCCCAACCTCTACGGTGACATCCTTTCCGATCTGGGAGCCGGTCTCGTAGGAGGGCTCGGCGTCGCGCCCGGGGCCAACATCGGCGACGATTGCGCCCTCTTCGAGGCGACCCATGGCTCTGCACCCAAGTACACCGGGCAGAACAAGGTGAACCCGACCGCGCTCATCCTTTCCGGAATGCTCATGCTGCGCTACCTGAAAGAGAAAGAAGCCGCGGACCGGTTGGAGCAAGCGGTCGCGGACGTCATCGCCGAGGGCAAGTACGTCACCTACGACCTCAAGCCCGATCGCAACGACCCGACTGCAGTCGGCACCTCGCAGATGGCTGACGCCATCATCGCCCGACTGCAGGCCTGAACCGGAAGCTGCGTGCCGGGCCCCGGATCGCCCGCGCCCGCACTCCATTGAGGAACAGATCATGCGTACCAAAATCACCATCGCAGGCGCCGGGCAGACCGGCGCTACCCTGGCGCACTGGCTCGCCCTGCGCGGGGATGTAGATATTGTCCTGTACGACATCGTGGAAGGTATGCCTCAGGGCAAAGCGCTGGATCTGCAGCAGGCCATGCCCATCATCGGCTCCGATGCGCGCATCGTCGGTACCAACGAATGGGGACCAACTGAGGGCAGCGCCATCGTCGTCATCACCAGTGGAATGCCCCGCAAACCGGGTATGAGCCGGGACGATCTGCTCAAAGTCAACGCCGAGATCGTTCAGTCGGTCACCCGGAATGCCGTTGCGCTCTCGCCCGACGCGATCCTGATGCTCCTGACCAACCCGCTGGACGCGATGTGCCACATTGCCCTGCACGTCAGTGGCTTTCCACCAGAGCGAGTCTTCGGGCAGGCCGGTATCCTCGACACCGCCCGCTTCCGCGCCTTCCTCGCCATGGAGACCGGCTACAGTGTGGCCGAGATCAACGCCTATGTCCTCGGCGGCCACGGCGACGACATGGTGCCCCTGATCGGCTGCACCAGCATCGGCGGAGTACCGGTCAGCAACCTCATCCCGTCCGACCGTCTGGAAGCGATCGTCGAGCGTACGCGCAAAGGGGGAGGCGAGATCGTATCCCTGCTCAAGACCGGCAGCGCGTTCTACGCCCCCTCCGCCGCCCTCGCGCAGATGATCGATGCCGTGCTCAACGACCGCAAGCGGATCCTGCCCTGCTCGGTCTACACCGGCGATAACGGGGGCGGATATGGTGTGAGCGAGCTCTACCTTGGCCTGCCTGCTGTGATCGGGCGCAACGGCGTGGAGCAAATCGTGCCAATGGAACTGACCCCCGATGAGCAGGAGGCACTGCAAAAGTCCGCGTCCTCTGTGCGCGAACTGGTGAATGCCCTCCGGAACTTCGACCCGCCCATGCTGCCCTGAGGCGCAGACAGACAGATCCGGCAGGGGATGGACGTCCCCTGCCGCTCCCCGGAGAAGCCTGTTCCGCACGGGCTCCAGAAAAAACCCGCATTGACGTCACAGCATACGTTTGTTATAATGAGATAGAAATGGCGCTTCTGCCTGCACAGGCGCAGGAGTGCGGGAGCGGGCGTGAACGTGATGCGCCCGTGTTTTTTGTTTCTGGTTTCGTTCGAGCAAACGATCGTGCTGTGACAGTGCCTCTGGAAATCCGGGGCTGTGGAGGACTTTCCTGGAGCGTTCGGGAGGAAACACATGAGGCCACGCCGTCGGCCGGAGGGGCCGGTGCTGCTTCTGGTTCTCGCATGTGCCGTCAGCTTCTTCTGGGGACGCCATCTGGGCTCCCGGGTAACGCGCCCCCGCATCCCGGGATTGCCCGTCCTGCATCGCATGCTGTCCGCGGATGCAGAGGGAGCAGTGGGTGACGGGGAGTTCGTCGGCACCGGCGCTGGCGCCGTAGCCCCTCAGGCCATCTTCGAAGATGTGCTGGACAAGGTGCAGCGTGAATTCGTAGAGACTACCTCCGACACCGCGCGCCTCAGCAATGGAGCGCTCGCGCGCATGTTCGCTTCCCTGGATGATCCCCGCACACTCTTCCTGGACCCCCCCCTCCGCCGCGCACGTCAGGAAGCCTTGATGGGGCGGTATCAGGGCATCGGGGCCACCCTGGCCATCACCCGGAGCCAGAAAGAAGACGTGGCATACCGTCACCTCTCCATCGTGGCAGTTCTCCCCGGCAGTCCAGCAGAAAAAGCCGGATTGAAACCCGGAGACCGACTCACCGAAATCGATGGCCGGTGGATCATCGCCTACTCCGTCGCAGCAGACATCAGCAGGCTACAGGCGCAGAAAGACCTGGATGCTCTCCAGCGCCGCGAGAACCTCCGGCAGATCGCACAGAAATTCCAGAACGGCCTGCCGATCCACCGGGCCCTGAGCCAGCTCATGATAGGTCAGGGACGCTCCATGCGCCTCACCGTCCAGAGAACGGGCGTGCCACATCCCCTGCAGGTCACCCTGACAACTGCAGCCACGCAACTCTCCCCGGTTGGCTTCCGCACGCTGGACGGGCAGATCGGCTACCTGCGGATCGCGCAGTTCAACAGAGAGACCGGGCGCACGTTGACCGGGTTACTGGACCGGATGGACAGAAAGATGAAAGGACTGGTGATCGACCTGCGCGCCAATCCGGGGGGCGTACGGTCGGAAGATCTCGATGAGGTCGATGGTGTGGAGCCGGCGCGTGCGCTGCTGGCCCGCCTGACGCCCGGTGGCAAAGTCGCCCTGATCGAGCGTAAGCCCGCACGCAAGCAGCCGTTCGTTGTCCCCAGAGTGGCCCGTCCCCTTTCCCTCCCCATGGTCGTTCTGGTAGACCGGGGCACCGCAGGGCTCTCCGAACTGGTCGCCGCGGCCCTGCGCGATACCGCAGGCGCCCGGATCGTGGGCACGCGCACCTTCGGAGATGGCATCCTCCCCCTGTTCGCCGTATTCAAGAACGGCTCCGGCGTAGAAATGACAACCGCCCGACTGTTCACAATCCGTGGTGATGATCTGGCACAGGGCATCAAACCCGATATAACCGTGACAGAAGAGGCAGGACAGGACGCCCCCCTGCGTCGGGCCCTGGCGTTACTGGAAACCTGAGAACCTGCTGCTGTGGCCACGCTTCCCGGAGTTCCGTGACCCATGACATCCAACAGCTCCTCATCGCTCTGGTACCGTCTGGCCTTCGTACCCCTGATGGCAGGCCTCCTCTCCATGACGTTCCTGCTCGGCTATGCCAGCAACGACATCTGGCCCGATCGAGAGGCCATTGCGCGCCGGGCCGCCTACACCATCCCCTATCTGGACGCCGCCGACCTCGGTGTCTTCTCGGAGACACCCCCTGCAGACACCACGCGCATCAGCGACCCTGTCGCGGACTACCGCGCGGCCATCGCGCTCATTCGCAGAGGATACTACGGCACCGGCCACGACACGCGCAAGCTGACCTACGAGGCGATCCGGGGCATGCTGGCTACCCTGCGCGACCCCTTCACCAGCTTCATGGAGCCAGAAGAATGGGAACGCATGGAGGCTGAAACCAAAGGAGACTTCGAAGGTATCGGAGCCTATCTGACTGCAGAAGGGCACGACGTTAAAATCGCCGAGCCCATCGAAAACAGCCCGGCAGAAAAAGCCGGCCTCCGCCCGGATGATATCGTGATCTCCGTCAATGGCAAATCCGTGGCAGGCAAAACCGTCGATGAAGTAGTCAAACTCATCAAAGGAAAGCCCGGATCACGCGTGCATCTCGGGATCCTGCGGGGCAAGCAACACCTGATGTTCACCATCACGCGCGCACGCGTCATAACCCCGGTGGTGAAGTACGCCATGGAAGACCCGGAAGCCCGCATCGGATACATCGCGCTCAAACAGTTCAATGAACGCAGTATGGACCAGCTAACACGCGCCCTCGAAGACCTGAAACTGCGGGGCGCGCGTGGCCTCATTCTGGACCTCCGCGACAACCCGGGTGGGCTGCTGGAAGTCGCAGTCCAGGTCGCCAGCGTGTTCGTCCCGCGGGACGAAGTGCCCGAACTGAGAAACACTGTGGTCTTCATCAAAGAAGGCAACGGACAGGAAACACGCAAGACGCTCCGGAGCGACCTCTACATGCTGGACCGTCTGCCTCTGGTAGTACTCGTGGACGGCGGCAGCGCGTCGGCATCCGAAATTGTCACGGCCACCATCAAGGATTACGGCGTCGGGACGATAGTCGGACAACGCACCTACGGCAAGGGCCGCGTGCAGACCCTGTTCCCTCTCGAAGACAATTCGGCCCTGCGCCTGACCACCGCCACCTACTACCCGCCACGCCACACAGACATCAACTTCAAAACGGACGAGGAAGGCAACCGCATTCCGGACACCGGGGGGATCGTGCCCGACATCGAAGTCAAACCAGTGCCAGGCTGGAAAGGCCTCAAAGATCGAAAGAACGACGCCCAGCTGCAAAAAGCACTGGCAGTGCTGCGCGAAAGGCTCACCTCCACATCGACCCTGCAAATCCCTGCAGGACAACGCTGAGCACCACACACAGGGAAATTGCGCCAGCGACAGGCCCCTCGCTTTTTTTGTGCAAATCTGGATAAAAAATCGCCAACCGCTTGACATAGCAGCAGAATTGTGTTAAGATGCCAGAGAAAAGAAGCAATACTTTTCCTCACCGGACAGATGCGCCGTTGCCGTTCGAGCCCCCGAACGGAAACAGGGCGCACGTTGTGAAGGAAAACCTCATATCTTCCCCCTGCACGGGTGACGGCACAATCGCTGTCACCCCTCTGTTTTTCTGCATGCAAACAGGCAACGCGCCCCGGCCGGGTACGCGTAAGTGAAAAGGAATGGCCCCCGGCAACATCGAAGCAGAAGCACATACCCTGACGGAGGCAGGAGTGCCCGCACCACAGGCCCGTATCGTCCGACAGAACCCGGCCGGGTACGCAGCCCTGCAAGAAAAATACCCCTGGAGGCATCCGGCACGGACGCCAGCTCTGTCTCCAGAGACCGTACCATAGAGAGGGTAGCGCACTGTAGCGATGTTCACCCGTCTGGTCAGTGGCATCGTACTCGTTTTTCTGTTCCTGATCACCTGCTTTGGCGGACTGTTACCCTTTGCACTGGGGGTCACCGTGCTGGCCACCATGGCTACCATCGAGCTGCTCCAGGCCTGCCGACAGACGGCGAGCACTCCCTCCTGCCGACAGAACCCCGCGCGCCTGTGGAACACGCTCCTGGCCAGCATCGGGGCTGCATGGCCCCTGCTGACCTGCAACGGACTGCTGCAGGAACCGATAAACCCGACGGCACCATGGATGCGTACTCTGGAGGCCACCCTGCTCACCCTGCTGGTAGCCCTGTTCGGTGCTGCCATTCCCTGCGTGGTGCGGACCGGCCGCATGCCCGTCTCGTTGCGAACATGGCCCGGACTGCTGGCTCTGGGGTACGTGGGTATCCTGTTCAGCAGCTTCGTCCTGGTGCGTGGCATCCCGGGGTGGATACGCGTGACCCCACTTGGAACCGCCGATCGCGGCGCATGGTTGATGAGCCTCATCGCCTTCTGCGTCTGGGCAACGGACACCTGCGCCTACCTGACCGGGCGCGCCATCGGCCGCAGAAAGCTCGCACCCCTGCTCTCCCCCTGCAAGACCATCGAAGGATCCCTCGGAGGACTGGGAGGCGCCATGCTCGCAGGAATGCTGCTCGCTCATGGAATCCACCTCCCTCTCGCACACGGACTGGCCGTCGGGGCCATTGCTGGCACCGTCGGACAGATCGGCGACCTGTTTGAGTCCGCTCTGAAACGCGATATCGGCATCAAAGACTTCGGCAACATCATCCCCGGTCATGGCGGCGTCCTCGACCGCTTCGACAGCCTGCTCTTCGTCACCCCGGTCGTCTACTGCTACCTGCGCCTGTTCGCCGGAATGCACTGAAGCCCCCGCCAGCGCCCCTCCTGCTCCCATACTGCGCTCTCACGCCTATCGTCGCCCCGCATGTACCGGCCGGCAGAGACAGGCCGCCTGTCCCTCTCCGGCGGCCTAAAGTTCGTTAGATGCCTGCCGAAAATCACGGGGACGATGGGCAAGGTGCCGGCGGCGTCCACAGCGCCGATAGCGCAGGCACTCTGAGAAACCGGACGCAGCCGGCAGGCACAGGCCCGCAGGTCCACCCTGTGAGGCCACTGGAGAACGCATGAGGGGGACAGAAGTCATGGCCGAAATGGTGTCCGATCTGGACGAGCGTGAAGAACAACTGGTGGCGTTCCGTCTGGCAGGCGAGACCTACGGCGTCAACATCTTTCACATCAACGAGATCATCCGCCTGCGCGAAATCACCCAGATCCCACGCACTCCTCCTGATACCGAAGGAGTGATCAACCTGCGCGGGAAGATTGTCCCGATCATCGACCTGCGCAAACGTCTGGGACTGCCACCCGGCGAGCACACCTCCGGCACCCGGGTCATCATTGTGACACTGGATGAGTACACGGTAGGGCTCATTGTGGACGGCGTCAACGGCGTGCTGCGCATCCCGCACGCCAGTATTGAACCTCCCTCCGAACTCATCTCCGGCGTTGACGCCGACTACGTGAGTGGAGTCGGCAAATCCGGAGATGACCTGGTGATCTTACTGAACCTGCAGAAAGTGCTGCGCGTTCCCGTGGCGGCCGCAGCGTGACCTCATCTCATAAAACAATCAGACGGCTCCGGCCGCAGATACAGGCGTGCCGGAGCCCGGTACCGGGAGAGCGGCGATGATGGACGACATGAGCCAGTATCTGGGAGTGTTCCTGGATGAGGCGACCGAACAGCTGGAACTTCTGGAGCGCGACATCCTGTTGCTGGAGCAGAATCCTTCGCAGGAACTGCTGAACGGGATCTTCCGGGCAGCTCACACCCTGAAAGGATCCTCCCGCGCCATGGGCTTCACCGCCATGGGCGAACTGACCCACGCCATGGAGGATGTCTTCGATCAACTACGCCAGAACCGACTGACGGTCACACGCGATCTGGTCGACGCCCTCTTCGCCGGTCTCGACATGCTCAAAGCGATGACCGAGGAGATCGCCGCGCAGGGAGCAACAGAACTCGACGCCGGCGAACTGACAGCCCGGCTCCGGCAAACACTGGAGCCAAAAGCCGGAGACGCTCCGGACCTGCCACCCGTGCCCGCATCGGCACCCATCAGCCTCGCAGCAGAGGCCATGGCCCTCGAAGAGACAACCGTGCCTCCGTTCGCACTGACAGACGCGCAGAAGGCAGCCATCCGGGAAGCGCAACAAACAGGCCTGACGCTGCTGACACTCCGCGTACGTCTGGCCTCCGACTGCCTGATGAAATCCGTGCGCGCCATGATGGTGCTGCAGGCTCTGGAACAGGTCGGTTCGCTTCTGGCCACCCGGCCCGAGGAAGAAGCGCTCGACAACGAAGAGTTCGAAGACCACTTCCACGTGCTGATCGCCACAGAACGCGAAGACGCCGCCGTGATTGCCGCAGCACAGGGAGTGAACGAAGTCGCGGACGTGCAGGTGCACCCGTTCACGCTCCCATCGGGCGATGCGACAGCAGCAACCATGGCAACACCACAGCCCGCTGCCACACCCCGCACAGAAACACAGAACGCGCTCCCGATAGTAGACGAACGGCAGATCGACGCCGGGCCCGAGGCACGGGGCAAATCGCCCGAGGAAGTGCAGAAAATCGCCGCAGAAAAGAAACAGGCACAGACCGTCCGCGTCGATGTTACCCGGCTGGACACGCTCCTCAACCTGGTTGGCGAACTGGTCATGGACCGCAACCGCATCGCGCAGCTATGTGGCCAGATGAGCCTGCAGGTAGCCGCCAATGACATTCTGGACAGCCTGCAGGAAACCGCAGCGCACGTCGGGCGCATCACCGACGAACTGCAGGAAGAGATCATGAAGGCGCGCATGTTGCCCATCTCCAACGTGTTCAGCCGCTTCCCACGCATGGTGCGCGATCTGGCCCAGAAACTCAACAAAGAAGTGGACTTCGTGATCGAAGGAGGCGAAACCGAGCTCGATCGCTCCG
>JANWZQ010000096.1 GCA_025054835.1 Chthonomonadaceae bacterium
AATTAGCGCTGTAGTCCCGGAAGGGTCCCCGGGATCAGGATGCGAGTGACGCGCACGTGGTTGCGCACGATCCAGAGAGCGAGTTGTGGTCAACACCACCACAGGCCTGCTAGCTCGTATGGCGTTCTTCCACGGGATGGATGCCGGCGTTGTAGCTCGTGGGCCTTCAAGGCTTCTGAAACAACTCTGGCCCGGCTACAGAGGTAGAACCCCTGCAACCGGGCCGGGAATGCGAGTGCCGCCTATCGGACTCGAACCAATGACACGCGGATTTTCAGTCCGCTGCTCTACCAACTGAGCTAAGGCGGCGACTACAGTCGCATTCTACCACAGGGACCCCGGTTTGTCAAGAACGCCCGGCTCCCGTCATCCTTGCCGGGATTCATCCCCGGTGCTCCACGCACCCTGCCCCCGGCTTGCGAAATCCCGCGTTATCTGATACAATCATCAAGCAGAACTGCGCCCTCCTTCTGCGTTGCACAGAGGTCCGCAGGCCTGATCGCGCCCCGCCACTCATGGGGATCAACCGCTTCTATGGAAACCCGGAACCTGAGCTTGCCTGTGCTTTTGCCCGCCGGAGATGCATGCCTGCAGTGCATTACGCGCCTGCAGGACGGGTTGACGGCCATCAAGGGTGTGCAGGAAGCCTCTGTCAACAACGCACGGGACACCCTGCGTATCTCTTTTGACCCGGACCTCGTTTCTTTTTCTCGCATCGAAAGTGAAGCGCGACGCATCGGTGCTGATCTTGCTGCGCGCATCGAACACGCTACCGTGGATCTGGAAGGCCTGGACTGCCCGGACTGTGCGCGTAGCATCGCGCGCAGCCTGGAGGCCATGCCCGGTGTGCTCTGGGTCGGGGTTAGCTTCACGGCCGCTCAGGCGCACATCGAGTTCGAGCGCACGCATGTGGATCTTGCCACGATCCTGCATCGGATCGCACGCCATGGCGTGCGTCCACGGCTGACAGGCGCCTCTTCAGAAGCGAGCCGCACGTCCCCAGAAGCGAGCCGCACGTCCCCGACAGCAGGAGAGCCCGCGCGTCCTGCTTTTCTGAAAGGGCGCTCCCTCACTCTGGCAATCGCTACCCTCCTCGCACTGGGTGGGGTGATCACGGATCTGCTGGCCAGTAGCTTGCACGTTGCCGCCGTAGCACGCGCGCTCTACGCCATTGCCATTCTGATCAGCGGCTTCAATGTCTTCCGCGCCGCCCTGCTTGCCCTGCGTGTGCAGGGCGTGGACATGAACGTGCTGATGACCCTCGCGGTCATCGGTGCCATCGCTACGGATCAGTGGGGAGAGGCCTGCGCAGTAACCCTGCTCTATGGGATCGGCAACGCCCTGCAGGCAGCGACTCTGGAGCGCACCCGCCGCTCTCTGCGCGACCTGATGGACCTGACTCCGCAGAGGGCCCGCGTGCGGCGCGATGGACAGGAGGCCGCGCTACTCGTCTCCGAGGTTCAGGCAGGCGATACAGTGATCGTACGCCCCGGAGAGCGCATCCCTCTGGATGGTGAAGTCCTGCAGGGCCGCAGCGTGGTCAATGAAGCTCCGATAACCGGTGAGAGCATGCCCGTGGACAAAGAGCCGGGAGCCCTCGTCTACGCTGGCACGCTCAACGGCCCGGGCCTGCTCGAAATCCGGGTCACCCGTGTACACAGGGATACTGTCCTCTCCCGGATCGCACATAGCGTGGAGGAAGCGCAGGCCCAGCGCTCTCCCTATGAGCAACTCATGGATCGCTTCGCCCGCCGCTATACCCCGATGGTGTTTCTGCTGGCGGTCCTGACCGCTCTGGTGCCCCCCGCCCTCGCGCCCGGCGATTTCTGGCAACACTTCCCAACCTGGTTCCATCGAGGACTCTCACTGCTGCTCATCGCCTGCCCCTGTGCTCTGGTGATTTCCACCCCCGTCGCCATTGTGACCGCGCTCGGTGTCGCGTCCCGCCGCGGCGTGCTGATCAAGGGAGGGACTTATCTCGAGGCCATCGGCGAGGTGCGCGCGATTGTGTACGACAAGACCGGCACGCTGACGCAGGGCAATCCGAAAGTCGAGGACGTGCTTCCGTTCGGTGACGCCACCTGTGCCGAAGTCCTTTCCCTTGCGGCTGCGTTGCTGGAACGTTCTGCCCATCCGCTCGCCATTGCCATCCATCAGGAAGCGCAACGCTACACCGGCCGCAGGTACCAGGTGACCGATTTCGAGGAGCTGCCGGGCCTCGGGGTGCGCGGACAGGTCAATGGCGTACCCCTCTATGCAGGCAATGTCCGCCTCTTCATCCGGCATCACATCCCGTTGCCACGCACCGTTGAAGAGACCCTTGCGACGGTGGAAGCGCACGGAAAGACAGTCACGCTGGTCGGGGGCCCACAGGGTATTCTGGGCGTGATCCTGTTGAGCGATGCCCCGCGCCCCGAGGCCCGGCAGGTGCTCACTGAACTCCGGGATCTGGGCATTCTGCATCAGGCTCTGCTATCCGGCGACAACCCGCGCGTTGTCGCGCAGGTCGCCCACGCGACAGGGATCGACGCATCAGAAGGGGGATTGCTACCGGAGCAGAAAGTGGAACGCGTGCGCGCCCTGCAACAGCGCTACGGCAAAGTGGCCATGGTCGGCGATGGCGTTAACGACGCTCCGGCACTGGCTGCCTCCAGCGTCGGCATTGCCATGGGCGCCGCAGGCAGCGACACCGCGCTCGAGGCGAGCGACATCGCCCTGCTGCGCGACGACCTGCATGCCATTCCCGATCTGATCCGCCTGAGCCGCTGCACCCTGCAGATCATCCGGCAGAACATCGCCTTCTCACTGATCACCAAGTCTCTGCTGTTGCTGGCTGCGGTACAGATCACCCTGCCCCTCTGGCTTGCGGTTGCTGGCGACGTGGGCGTTGCCCTGCTCGTCACGATGAACGCCCTGCGACTGCTCTCAAACCGGGGCTGCTCTCACGCTGTCCATACTGCGGACGATACACCCGCCGGTGCAACGACCTGCCCGATACCCGCTACCGGGAGCGCTCCGCACGCTCACGCCGACCCGAACCACGATATGGCCCTCTGTAACCTCGTCTTCGTCCACGATCGCAACGCTGATGAGGAACCTGTGCCCGGCTATACCTATCCCGAATGGGAGCCCCGGGTCGTCCCCTTCACCGGCGAGGCCATTCGTTTCGGACGACGTGTGCCGGGCTCCACACTCCCGATCCAGATTGAAGATGGCGGGATGTCGCGCCTGCACGGCGAGTTCCGCATGGAGGGGCGCCGTCCGGTTCTGATAGACCTGCGCTCCACCAATGGCATCCGGCACAATAGCCCCTCTGCCAGTGCGCTCATTCCCCCGGAAACGCCAATCCCTCTCCGCTTTGGCGACGTGTTCTACGTCGGGCGCAACACCCGGATCGAGATCCACCCGCCGGACCACTCACACGTGCATCCCATTCCGACCGCTGCAACAGCCCCCTGCGCCGTTTGCGCCTCGCACACGGCAAAAACCGGTACCCCTGCCAGATAGATTGTCCCCTCTTACAGGGAACGATCCTCGTAGGAGAGGCAGAAAACGGGCTTCCTGTACTGATGGACCGGAAATGAGCCCTGTGGCGTCCTCTGTCTTTCCTCCGGGCACTTCCCGGACTTGCGTGCCTGCAGGAGGATCCGACCATGACCCCCATTTCCCCCTATGGAGCGCCTGTTGCGGCTCCGGGTCGCGACACGCCGGGAGCTCCCTCGCGAGAAAAGGAACTGGAGCAACGTCTGGAAGAGGAACTGGCGCAACGCCTGCGGCATATCCGGCAACAGATTGTTGCGACATCCCCGGGCAGCAGCACGGACAGCGGGCGTCTGCTGGACATCCGCGCCTGATACGATGCACAGAAGGCAGCATACTGCCTGTAGCCGGGAGCTTTCCGTTACCGGTTATCTGCGGGTTAAATGTTGCCTCTGCGCGGAGGGGCTTCCTGACCCGGCCACATATTCCCGGGAGCCCTTCCCTGTGCAGGCGCCATTGCTGCGCTCAGGTTGAACGGCACATCGATCAGATCCGTTTCCCCGACGCGCTTCTGGTCAATAAAAGCGATGCACCGGAACTTCACACCCCCCTGCAACACTGGAGCGGGGAACTGATCCAGAGGCACCGTCAGCGGCACTTCGAAGTGCTGGATCTGCTCACGGATCTCCAGGGAGTGGGCCACACTCAATTGCCCGTCAGGATTGGCATACATGCTTCCAGGATTCGCTGCCGGGACGATCTCACCTTCGGCGTTGTAGAAGAACAGTGAGAGCAGTCCGGGCTTGCCCTGCTGTCCCTGTATCACGCCCTTTACCCACACCAGCAGGTATGGCCGTTGCTGCGCGTCCAGCACCACTCCTTCCGCCTGCGCACTGGCGATCTCAACGATCTGATTGACTGCTCGTGGTGGTCGTGGTTCTGGCGGCGATACGGAAGGCGCAGGTACATTCGGTGGAACCACGGTGTTCTTCAGGAGATCAGCCGGTCGCGGCGGAGGTTCTGTGATTGGACGTGCGAGGATCACCTGGCGTGGCGCGGGTCTGCGTAGCATTCCCGGCAGCACGGCTGCTGTCACCCCAACGATCACGGCCAGCGCGCCTGCTACCGCCAGGAGGCGCACCCGGTACGCCCTACCCGCATCGCCTGTCGATGTGGCGCTCCCTCCGGTGGAGTGACGTACCTCACGGCTCTCGCGGCGGCGCATGGCCTCGGCCTCTGCCAGCTTGGCAGAAATAATGCGTGGTCCGGTCGGAGCTGCCACGGTCACTGATGGCACCGTGCTCGCCTCTGCTGCAGGCACCGGGGCCAGTGTGCCGGGCGGTGGCGGGTGCGCCCGCATCGCATCGCGCACTGCCAGCAGGCGCATTGCTACCTCATGGACTCCGGCTGGCCGCTGCGCAGGATCGAGAGCGAGACACTCATCGATCAAGCGCGACAATGCTTCTGGCACCTGTGGGTTCAGACTGCATGCGGGCGGAAACTTGAACGGTTGAGCCGCAGGATCCCGCCCGGTAAGCAGATGATGCAACGTGGCACCAAGCGCGTACAGGTCCGAGCGTGCATCGGTCTGATGCCTGCCGAACTGCTCCGGCGGAGAGTAGCCCACACTGCCGAGCAGTGCGGTATCCTTGCTTGCCCCTGGCTGGAAGCGCCGGGCAATGCCGAAATCGATCAGGCGCACGTTGCCGTCGGGTTGTACCATCACATTGGCCGGTTTCAGGTCTCGAAAGATGATCGGGGGGTCCTGACTGTGCAGGTAGGCCAGCACGTCCGCGATCTGCAGGCCCCACTCGATCACATCCGCAACCTCCAGAGGGCCCCCACCGGCCTCTCGAAGACGGGTCTCCAGCGTCACCCCTTCGATGTACTCCATCACCAGGTAGAAGCGATCGCTCTCAATGAAGGCATCCATCACCCGGGGCAGGTTAGGGTGATTCAGGCGCACCAGAAACCGGGCCTCCTGTTCGCACTGCTGCAGGGCCAGTCGATACTCCTCATCATCCGGCCGCGGGCCAGATACCTCCTTGACGGCGACCGTGGTATCCAGTCGCAGGTGCTCGGCAAGGTAGACCGTCCCCATGCCCCCGCGGCCCAGTACCCGCACAATACGGTACCGGTCGTTGAGTACTACCCCTTCGCTCAGCAAACCCGACGCCATCGCCCTCCTTGCCCTTTCCTCGCGCGCACCCGCACCAGACCGCATGGCTCCCTCCGGGCCCGCGGCACCTCTCCGTAACGTTATCGGCGTGTCAATCGCGCGTCTGCACGCCACTCCCTGTTGCTATCAGCGCCAGATCCGGCGCAGGCGATCCGCCTGCACCACAATCACCACGGCCAGCAAGCCGGCCAGAAACCCGCGTAGCCACCCCAACCCTGCAAGCGGGTTCCACCACACCAGCAGGGCGAGCAAACCGAGTACTTTGACACTGATGCTCAATAACATCACGTAGCGTACGGGATGAAACTGCCCGGTCGCCCTGTCACGTCGGGTGGCCGGACCTGCGTGAGAGCCCCTGTCAGTGTGCGGTGTCCCTGTGTCTCTGTTCAACATCGGTATGCTACCTGAAAGCCCGCGGTCTATCACGTGAACAGAGGGATGTGGATCCTCTCCGGGTCTCAACGCCGTGACAGGTAGAGTACCCAGTCGTTCTTGTCCGGCGCCGTGAACACCCGGTACTGACCTCCCATGGTCGTCGTCTCTTCAGCAATCTCGCCGGTGCGCGGGTTGAACCAGATCGTTCGAATGCGGCCGGTCGCCTCCAGCAGATCCAGCAACACGCCACCTCCCCGGGTGAAGTAGATGACATACTCCCAGGCCGGGTCCGCCAGCAGATAGATCGGCCCGTCTGCCGGAGGCGGGGGTTGCGGGATCTCCTGCGCGCGGCTGCCGTCCGAGCGCGTGCGCTGACGTGCCGACTCTGCTTCCAACCGCTTGCGGCGGCGGCGGATGTTCGGATCCTCCTGCGGACCTCCCAGCAGTTCCGGACGCGGCGCGAGGCGCCAGAAGCGCGTTCTCTGGAAGAAACGGGCGCAGGCCGCAGCGGCCTGTACTGGCACAGTATCCAGCGCCAGTGTACCATCCGGCCCCACTGTCGGACTGCCCGCCCAGTAACCTCCAAGCATGCGCGTCTCCCACATGCGCCGGCGCAGCACATCCGGATCGGTCGTAGCATCCTCTACTACTACGACGGGTTTCTGTAGCTGCCAGTTCCGCCAGATCGCTTCCTGTGAGGCGCTGGCCAGCGTGATCACATCCATCCAGCTCTGTCCGGAAAGCGGAGCCGGGTCCACCAGCGACTGTGGCTCCGCAACCTGCCGGGAAGCCCCTGCGCGGCGTTGTGCATTGCCGGGCGTCGGGCGCGCTCCTCCCGGTCCATCTGGCGTTGTGCTCCCTGCAGGGGGCGGGGTTACCTCCGGAGTACCGGAGACACCCGCAGCGGCCACCCCCGGGGAAGTGACCACCAGCGTCAACGGGTGCGCGTGCGGGTCGTAGAGCCGGGTCAACCCGCCAAGCAGCGTGATCCGACTCTCCAGCTCGGGCGTCAACGGCTCGCCATCCGCCCGGAATAGATTCCAGCAGACGTTGTAGGCCGCGTAGCGCGCCAGCAGATACCGCCAGATCCGGCGCAGATCCTCCTCGCTGAAACGTTCGAACAGCTTACTGGCCACCCCCAGCCCCACATCGGGCACAATCCCCCGGGCGTTGCAGTAGAGGATCCGGCGATCCATCCACTGGAAGTAAGCCGGGTTGGGGCGGGACGGGTCGTTATCGAAGAACGGCACACCACCCTCGTTCGCCTGCCTGCCCGCATCCAGTGCCTCCAGATCGAACAGGTAGCCACCGAACAGACGGTTGATCCCCATCTGCGCGCACAGATCGATTCGTTGCTGGAACGCTTTGAACGTGTCCGGCAGGTCATCCGCAGGGCTTGCCGGCAGGGAGCCGGACTGTGCAGCCAGCTGCGGCCCACCGGTGGGACGTGGCTCCCAGTGCACCGGGTCACGGAGAAAGGCCGGGTAGAAAGGTGTGTCCTCTCCCCGGATGAAATGGTGCCGGTAGGCCGCCGAGGGATTGACTTTGAGGAACGCTGAGGGGATCTGCTCATCGGCCACACATTCCACCTCCCCCTGCTGGCCATGTAGATCGGGGTCGTTGGATCGCGTGCGCCACGTCCATGTGCCTACCCGGGTTGGTGTGAAGCGTAATCGCCACGTTTTGCCACCGTCCCAGAAGCCGGGCACCACAAAGCGGCGGCCGTCGGGTGAGCGTACGTCCGCCTCCAGCAGAACCTCGGTGAACGGGTTCTCGTGCGGCTGGAAAGAGGGCAGGGTTATCTCAAAGGGCTCGTAACGCTGGGCCCGGATCTCCAGAGGCTCCACCATGACGACTGTGGGGTTACCGAAACGCGTGCTGTCCGGCCCGAAACGCACCATGGCTCCGAAATCTGCCACGTAGGTCAACGCGCGTTTCAGATCCAGCACAAAGCCCCGCGTGGAATTGCTGTATAGGATGAGGTAGAACGGATTTTCCGCCCTGTCGTACGCCAGTGCATGCAATTCACGCCAGCCAGCATCCCGCCATCCGTTACCGGCGGGCACACTCAGGTCATGTAATGGTTGAACGCGCAGGCCTGTCAGCGTGGTCGCTACCGCGGCCCCGGCCGGGTCGCTACCCGCGGGGCGTACCTCCAGACGGTCCAGTTTTCCCTCGCGCCGGGTCCAGTCCCGGAACGTGAAGTCCGGCCCGGTGTAGCTGGGTACCACTGTCAGCGCGAAGCCTTCGTAGGTGTTGGCCTGTCGGGGTTCCGGCAGCGGTGTAAAGCGATAATCGCCCTTGAAGCGCACCGTGGTCAGCTGATTGCTCGAGAAGTGGTACAACCAGCACCAGAACTCGCGTCCGGAGTCGTTCAGGTAGCACCAGAGCAGCACAAAATCGTTCTTATCCCGGGCCAGAAACCAGGCCAGATAACGTGCATACCCTCTTGGCCCCGGATCTGTGTGCAGGTAGACCACGGGCCAGCGGAAACCGGGTGCCGAGCCCAGGGGTGCCCGGGAGAATGTCCCCTTGTCGCCGTCCCAGACCAGCGTGTACGGCGCACTCTCCACCGTAATGTAGCGCAGGTCCGCTACCAGCTGCTGGGCCATCACACTCCCTCCAGCCTGTATCACAGCCAGCCAGAACCACATCACCACAATCCACCTGCAGATCTTTCGCGTCATACCTGCTTCCCTGTCTCCCTGTAGTCTCCATGGCGTCCCCGGCAGGATTCCCCATGCCCTGTTGCGAACTCATTCACGATGAAACGGATCGCTCTTCTGCTGCTCTCTGTTTTCCTGCATGGCACAGGCGCGCTCTCACAGACTGTCCCGCATGCACCTGTTGTCCTGCCCAACGGGCTGCGGGTCATCGTCCGGGAACGGCGCGTCAACACGCTGGTTGGCGTGGATCTGTGGGTGCGTGCGGGCTCCAGAGAAGAACGCCCCGGAGAGGAGGGGTGTGCGCACCTGCTGGAGCACCTGCTTTTCAAAGGCACGGCCCGTCACGCACCCGGTGAGATCGACATGGCGATCGAAAATCTCGGTGCTACCCTTACCGCCACTACAGGACCGGATTTCACCCGGTTCACCACCACGGTCACCGACACCCACCTTCCCGCTGCCCTTGCTCTCCTCGCCGACATGATCACCGGCGCGCAACTGCCCGCCGCCGAACTGGAGCGCGAGAAGGGCGTGATACAGGACGAACTGGCGCAACGCGAGACCAATCCCTTCGAGATCCTGATCGATGCGCTCCACGCACAGGCCTTCCCGGGTCACCCGTATCGCCGCTCGCCGGGAGGTACGCCGGAAGACATCCGGGCGCGTACCCGGGAACAGCTCCTTGCCTTCTACCAGCGCAACTATACGCCGGAACGCTGCACCCTCGTGCTGACCGGAAACATTGCCCTGCAGGATGCAGGCGTGCTGGCACAACGTATTTTCGGCTCGTGGAGCCGCCGCGCTCTCCCGGAAATACACGCACAATCCGCGCCTGCGGAGGCATCCCACCCATTACGCGCCGGGCGCACCACCACCCTCTATCGACCGGTCGACCGACCCTATCTGGGCATTGCGTTTCCTGCACCGGCAGCTTCCGAGACTGACATGGCCTGCGCGGGCCTCGTGGTAGCTGAATTGCTGCATCCGGGCTATCAGCCTGCCCATCCCCCCCGCGATCCGGCTGCCATGCATGTCCGCTTCACCCCACGCAAGGATCCTTCGTTGCTTGTCCTGATGACTGCCCTGCCAGTTCGCCCCGCACCTCCGGGCCAGAAACCGGTGATCCCTGTCGATGCCGTGTCGCAGGTGGATCAGATGGAGGCCGACCTGCTGACGCGGATCGTGCGTCTGCGCGCCGTTCCCCCGACACGCAACGATTTCAATGCCGCACGCAGCCGGGTACTGGGGCGTCTCCTGCTCGATATTGAGACCGCCGCCGGGTACGCACGCGCTCTCGGGTACGCAGACATCACTGGCGGGGACACGCCCGAGGCTCTGCGCGCGCGCCTGGCCCGACTGACTCCCGATGACATCCAGCGCTTCGCTCGCCAGTATCTCGATCCAGACCGCCGCGTCACAGTGCGCGTGTTCCCTGCACGCCCCGCCGCACAATCGGGTGCCGTCATGACCGGGGCATTTCGCCGTACGCCACCGGCGGTCTCCGGACGCTCCATCCCCCCGGAGGTACCTGCGCAGGCGGCCTGCGCCCGACAGCCGAACACGCCGCACGCGCTCACGCTGACCTGCGGAGCCCGGCTCCTGCTCCAACCGGAACCACACTCCGATCTCGTAGCCGTTACCGTTTTTGTGCGCACACCCCACGATCGCACCCCGCAGGAGATCGCCACGGGAGATCTGGTTGCTCACGCCCTGTTTCTGGGCACCACACAGCGCTCCCGGGAGCATATCGCCACAACGATCGCCCGGACCGGAAGTACAGTCGAAGTCCTGCGCACCCCGGATTACATCGCGGTCCTCAGCCAGATCGTGCCAGAACAGCTGGGTGAAATGATCGTGCTGCTCTGCGAGATCCTCAAAAACGCCAGCTTTCATCCGGAGGCACTGCAAGCGGCGCGAGAGCAGGCGCGTCGCCAGCACATGGAACGCACTGCCGACCTGTTCGCAACCGCCGTACAGGCCGTCTCCGCTCCGTTGATCGGGCCCAATGTTTCAGACGACATGACACTGCGCCGCGTTACACCGGAACAGGCGCGCCACTACTTCCAGACGCGTTTCGTCCCGGGCCAGACCGTGATCGCTGTCACAGGGCGCTTCCAGGCGCAGCAGGTCGCCCGTTCCTTTGAAAGCAATCTGTTCGACTACAACCGCACCGCCCCCGCGCGCCCTCAGCGCGTTGTATTTCCTTCCGTCCCGACCACACAGCACACGGTTACTGCGCCCGGCCATGTCGGCCTCGCGCTCATCGCTGTGAGCGCACCGGACGTCGCCCACCCGGACTATCCGGCCTTCCTGGTGCTGCACGCTCTGCTCGGCGACGGGCACGCCTCTCGATTGTTCCGCCGCATTCGCGACGCACTTGGCGTCGGCTACAACGTCGGCACCATCTACCGTCCGGAACGCGGCGAACCACTCATCGCCTACCTGCAGTGGGACACGCGACGCCCGCTCACCACACCGGTCCTGGAAGAGCGAGATCCGGGGGCCATTGCGTTACGGCTCCTCGAGGCACAGCTACAGGGCCTGCTGGCGGACCCGCCTTCCGACGCGGAACTGCGCAGAGCGCGCAACGTCGCGATCGGTCGTAACGCCCTCCGCCACGAACGTGCCCGCGACCGCGCTTTCCTGCTGGGGTGGTACGAGGTTATGGGACGAGGATACGCCTTCGATGCAGAACTCCCCGGACGCCTGCAGGCCGTCACATGTGAGGAGGTGCTCCGGGTCGCCAGAACTTATCTGGAGCGACGCGCCTCCGCTGTCGCCCTGCCCGGAACCCGGCGCACGCGGTAACCTGACTATCCCTCTCCCGGTGGCGGACGGTGCATTCGACATCGCCCCAGCTGGCGCGCCTGCCGCGCGCTCAGGGTGACGTTTCGATATGCCGGGCAGTAATCGTGCGCCAGTGCGTTGGAGTCCACACAGATCCTCACTGTACGCATTTCGGGCGGCGGCGCGGAGCGCACAGGCGTTGCTACCGACATTGACACGCCGGGAGCACTGGCGCGCAGGCCCCCTGCAGGAGGCGCGGCCACACTGCTCTCGCGCAAGGGGATCGCGTCGGCACGGGGCGCGCTGATCTCTGCCGCCCCTCCCGGCGGGGTCGCCAGCGCAGGCGGTGGAGCGATGGCAGATACACGCTGGGGTGGCTCTGCTGGTGTGGGAGAAACGGGCCGGGTGGCTCCGGTCGTTCTGTCCGATGTTGCAGAGGCCCCTGCAGAAGCGGGATCTCCTGCTTCTCTCCCGGGCTCCGGGACCTCGAGGACATTCCCATCGGGAGCCTCTGGCGCCGGTTTCGGCGCATCCGCAGGGGGATCGGGGGTCTCCCGGATCTGCACTGCTTCTCGCGACGGTTTCGGCTTCTTTTCCTCCGGGGTCAGGATCGGCAGCACGGTCACTGTGTTCACCGGCTGCTTGAGTTTGAACCGTTTCTGGATCGGGATCGCCTGGATCATGAAATCGTGCCAGATCGGAGCACACACCTGCCCGCCTGTTGTGCCCGGCATCGGGTAAGAACGCTTGTCCCGCCCGATACGCGCTACCCAGATCACGGTGGTCAACTCCGGAGTGTAGCCGGCGAACCATGCATCCTTGTTGTCGTTGGTGGTACCGGTCTTGCCTCGCGCCTCCTCGATAATCCCGCTGGCCTCGGTGCCTCGCGCCCGCGTTCCGGTCCCCCCGGTTACCACCGCTTTCAACGCCTCATCCATCTGCGCCACGGTGCTCGGCTTCAGCACCGAGGGTTGCACCTGTGGGAACTGCTCGTAGACCAGATTCCCGTCCGCATCGGTCACCCGGACGATCGCCATTGGCAGGCACCGGGCCCCCCCGGCAGCAAACACAGAATAGGCCGAACAGAGATCCAGCGGACGCACTTCGGAAGCCCCCAGCGCTGTCGACAGATAGGGCTTCAACGGCGTGGTGATCCCCATGCGATAGGCCACCTGGATTACGTCCTTAATGCCTGCCTTCTCGGCAACCCGCACTGCTACCGTATTGACCGACCTCGCAATCGCCTGACGCACTGATATCGACCGTCCGCTCGTCGTTCCCCCGTAGTTGGTCACCACACGCCGCTTCGGATCACCCGGATACCGGTAGGGAGTGTCCAGAAAGTAAGAGTCCAGCGTGATCAGCCCTTCTTCCAGTGCGGTCGTGTAGCCGAACACCTTGAATGTGGATCCCGGCTGTCTCCCGATCCCCTGCGTAACCACGTTGTACTCGTCCGCGTAGAAGCTGCGTCCGCCCACCATGGCCCGAATGTAGCCGGTGCGCGGGTCCAGCGCCACCAGAGCTCCCTGATTGGCCGGTGACTGCTCCAGCCCCCGACGCAGGGTCTCTTCAGCAATTTTCTGCATCTCCCAGTTAAGTGTCGTCTCGATCGTCAGCCCGGAAGCTACGAACTCCTCCCCGTAGCGATCGGTCAGCTGCCGGAGCACATAGGTGACAAAGTAGGGCGCCTTGTAGTCCACATTCCGGCGCCGGCGCCGTGGCATCAGCTTCGGCTTCTCTGCCATGGCCCGATCACGCTGTTCCTGCGTGATGTAGCCGTATGTGTGCATCCGTTGCAGCACCTCGTTGCGACGGGCCAGCGCGGCACGCAGATTGACGTAGGGATTGTACTCGGAAGGCCGCTGGGGGAGGCCGGCCAGTAACGCCGCCTCGGCCAGACTGAGCTTGTAGGCCGATTTGCCAAAATACGTGCGCGACGCCGCCTGCACCCCGTAGGCCCCTGCGCCGTAGTACACATGGTTCAGGTAGAACCGCAGGATCTCATCTTTGGTGTAGATCTGCTCCAGACGCAGAGCCGTCAGGGCCTCGCGCACCTTGCGTTCCAGACGCTTCTCGCGGGTCACACCGGTCTGTTGCAGGTTGCGCACCAGCTGCTGCGTGAGCGTGCTCGCACCCTCCCGCACAGTGTTCGCGCGCAGGTTTGTCCACGCCGCACGCACAATACCCACCACATCCACACCGGGGTGCTCGTAAAACCGATGGTCCTCAATAGCAATCGTGGCGTCAATCAGATGTTTGGGAGCTTCTTTGAGGGAGATGGGTTGTCGATTCTCTACAGCCAGACGGGCCAGCACCACCCCATCTTCGGAGAGGACCGTAGTAGCCACCGGCGCACGCGTGTCGTTGATCACCAGATCCATGTGCGGCAGTTGCTCGCGGGAGAACTTCCAGAACACAATCAGGATGGTGACCAGAACGATCGCGACCAGCGTCTCCAGCAGCAGAAACACCAGCGCGGCCAGCGTCTTGAGGCGCACCCGCCAGCTACGGCGACGCGCCTGCGCTCTTCGCACACGAGGAGAGGCCGCAGGTCGTGAAACACCGGCGCGGGTGACAGGTCGGGTCGACATATTGCATTATAGACTGCGGGGCACGGCGTGTCAAGTTGCCACACCGACTACTCGGTGTCCTGCCCGGGAATGAAACACCCGTAGTCACCGGCAGCTCCCAGACGGGCATCCGAGCCACATACCGCCACCCCACCCGGAGGCACCGTGCGCCCGTCTGGCAGCGCGCTATCGGCCCCTTCAGGGTTGTCCGGGTCCTCGCCGGGATGCAACGTGTACCGCGTATCCCCCGGGCCAACCGGCAGCTTATCGATCACATTACTGTTCACCAGGTTCTGCGGGGTACGTGTGTAGTAGCCGTATTTCAGGCGGAACACCTGCTCGGCGTTGACCAGCGTGTGCATGTTGCCGCGTGCGGTCCGACGAGCCGAACTCGCTACAGCCGACAGATAGAGTGGCAACGCGACCGCCATCAGGATCGCCAGCACCAGCACTGCTGCCAGCAGCTCCACCAGTGTGAAACCTGGTGCCCGGCAGCTCCAGCGCCTCAACGGCGCTCTCCAGAGCAGGGAAGACCGCATGGAAAACCTCCAGGGGTACCGGTATACCCGGCGCACGCCGGGCACCATGCATGTGCATCCGGGAGTACAAGGCTTCCGATGCTCTGCTAATGGCATCAGAAGCCCGCCACTGTTACTATTATCCGCCCGCAGTTCTCGGAAACGCAGAGGGAACGTACAGGAACTGCGGCACTGGCGGTACCGCCCCCTTGAGAAGAAGACGTACAACGCCAGAAAATGAGACAGGAACGCCCACCGGAGCCGTAATCTGCTCCCCGGCTCAGGTATACTGCACATGAGCGCCTCCGGGCGCAGTTCTACAGGCTCAAAGGAGGTCACAGGATGTTTCCCCTCCCCCTGCGTTACGCGCTACGTGCATTCCGCACGTCCCTACCCGCTTTCCTGATCGGCACGGGTCTCCTCCTGTCGTCTCCCATCCGCGCGCAGGGCCCCATCGAGCGGGCTGTCGGCGGCTTCCTCTCCAACGGCGCCTACTTCTTCACAGCCTCGTCCGGACGCGAGGCCCTTGGTAGCGTGCAGTTCTACAACGAGACCGAAATCTACGCCCGTCCCCTGCGCATCGGAGATCGGCTGGAACTGTCCGGAGGCATACAGATTGCCACCGTCAACGACCGCTTTTTCCCCTTCACCGGGGGCAATCAGTTCGTCCTGTTCGGCCCGGCCCTCCGCATCACCCGTCCACGGGTAATCGGGCAGCTGCGTCCCTACTTCTCCGCCGGGTTGTTTGTTGGCAATATCCGTTCCGACCGCATCCAGCGCAACGTGACTGACTTCACGCCGGGCCTCTCGGCCGGTGTGGAGTGGCCGCTCACACGTTTTTTGACGCTCTCGGCGGGCTACCGGTTCGTCGAACGGATTGGAGGGGTAGACCCCAGTGGCTTCACCCTCTCCCTGCGCATCTTCTAGCGTTCCTTGACAAACGACCCCGGCAGAGGTACCATATCCCGCGCCCCGCGGGCGTTTCAGGAAACCAGCGACTTTCTGGTAACGGAGGTACTGCTCAGCGCCATGGCAAAACCACTGGTCATTGTGGAGTCGCCGGGCAAAATCAAGGCCCTGCAAAAATACCTCGGCAATGCATATCAGGTCGAGGCCAGCATGGGGCACGTGCGGGACCTGCCGGAAAAGTCGTTGAGTGTCGACGTCGAGAACGATTTCCGCCCCGCCTACCGGATCATCCCCGAGCGTAAGTCCGTCATTCAGAAGCTCAAACAGGCCGTGAAGGACGCGCCTGTCGTCTACCTCGCCTCCGACCCCGACCGCGAAGGGGAAGCCATCGCATGGCACCTTGCGGAGGCTCTCAAGCTCAAAGAGCCCCGCAGGATCCAGTTCAACGAGATCACCGAACAGGCCGTACTCCAGGCGATCCGCCAGCCACGCGCGATCGATATGAACCGCGTCAACGCGCAGCAGGCCCGGCGCATTCTGGATCGGCTCATCGGGTACCAGCTCTCCCCGTTGCTCTCCAGAAAAATACAGCGAGGCCTCTCCGCAGGACGTGTTCAGTCTGTCGCCGTACGCCTTATCTGCGAACGCGAGCGGGAAATTCGGGAGTTCGTCCCGGAAGAGTACTGGACCCTCACCGCTTTCCTCACTCCTGTCGATCCGGAGCCTCGCTTCGAGTTTCCTGCCAGGTTGCACTCCCGGGGCGGACAGAAGCTGGAACCCCGGAATGAAGACGCGGTTGCGGCCATCATAGCCGATCTGGAAGGCGCCGCCTACACGGTCGCCGAGGTGCGTAAAAGCGAGAAGAGACGCAACCCCCCGTCCCCGTTCATCACCAGCACTCTGCAACAGGAGGCCTCGCGCAAGCTCGGCATGAGCGCCCGTACCACCATGCGCGTCGCGCAGGAACTGTACGAGGGGATTGAGCTGGGACCACAGGGCAGTACAGGCCTCATCACCTACATGCGTACCGACTCTGTGCGCGTCGCGGCTGAAGCGCAGGACGAGGCCCGGCGCTACATCACCGAAAAATACGGCCCCGCGTACCTCCCTCCGAGCCCCAGACAGTTCAAAACCCGGGGGCTCGTCCAGGATGCTCATGAGGCCATCCGTCCCACCTCCACCTTCCGCGAGCCCGATAGCATCGCGCAATACCTCTCCGCGGAACAGCTTGCGCTCTATCGACTGATCTGGCAACGCTTCGTCGCCAGCCAGATGCAATCGGCCGTGCTGGACGTCACCACCGTCAACATCCATGCCGCAGGTCCCGGCACCGGAGACACTCCTTACCTGTTCCGCGCCACAGGCACCACCGTGAAATTCGATGGCTTCACCCGGGTCTATGTGGAAGGACGCGATACCGACACGCCCACCGAGGACGAGCAACCGCCTCTGCCACCGCTCACCCCGCAGCAACTGCTCGACCTCATCCGTCTGGAACCGCGCCAACACTTCACAGAGCCCCCGCCGCGATACACCGAGGCCACACTCGTCAAGGCACTGGAAGAACGTGGCATCGGACGCCCCAGCACCTATGCGTCCATTCTCTCCACGATCCGTGATCGCGGCTACGTGGACCTGCAGGGCAGAAGCTTCGTCCCCACGGAACTCGGCTTCAAAGTGACGGATCAGCTCATCAAGCACTTCCCGGATATCATGGACGTCGGATTCACGGCGGAAATGGAGACGCGCCTCGACGAGATCGAAGAGGGCAAGGTGGAGTGGGTCGGCCTGTTACGCCAGTTCTACGGGCCTTTCGCGCAGTCGGTCGCTACAGCAAAAACGGCTATGGAGAAACTGCGCCCCGAGCCTGTAGAGACCGAATACCACTGCCCCCGGGGCAAGGTGATGCTCCTGCGTCAGGGGCGCTACGGCCCCTTCCTCGGGTGCAGCGCATACCCGGAGTGCAAGAAAATCATCAAACTCGACGCGGAAGGCAAGCCGGCAGAGGGCCCGGACTTTCCCTGCGGGCTGGACAACTCCGCGCCTGCGGATCCCGCCACGCCTCCCAACGCCACGGAATACGTGTGCCCCGAAGGACGCGGCGGCGTCATGGTCTTGCGTCAGAGCCGCCTCGGCCCCTTTCTGGGGTGCAGTAAGTACCCCCGGTGCCGCACCCTGCTCAGGATCGACGCCGAAGGCAAGCCGCTGCCCGATCAGGAATTCGCCTGCAAATACTCTGAAAAGAGCACAGGCAGGTCTCGCACACCACAGTTCGGCGCTGCCAGAAACGGTCGGCGCGCCCGGCAATCCGCTCCCACAGGAGACTGAACGCACCAGCACGCTCAGGGAGTCACACCGTGTCGCGCATCGTCCGGATCCAGACCGCCCTCTTCGAGACCCCGTTGCATCACCCCTTCGTGACCTCACAGGGACGTTCCGCTACAGCCCGGGGCGTCGCCGTACTCCTCACCACGGACGACGGCATCGAGGCGCGTGGTGAGTCGGTGCCCGCGCAATACGTCACCGGAGAAACCCGTGAGTCCGTCCTGCAGACTGTGGAACGCATCCGCCCGGAATTGATCGGCATCGACGTCACGCGCTATCGCATCGCCTTTGAGACCATCGCCCGTCTCGCGCCCGAAAGCCCCAGCGCACGATGTGGCCTCGAGATGGCCGTCCTGCACGCATGGGCGCAGGCCACACAGATTGGCCTCTGGCAACTGTGGGGAGGCGCTACCACAACGGCTGAAACCGACATCACCATTCCGATTGTCCCGGAAGCGGCCTCGCTGGCCATGCGCGCATGGCAGCGAGGCATCCGGACCTTCAAAATCAAGGTGGGCAGCCCGGACGTAGAAGAAGACTGCGCGCGCGTACAGGACGTCCTGCGCGCCGCACCGCACGCCCGCATCCGCCTCGACGCCAATCAGGCCTTCACTCCTGAAAACGCCCTGCGCTTCGTGGAACGCCTGATCGTAGCCGGCGCACAGATCGAACTGCTTGAACAACCGGTCGCGAAAGAAGACCTCACGGGCCTGCACTTCGTCGCGACCCGCTCCCCGGTCCCGGTCTTTGCCGACGAGAGCTGCCGCACCCCGCAGGAGGCCCTGCGCCTCGTCACCGAAACCGGGGTGCACGGCTTCAACTGCAAAATCAATAAGAGCGGTATCGCCGGCGTTCTGGAGATCCTGCCGATTGCGCGCGCCGCAGGCCGACGGCTCATGCTGGGATGCATGCTGGAGACCCGCTACAGCATCGCGGTCTCCCTTGCCCTTGCCTGCGGTACTGGCGCTTTCGAATTCATCGACCTCGACTCTCACCTGCTGCTCGACGAACCCGGCGATAACCCCTGCTTCCATCAGCAGGGCGCCACCATGCGGATGCGCGTACCGCCTGCACACAACGGTGCGCAACAGTCAGCCCTCTGTTGATCCGGTAGAACGGAGGAGTATCTGCGCGATGGCTGCCACAGGACCCGCAAACATCGCTGCCTTTCAGCGTCTCCGGCAACACGGGCCAACCCTTGTCAGCATGCTGCTGCTTGGCGCTCTCTGGCTGGCACAGGTCACTCCCTACCCCAACCCCGCCAACGATGCGGGCCGCTACCTCACTCTCGGCACCTCGCTGGCCCGCTCCGGAGAGCTGCGCCTGCTCAACCAGCCAGACCGTCCGCTGGACACGCTCTACCCCCCCCTCTTTCCAGCCATTATTGCGCTCTGCATCCGGATCACCGGACACCCCGCCGGCGAGGTCATTCTGCTCGTCAAAGTGTTGCAGCTGCTCTTCCTGCTCGCTACCCTGCCGCTGCTGGCCCTGCTGCTGGAACGTTCCGGGCTCCCCCGAACACTCCGTACCGCCGCCCTGATCACAGCTGCCACAGCCCCCGCGTTCGCCTCCTACGCCAACGAAGTCATGTCCGAGGCGCCCTTCCTGTTCTTCTGCCTCGCCGCCATCACCCTCGTCGAGACCGACAGTCACGCGACCGCAGCAACAGAAAAGGGCGCCGTCTGGCGCCGCATTCTGGCCCTCCTCTGTGCCACACTCGCCTTCTTCACCCGCACCGCCGGCCTCGCCCTGTTGCTGGCTCTCAGTATCACGTTCTGGCGACGCTCTGGCTACCGTTGGGGGATTATCGCACTCACAGTCGCGCTGGTCGTGTCCGCAGGATGGCAGTGGCGCAATCAGCACATTATCCGGCACGCGCCACCCGGCACACAGCACGCCACCTACCTCGACCAGTTCACCCTGCGTGACCCCACGCGCGCCGGTGCCGGGCGTATTCCGCTCACCCCTGCCGGGCTCCTCGAGCGCGTCCGTGAAGGATTCCCGGTCTACCTCGGCATGATCCCACGCGCCGTGCTTCACACCATGAGCCGGCATGCACCCCTCTGGAACACCCTCTTCTGGGTGCTCGCTGTGCCCATGGGCCTCCTCATCCTTGCCGGAGGCGTTGTTGCATGGCAGCGCGGCCTCACACTGGCCGCTGGATTTGCCGCGCTCTTCTGGGTGCTCACTGCGCTCTGGCCCTGGCGTGACCCGCGCTTCCTGGTGCCGCTACTCCCCTGTTTCCTGCTGTTCCTCTTCCTTGGCGTCGAGTCCCTTGCCGGAAGGCTACCACCGCACCTTCCCGCCGGAGCACGCAACGCTCTGGCAGCGACTTCTGCCGCGCTCCTGCTGGCCTACTTCGGGCAGGTACACCTCACCATCATCCAGAGAGAACGTCTGCCCGTCCTGCCCGGCTTCCCCTTCGGCCGCACTCTGGCCGAGGCGGGCTTCTACGCGGCCGCAACCTGGTTGCGCGCGCACACCCCGCCCGACAGCGTCATCATGGGACGACCGGCCTACCTCCTGTTCCTCTACTCCGATCGCCCGTCCATCCAGATCGAGCCGCACCCCCGGCCGGCGGTACAGGAACAGGCCGCGCGCCGCAGGCAGGTAGACTACCTCCTGCAGGACGCATGGCCCTGGTCCCGAACCCGACAGTACACCGATCCCTACCTGCGCGCGTACGCGCATTGCTGGCGGCTGGCCTGGCAGGAGCCACGTAGCGGCGTCCGGATCTGGCAACGTACAGCGCCCTACGCCGTACCGAACACAGTTCAGCACACCCCGCACGCGTCACCACCCGCACGACGGGCTCTCCACTGAACGCAGGGCCTCAGGTCTCCAGAGGGCGGTTCGTACCGGGAATCACCTGTCCCGTTGCAAACCACCGCCGTATCTCCTGTATGCGCACCTTGGCGCATTGCCCGATCCAGCGAGACCCGTCATCCAGATCGATCATGTAGCCGTCCGCCCAGCCGATGCACTTCCCACCCTCCTTCAGCAGGGAACGAGCGATCCGGCACTCCACCACCTGTGCCCGTCGGAAGTTCGGGCGGCGCTTCTCCGCCTCGGCCATCTCCATCGGCTCCACGCTGTACTGCTCCACGTGCGCGTCCATATCCGCGCGCACATATATGGCGCGCTGCAGATCACGTTCGATCTCCGCGATCGCCGCCCCCTCCGGACCAATGATCAGTTCCGCTACCTCCGGACAGCATCGGACCATCAGCGCATCCTTCTTGCTCTCCCGGCTTGCCTGCCGCCGGATGTCGCGCTCCAGCTGCAGGCTCACCGACTCTGCCGTCGGCAGGTGGCCTCGCCCCCTGCATTGCGGGCACTCGTCTGTTAGAAAGGCCGTCAGCGTCTCCCCGGTCCGCTTGCGCGTCATCTCTACCAGACCCAGTGGACTGATGTTCGAGATCTTGGTGCGCGACCGATCCTTCTTCAACGCGCTCTCCAGCGCCTTCAGCACTGCCTGCTTATCCCGCGCGTTGTTCATGTCGATGAAATCGATCACGATGATCCCGCCGATATCCCGCAGGCGCAACTGCCGCGCGATCTCCGCCGCCGCGTCCAGATTGGTTTTCACGATCGTCTCGGAAAGACTGCTGCTGCCCGTGAACTTGCTGGTGTTCACGTCGATCACCGTCAGCGCCTCGGTCTCATCGATCACCAGCGAGCCTCCCGATTTCAGGTAGACCTTGCGCCGGGTCAGACGCTCGATCTCTGTCTCCAGATTGTAGTGATCGAAAATGGGCTGCACGCCATCGTA
>JANWZQ010000101.1 GCA_025054835.1 Chthonomonadaceae bacterium
AACGCTCGAGAACACGAGCCCGGAGCCGCCACACAGTATGCAGAAGGCGTGCGCCCAAAGCGCTTCGTCGCACGCGTGATGCCTCTCCCGTGTGCTTTTCCTCGCTCTGCTATCCTGCAACCATCAAACTGTCAATGAACACTGTTTGACTGCCGGGATCTCACCGACAGTCTCTCCTGCGCAACACGCTCTGGTGTATGCAGGCTCCGCGCTCTTGACGCGGCGAGGAACAGTATACCCGAGCAACACACCGGTGTCAAGGAAAAAGGCGCGCCCGCAGGAAACAAAAATTTCTGCCACGACGCAACTTTTTCTGCTCCTCTCCTGTCAATCTGCACGGCAGGCGTGGTCCACGCGCCGCAGTGGGAGCAGAAGCTCTTGAACACACCGGGCAAGCAATGAACGTGCAGTTTCCAACAGATGAACAACTGGTCACACGTGTCCTGTCAGGTGATCGCGACGCCTTCCGCACGCTGGTAGAACGGCACTACGATGCCGTGTACCGCCTCTGCTACCGCGTTCTGTGCCACCGACAGGATGCTGAGGACGCCACGCAGGAAGCTTTTGTGCGCGCCTGCAACGCTCTGCCGCAGTACACCGGGCATGGCGCGTTTCTCGCATGGTTGTACCGTCTGACTGTGAACCTGTGCCTGAACTGGCGGCAGAGTGCCGCCTCACGCGCGGCTGCACGCTCCTGCTCACTCGACATGTTCGAGGAAAGTATGGTGATCTCCAGAGATACGCCAGAAGAGACATTGCTGCGAGCTGATCGGGTGCAGCAAATCCATCAGGCTCTGGAGAGTCTGCCCGCGCAACAACGCACCGCCCTGGCCCTGCGTATCATGGAAGAAATGTCCTATGAAGAAATCGCGCAGACAATGGGAGTGCCGGTCAACAGTGTCAAATCCTGGGTGCACCGCGCGCGCATCCACCTGCGTGACGTGCTGGAGGAAAAAGTCTTATGCTGAGTCGATCTCGAAAACATCGTGACCATCGAGAGCCGTTCCCCCCGGGAGAGAGCACGCTTGATGCCGCCGCGCCAGTGCCTCTTGCTACCGGAGCGCAGCTCCCCGGGAACTATGCCTCGCAAGATGTCTGTCTTCTGGTAGAAGCGCACCTGCCTGCCTTTCATGATCGAGAACTGGAGGCATCGCTGTATGCAGAGATCGCCACTCACCTGCTGGAGTGTCCGGCCTGCGCGGAAGTCTATCGCTCCCTGCAACATATCGACTGCACTCTGAAACGGGAGTGGCCACACATCATGCCACTCCCGTCGTTACAAGAACGCAAGCAGGCTGTAGATCGGATCATGACGGCGATCCCCGGCCTGCCAGGTGATCCCGACTCTCTGCCCCCACGCTCGCACGCCCGCAGTGACCGGGCGTGTTTTATCGTCCGAATACTGAACATGGTTCTGTCCGGATGGAGCTCTCTCCCCGGCTGGTTGCGTACCCGACCGGCTCGCATAACGGCCCACGCGCAGAAACAACCCGCGCAACCTGTGACACCCCCTCAATCCCCTTCCTCTGATCGCCTTCAAACACCTTCATGATCGGGTAAATCATCCGTACCACCAGAGCGCCAGGAACCACCGTGACGCGAAAGCATGACATACACGACTGCGCGCCACGTTCCTTGACACCCTCTCCTGTGTCGCGTTATACTGAAATGGAAAAGCTCCATGAAATGCATTGTGGAGGGAACGTGACCGATGTCTACCGATCCCCATACGCTGGAACGCGTACTGCCGGATCTGCACTCCGAGGATGTTATCGATGACGAAGGCCCCTACGTGGTGATCCTCTACAACGACGACTATCACGAGATGATGGAAGTTGTCGCACAGTTGCAGAAAGCAACCGGCTATGACTTCAACCGTTGTGTGCAGATCATGTGGGAGGCGCACACCCGGGGCCGCGCCATCGCGTACACCGGCAGTCAGGACGACTGCGAGCGCGCTGCCAGCGTCCTGCGGCAGATCCGGCTTCAGGTGGAAACTGATAAGTTCTAAACCGGCTCGATGTGCTCGCGCCCTGCTCATCTGATCCGGGTATCGCGCCCCGCTCTGGGTAGCTCTTTCGAGATCTACCTCGGTGGTGATGACGCCGGGCATTTGAAGCAGACTGGCTACGCAGCTCTGGAACTGGTTCAGGAACTGGAACGTCAGCTGAGTCACTTCGAACCGGACAGCGTGCTCTGTCAGATCAACCGGCAGGCGTACACGCAACCGGTAGTCCTCCCTCCCCTCATTCTGGAGCTTCTTCTGTGCCTGCGTCACTGGAGTGCTCTCACAGATGGCGCTTTCGACCCCACCGCAGGCCGGCTGGTACGCCTCTGGGGGTTCTTCCGGCAGGGTAGAGTCCAGGGAAACCCGGTGCCCGCCCCGGATCCCGACGCAATAGCAACGATCACGCGACAGATCGGATGGCAGCACGTTGTCCTGGATGAAGTGGAGAGTACCATCCGCTTCCTCACCCCCTGCATCGAGCTTCACCTCGGCGCGGTCGGCAAAGGCTGGATCGTTCAACGCGCTGCCGACTTCCTGCGCGACCACGAGATCACCTGCGCGCTCGTACACAGTGGCCAGAGCTCCATCGTCGCTCTGGGCCATCCGCCGGATATGGAGGGATGGCCTGTCGGCATCACACACCCTCTGCAGGAGGAACGCCTGCTGGCGAAGGTCCTGCTGGCCGATGCAGCCCTGTCCACATCGGGCACCACGGAGCACTTCGTCACCATTGGCGAAAAGCGGATCAGCCACATTTTTGACCCGCGCACCGGTACACCGGTGCCGGGATTCGCACAGATCTCCGTACTCTCGCGTGATGCTGCTGAAGGCGATGCACTGTCGACGGCATTCTCCGTGCAGGGAGAAGAATGGACACGGCAGTTCTGCCAGAGGCGCCCGGACTTGGGTGTCGTCCTGCTGCCCGATCCGGCTCTGGATCTTGCTCCCGGCGCACTCCACTGCTTCGGAAACATCCGGGGAGCAGGAACACGGGTGATCCCGATCGAATAAGCGGGAGACAGAGGCTCGCGCAGCACGCAGCCCGCCCATTCTAGCATGTCGTCGGAGATGGACCATGGAAACGATCCGTATTCACGCGTTGTCCCGCAGGGAGTTTCTGCAGGAGTCGGCTCTGACAGCCTCCCTGCTCGGCCTGGGATGGACCGCAACAACTGCCCAGGGGAACCCGGGTAAAGTCGAACCCCTGCGTATCGGAGCCATCGGGGTCGGCTCTCAGGGACAGGCCAATCTGCGTACCGTTCTGAAAGTACCGGGCGTCACCTGCGTCGCCGTCTGCGACGTGTTCGAGCCCAACCTGAATGCCGCCAAACGGATCGCTCAGGTGCCCGACGATGACGCCTACACCGACTACCGTAAGTTGCTGGAACGCAAGGACATTCATGCCGTCATCATTGCAACTCCGCTCCCACTGCACGCCCCCATGACGATCGATGCCCTGAACGCAGGCAAGCATGTCTTCTGCGAGAAACTGATGGCCTACACCATCGAGGACGCAAAAGAGATGGCACGCACGGCCCGACGCACGGGCAAAGTCCTGCAGATCGGGCACAGCCGGCGCTCCTCGGTCAGCTATAACCACGCCTATGAGCTGATCCACAGCAAAAAGGTCTGCGGCAGGATCACGCACATTCGGGCGCAATGGAACCGGAACGCTTCCTGGAGGCGCACCGTACCCCAGGGCGGGCGCATTCTGGCCTGGCAGGACTACTGGAAGGACCCGGAGCACCTGGTCAACTGGCGGCTCTACAAGCGCACCTCACAGGGATTGATGGCAGAGCTGGGAAGCCATCAGACGCATGTCGCAAACTGGTTCCTGAACGAGGTCCCGAGTGCCGTGTGCGGCATGGCAGGTATCGATTACTGGAAAGACGGTCGTGAAGTCTGGGACAATGTACAGTGCATCTTCGAGTACCCGAGCGGCGTCAAGATGATCTACCAGTCCATCACGTCCAACCAGTTCGACGGGTGCTCGGAAGAGTTCATGGGCGACAGAGGCACCCTGATCACCATCGCGGGAGACGGCGCGAAGGAGAAAGGGTTGCTCTACCAGGAACCGAAAGCTGAGACCCTCGACTGGGCGCAGTACACTGCCAAAGAGAAGGGTGCCAACGGCAAGGAAGGGCTTGTTCTGAACGCCTCTGCCACCAAGAAGCTCACGACGGGCGCGAAAATCGGCGAGACGACTCTGACGACCTCTGCAGAGGATAAGACCTCCTATGATCTGGAGTTCCATAACTGGGCGGCCAGCATTCGGGAAGGCAAGCCGGTCCTCTGTGACGCAATCGAAGGATTGCATGCCACCGTGCCGATCATCAAGGCCAATGAGGCGATGGCCCGGGGAACCCGGGTTGAGATCCCGCGCCACCTGTACGAAATTTAGCTATTCCGCTCGGCCACATTGCGTCCGAACCGTTCCGAGCTTCTCATCGGAACGGTTCTTCGCTTATCACACAGGCTCAGAGAGGGTTCACAACGCGCCTTCAGCAGTGGGCGCAGGAGCGTTCGTCCCCGCAAATTGCTCCAGCGCCTCCATTGCGTGCGCCGCATACATCAGAGCCGGCCCGCCCCCCATCACCACGGCAACGCCAATAGCCTCGCAGATCTCCTCCGGGGTCGCTCCCTGCGACAACGCCTCATGCATATGAAAGGCGATGCATCCATCACAGTGTTGCACAATTCCGATCGCCAGAGCGATCAGCTCCTTCTGCTTCACATCCAGCGCACCGGCCTTCATTCCCTCCTGATGCAACTGACCGAACCCCGTGATGCAGGACGGTATGCGCTTGCGCAGACGGGCAATGTGCTCCTTCAAATGCTTGCGATACGCAACAAAGTCTCGGCTCACGGCGCGCACCTCCTTCGTCGTTTCGTTTTCTCGAAAGCCTTGCATGTTCAGGCACTGCTATGTACGCCCTCCGGGATGGGGACGTTGCGTGCCACGCAGCACCGGGCAACCAAGTATGCGAAAGGCCCCTGCCAGACACTGGACAGGAGCCCTGTGGGGATCAGTTCAGACCCGGCCTCACTCAGGCGACCGGCGACTTCTCCGCCTCTGGAGACTGGATCAGCACTTCCCGACGGTAGCCGCCACGCGACTTATCGTACAGGAAGATCCCGCCGAAAATAAAGATCAGGATCAGTGGCAGGATCACCAGCTGCTGCAGGCCCGCCGCCCCACCGGCCGCCAGGGCCTCCACCGGGATCTTGTCCCCCATGGCCTTGTATTGCTCCATGGTCAGACCTGCCGTCTGCGCCGCAACCTCATCATAGCGCCGGCCAATGATCGGCTGCGCGAACGAACTGGCCAGCATGCCAATCCCTCCCATCACGGCAAGCCCGAGTGGCCCCGTCTTGGGGAAGCGCTCCGAAACGTTGCCCAGCATGGTAGGCCAGAAGAAGCAGACTCCGATGGCGAAGATAGTCACCGCAATCCAGGCAGGCCCCGCGGACTTAGCCGTGCTCAGCAGATACAGACCGATCAACGAGAAGACAGCCGACCCCAGCAGGATCCCGGAGGGTGAGATCCGGTGCACCAGCGGCCCGGCAAACGTACGGCCGATGGCCATCAAGCCGTTCTGCCAGACCAGAAATAGAATGCCGGAAGCGCCGGTCGTCACTGTCAGAATGTTAGGGATCCACTGACCCGGCCCCAGCTCTGTCACGGCGGTCAGGATCATACAGAAGGCGAACAGCAGGAAGAAAGGCCGAAAACACTCCCGGAACATCTCTGCGGTGGAGACACCGGCGGCCACACGCTCCGTGGCGGGAAACTTCTTCCCGAAGAACATCAACCCGTAGATCACCAGCGGGAGCAGCATGGTAGCCATTTTGATCTGCCACCCGTGCTGCTGCCCTCCCAGCTGCATCTGACTGATCGCATAGGAAATCAGCCCGCCGATCACAATACCCCCGGGAAACCAGACGTGGAAGAGATTGAGCCGCTTGATCTTCTCATCCGGATAGAGCGTGGCGATCAGCGGGTTGCAGGCAGCCTCCACGAAGCCATTTGCCAGCCCGATCGCCAGCGTGCCACCATAGAGCCCCCAGAAACCCGTGGCAAAGATCGTCATCAGGATCCCGATCAGGTGCCCGAAAAACGCCAGAAACATCAGACGCCCCATGCCGAGAAAGTCGCAAAGTGGCCCCCCGATTACCATGGCCAGCGTGAATCCCCAGAACGCCGGTCCCGCGATCGCGCCTACCTGCTCTTTGGTCAGGTTGAAATTCGTGCTGAGATCGCCCATGATATCGCCACGAATGGCGAACGACATGGCAGTCACGATGAGAGCAATACAACTTGCAAGAAAGAGGATGCCTCGATTGGCAAGCCAGTAATCGCTCACCGGAGTTCCGGCGTTCGCGCCAGCAGATGACGAGTTCACGACACGACCTCCATTGGACGTAATAGTGGCATTTGGAGCCCGCAGCAAGTAATTCACGGCGCCGGAGCAATGCTTCTCCCTACCGCTTCCGCCACGCGACGCAGCTCCATCATCAGGGTGGAAAACTGTTTTGGGGTCAGAGACTGGGCTCCGTCGGAAAGGGCACGTTCAGGGTCCGGGTGCACCTCTACCATCAACCCGTCAGCGCCCGCCGCGATGGCCGCGCGGGCCATGGCAGGCACATACCGGGCTACCCCCACCCCGTGCGACGGATCCACAATGACGGGCAGGTGTGAAACGTGCTTGAGCACGGGCACGGCACTCAGGTCCAGCGTGTTGCGCGTGTACGCTCTGTCGAGCGGATGAACCCCGCGCTCGCAGAGTATGACGTTCGCCGTACCATGATGTAACAGGTATTCCGCAGCCAGAAGAAACTCATCGAGCGAGGCACTGGGGCCCCGCTTGAGCAGTGTCGGGTGGCCAGACCTTCCCGCCGCAATGAGAAGTGGGAAGTTCTGCATGTTGCGCGCCCCGATCTGCAATATGTCCGCATGTTCCGCAACAACCGGCACATCCTCCGGGGCCATGACCTCGGTGACCGTCAACAGCCCGGCTCTCTGACCGGCCTCCTGCAGCAACCGCAGGCCCTCCACTCCCAGTCCTTGAAACGCATACGGGGACGTACGGGGCTTGTAGGCCCCTCCGCGCAGGATCCGGGCGCCTGCAGCACGTACCGCCAGTGCTGTCTCCACGATCTGTTCACGGCTCTCCACAGAGCAAGGGCCGGCCATGATCACGCACTCCCGATCACCGATCCGCACCCCTCTGATATCGACAACGGTGTCCACACGGTGGAACTCCCGTGAGGCCAGCTTGTACGGACGGCTGATATGCACCACCCGGCTGACCCCGGGCAGAATGGAGAGCGCATCATAAAGTACGGGCCGGACATCGGCAGGAATCGCGCTGGCCACGCCGATCGCCACATGATCGTCTCCCGGCAGCCGCAACGCCTGCATGCGGAAAGAACGGATCCGCTCCATCACGGCCTCTATCTGTTCCGGCGTCGCTGCAGCGTCCATCAATACCATCATCGGTCATTATCCCGAACGCGATCTCCAGTGTGAGCTGAGGTTTCCACACCGGAGCCCGGAAATCCTGCTCACCCCCGGAACTTCCCGGCACCTGTACCTGCTTCCGGAGAATACCACGCAGATCTACGGGGATTTTGCTGTGAGCAACCGTTCTGGTACGCTTTGTGCAGTACAGACAATCAGCACTGCGCTGCCCGGGCCGCGCCAGCGCAGGTGCAACACCGACGTTTCTCCCTGATTTCCCACATGACACTACCAGAAGAAGGAGAGCTCTTGTGAAAAAGCTGTTCTGCAGTTTTGCTGTCCTGACCGCACTGGCCATCACTGGAACGGCCCGCGCCCAGTTCTTCCCCGGTGTTACGCTGGAGTACCAGTCCGTCGATGCTCTCTCGGTCGCCGCGCTGGACCAGACGGTCTATCTGGGCATCGCGGGCCCCTACGCGGCATTTGCCCCCGCCAGCGGAGTACTTGGATTCGACGACTATGATTCCATCGCACCTACCCCCACGTTCAACCTCACTCGTTTCCAGTTCGTGGGGGGTGTACGGTTCAGCGGCAATGTGGCACCGCTGAACCGGGCGCTGCAGTTTGAGTTCTACGATTCAGGCGCCAACCTGATAAACACGTTCGCGGTCGCCTTCCCGACTTCTGGCGATTTCATCTGGACGATCACGTTCGGGACGCTCCTTTCAGTTCCCAGTGACGGCTTCGTGCAGGCGCGTACGCTGGGGAACTCCACGGGCCGCTGGTTCCTGACCACCTCACCACCTGTGGTAGGCAGCAACAACTTCTCTGTCGGTGGCTTCGGGGGCATCTACAACCACGCATTTGGCATGGTTGCGTCCGTCCCCGAGCCCGGCCCGATCGCGCTTCTAATGAGCATAGCCACACTCGGCATCGGTCTGGCAGCGCGCCGTCGCCGCTAATCGCTACCTGCAGAAGAACAGAGGGCGCCGTGATCTGCACGAGCGCCCTCTGTTCTGTCTTCGCTATCTCACCAGGAAGTGTTGCCGACCTCCGGCAATCCCCTGCCTGAGCGATCGCTCACGCTCAGGTTAAACTGATATGGTTCGTTCCCTCGCACCCATTTCACCATCACCACGTTCGGCCCGGCCTGCAGGTGTACGTCCACCGCCCAGTTGCCACTGCCGACCTGCGGGCGAAATACCTCCCTCTGGAAGCGCCGCAACACCAGCGCACCGTTCAACCACATCTTGACGCCACTATTTGTGCTGGCAACCAGCCGCGCCTCACGAGCGACCGGACTGTGCAGGATCGTCTGTCCGTAGCAGACCCCTGCCGAGCCCTTGAACAGAGGCTCCAGATCCAACGTGCTCTCGGGAAACACCCATTTCTCCCACCGGACTGTCTGATGCATGCGGTTCGTGTAGGTCTCATGCAACCCGGGCCGATCCTCTGGCAGATAAGAACGATCGAAGCCCTCCCCATCGAAATTGGCGAAGGGGCCCACGCACCACCAGCAGGAGGCTCCCATCAGCACAAATTCGGCATCGTAAGAGGTCTCCTCCCCTTCCGGCGTCAAACGGAGCACCACCGCATTGGCGATCTCAATGCGCCCCTGCCCCTCGGAAACCAGCAGGCGATACTCGGCGCGTAGAATGCCGGTACTCGCCGCAATGTACTGCCGCTGTCCAAATTGTGGCGGGGCATCGACCTGCCATCCTGCCGGAACCAGCAACGTGATCCGACCACTGAAAGGCTCCGCCCCCTGATTGACAACGGTAAAAACAAGACTTCTTGGATGACCGAACCCGATGCTGGGTGCCTCTCCTGTGTCCATGACTACACGAAATGGGCCCGCCTGCGCCATCATGGCCGTAGGTGGAGTCACCAGAAGAGGCTTCACCAGTGTATTGTCCGCCCAGGCAATCGCTGTGGTGTAGTCGGGAGTGAGACGAGGCATGACGCCCGGGCTGGACGTAGCCCCGGTATGGATCGGTGCTGCCGGTTGCTCGCTGACCGGCTGCACTGGAGGGATCGTCTCCTCCATCCCGGGCTCGCTGCTACGCGCCGGCGTTGTTGCAGAGGGCGGCACTGCATGCGGATCCGGCACGCCCCCGGGCAGGCCCTCACTCTCCGTCACATCATCCCCAAGAGGCAACGGAGGCGGAGGTAGCAGGAAGCTCTCATCGGTGAGCGAGTCCTCCACAGGCTCGGTCTCTCCCGTCATGGAAGGCGTGCGCGTTGCATCCCGGCCCCCTTCAGGACCGATCACCTCTACGTCGGCGCATCGACGCGCAATCACGCGCATGCCGGCCACCACAGTGCGTTCCGCCACCTCGATCAACGTTACGGGCGGATCCATATCTCTCAGACCGTACCCGGGGATTATCACATCGCCAACGGGGCGTGCCCACTCCTCGGGGATCCGGCTGCGGCCACGCAGGATCCCGAGGATCGCCCCGAGCGCCCCTCCTACCAGCTCGGCATCATACCCGCAATTCACCGCGGCACAGAGCGATGCACCGAAGTCTCCTCCCCCGTAGAGCAGGCCGATGGTTAGAAAGCCCATGTTCTGCGGCGCGTCAGTGAAGTTGT
>JANWZQ010000103.1 GCA_025054835.1 Chthonomonadaceae bacterium
CGTTCAGTCTGTTTGATGTGGACCGTCAGGCCGGAGTCTGCCGGGTGCTGTACCGGATGTCCGGCGCGTTCACGACCGGTCTGTGCCGTCTGGGCGCCGGGGATGTGGTGGATGTGCTGGGCCCTCTGGGTTGTCCATTTCGCCGGGCGGCGAGCGCTCCCGTGCGGCATATTCTGATCGCAGGCGGGATAGGAGCCCCTCCGATCCATTTTCTGGCGCGTGAGCTGACGCAGGGGGTACCGGACACGGCAACGCGGCCCGATGTGGTGGTGATCAACGGGGCACGGACGCAGGAGCTGCTGGTCGGCATGCGAGAGTTTCAGGAACTGGACGTTGCGCTGATCGCTGTGACCGAAGACGGGACGCAGGCCCGGCGGGGACGGGTGACGGAGGTGCTGGCGGAGTGGCTGGATCGGGACGCGCCTTCTGTGCAGGTCTACGCGTGCGGGCCGATGCCGATGTTGCGCGCCATCAGTGAGATGACGATGGTGCACGGCGTGCCCTGTCAGGTCTCTATCGAGACTTCGATGCCCTGCGGGGTCGGGTTGTGTCAGGGGTGCGCGGTGCGGGTCAGGACGAATACGGGGGAAGCCTATGCGCTGGCATGTGTGGAGGGGCCGGTCTTCGAGGCTGAGAGGCTGGTCTGGACCGGCTAGCGCGCGTGCGTTGCTTGCGCTGGTCTTCCTGATCAGTCCGGTGGTTCCTGTAGCGGGAAGGGCACCGGCGAAAGTGGGCGCTGTGCTGATGGTTGGCGGGGGACCGACGCCCCGGGAGGCTGTGCAGGAGTTCCTCCGTCTGGCTGGCGGCCCGGACGCACGGATCGTGGTGCTGGCGCACACGCAGGAGGATCCGGTGGCAGGGGGAGAGCGCTCGGCAGCGATGTTCCGGGAGCTGGGGGCACGGCAGGTGGTGGTGCCGGAGCGTTCCACACAGGAGGCCGTTGTGAGCGCACTGCACGGGGCGGAAGGCGTCTGGATCCCGGGTGGGGATCAGAACCGGTTTGTGCGCGCATTTCCGGAGACCTCCCGGGTGCCGGGGGCGATCCGGGAAGTGGTGCGTCGTGGCGGGGTGGTGGGCGGAACCAGCGCGGGCGCGTCGCTAATGGGGGAAAAGATGCCGACGGGGGTGGAGACGCGTGCGCGCGGGCTTGCCGCGGGTGCATGCCCGGTATCCGGAGGGCTGGGCGTGCTGCCGGGAGCGATTGTGGATCAGCACTTTCTGGCGCGTAACCGGTTGATGCGGTTGCTGGCAGCGGTTCTGGAGCACCCGGGGTATACCGGGATCGGGGTGGATGAGGAAGCCTGGGCGGTGGTGCGCGCCGGGCGGTTGCAGGCGTATCAGGGACAGGTCGTTGTGATCCGTACGGGACGCACAACCCGTGCCCGGGAAGGGCTTCTGGGGGCAGATCGCGTGTTACTACAGGTGCTGGTGCCCGGTCAGTCTACCCGTCTGTGATGCAGGGGGCTCCAGATGCGGGCGTGCCTCGTGCATGCGGGCAAAAAATCACGTAACTTCTGGCATGCTTTCTGCTCTATTAAAGGAAAATCTGCAGTCTCGTCGTAATTATCGGAAGATGGGGCTATTGCTTCCTGAGGACTGTTCCTCCGGTCGGTTGGGTGCGATGGCAGGCTTCGATGTGGTCTGCCATGACGCGGTTGGAGAGGTGCTGTCATGCTAACGATACGGGGTCGCAACGGGGGTCGGTTCTGCGACGGCGTTTCCCGTCGGGACTTTCTGCGGATCGGGGGGCTCGCGCTGGGCGGACTCTCCCTGCCCCAGCTGCTGGCTGCAGAGTCGCGGGCGGGGATCCGCTCGCAGCACAAAGCGGTGATCATGATCTTTCTTCCCGGGGGTCCTCCGCATCAGGACATGTTTGATTTGAAGCCGGATGCGCCCGCAGAGATCCGGGGGGAGTTTCGACCGATCCGTACGAACGTTCCGGGGATCGAGATTTGCGAGCACCTGCCCCGGATAGCCCGGATGATG
>JANWZQ010000071.1 GCA_025054835.1 Chthonomonadaceae bacterium
TACGCGCTGGTCTACCCGGAACGCGTAGACACCGGTCTGCCCCGGATGGGACTGGAGGCCTGCGCACAGTTAACCTTTGAAGCCCCGGACGAGAAGAAATTTCCCGCGCTGGAGCTGGCCCGACAGGCAGTTGCTACAGGGGGAACCATGCCGGCTGTGATGAACGCGGCCAATGAGGCCGCAGTCGGCTTGTTCCTGAACCGCCAGATCGGTTTTCTCGAGATCATGCGCCGGGTAGAGCAGGCAATGCAGCAACACACGCCGCAGCCACCCGCACTGCCCAATATTCTCGCCGCCGATGCATGGGCGCGTCAGTTTGTGATCACAGGAAATGCGTGATGCCTCCGGGATGCAGGGCGTCCGGAACGGCTTCCAGTGAAGGATGCATTCGCTAATGGAAGGTCTCAAAACCGCTTTTTACTTTCTCGCCGTGTTGAGCGTTCTGGTGATCGTGCACGAGTGGGGTCATTTCATTGTGGCCAAGCTCTGCCGGATGCGTGTGGAGGACTTTTCACTCTTCTTCGGTAAAGTCATCTACCGTATTGGCGAACGCAACGGCACAGTGTACAACATTCGTGCGATCCCGCTGGGCGGGTTTGTGAAGATCGCCGGTATGGAGCCAGAAGACCTGCATCCAGCGGCTCCTGTGCTTCCCTGTCGGGAAGCGCCGGGACGTAGAAAAGCAGAGAAGGTCCTGCACGGACTCAACCCCGATGCGCTGCATGCGATCAACACAGACAACATTTCCGATCGGGTGCGCCAGGCTGTTCTGGACGCCATCGGCCCGGACTCCCTTCTGACCGAAACAGGTCGGCAGGAGTTGCAGACGTTGCTGCATAGCACCGGGATCAACTCCGACGAGCATCGTTACATCGAAACAATCCTTGGTGCCCGGCCACAACCTCCGGATCCTGATGGATACAACCAGAAGCCGATCTGGCAACGTGCTGCAGTCATCTTTGCGGGGCCGTTCATGAGCCTGATGTTCGGCTACGCGCTCTTCTGCGTGATGGGCTTTACAACCGGGTTGCCCATGCCTGACTTTGAGAACCCCACCAACGTGGTGGAGCGTGTCTCACCGGATAAGCCGGGTGCGCGTGCGGGACTGCGGCAGGGAGACCGGATCATTGAGATCAACGGCCGACCCATCACACAGGGGCGGCAGATGATCGAGACGATCCATAGAAGTGCGGGCGTCCCTCTCACTCTGAAAGTCCAGCGAGGAGCTGAGACTCTGACCCTGAACGTCGTGCCCGAACCGGGTGAGATCGAGGACGAGCAGGGGGGCAGAGTTGTCAAGAAAAGAGTGGGTCTGATCGGGTTCATCCCGCGCCCTGTTGTGGAATGGAAGCGCTTCGGAGTTGCGGACTCTATCGCCACAGGCACACGATTGATTTACGTCCAGCTGACCGAGACCCCGAAGATCCTTTTCAGCAAGCGGGTAAAAGACAATGTGGGCGGGCCGGTCGCGATCGTCAGCAAGGTACACGAGGACAGCCAGGAGGGGCCGCGGCACGTTCTGTTCACCGCGGCGTTGCTCAGCGTCAGCCTGTGCATCTTCAACTTGCTGCCGATCCCGGTACTGGATGGTGGGCACCTGATGCTTCTGTTCATCGAGTTCGTGCGACGCCGGAAGCTCTCAACCCGTGAGGTCTACGCGGCGCAGATGCTGGGGCTCTCGATCATCGGTGCGCTTTTCCTTCTGGTGACTTACAACGATATCGCCCGGATCCTGTTTCGTGCTCATTGAGCCATGAATGCCGGGCATCCACCAGAGCAGAGGCCCTGTCTGGATCCAGACAGGGCCTCTGTGTTGTTCGGGATGTTGATCAGAATCCTATGAACCCATCGCCGGACCGATCGAAGTTCTGTATGAGCAGGTCCAGGTCCAGCACATCCACGGCCCCGTCGCGATTGAAGTCGGCGGCCCCACTGTTCCAGTTGGTGTCGCCCTCTGTGGCGTCGAAGGAGCTGATGAGCAGATCGAGGTCCAGTACGTCTACCACATTATCGTCATTGGCGTCGCCGGCCAGTAGCGTGACGTTCAGGCCTGTAACGTTGCCACTGCGGGTGTCCAGCGAGACAATCCGGCGCAACCACTTGCTGCCTTTGATGCCGACCTGATACTCCCGGCGCGGTATGGACTTCACAATGTAATTGCCGCTGGCATCCGGGGTCACTGTGCGTGTGAACATGCCACTGCCGTCCAGAGGTAGAAACTCAAACGTGAGCGGAACGTCATGCGCGTTACAGCCCTGAAGCGTGATGATGCCGGAGGCCGTCGGTCCGGGAGTGATGACCAGATCGTCGATATAGATGTTCCAGATCTGGTTCGGCGAAGGGCTTTCCAGAGTGAAGAATACCGACTCCAGGGTACCCAGGCCGCTGGCCAGATAGTCGGCGGAGCCTACCCAGCGCAAACGTGGTGCTGTGCCCAGATCAAAAGTCACTGTGACAAACGGGGCGGGGGCTGCCGGTGTGCCGTTGGTCGCGCCCCGGAGCGCGTTGGTCGGGCCGGGCACCAGAATGCCTCCGGGCGCGCCGGAAGGATCCGAGCTGGTATTGCCCACCCACCAGATGGTGCTGTTGGCCGCACCACCGAACGAGCCGAGCACATTCGGATTGTCTGGCGAGGCGCTGGTGAAAGGCACAACACCCAGCGCCACCCGGACATTAAAATTGCCGGGTTGCTGGGTGCCTGCGTCGCCTCCATAGCCGTTGACGATTGTGCCGGTGAAGAAGCCGGGATCCACATACACCTTGAAGCTGACAGTCCCGGCAAGATCAACAACGGGGGCCGGGGTGATCGTCGGGTTTCCTCCGCTGGAAGTCGTCTTCACGGTTTGCGCGCGGATGAACGCGCCGGCGATGACACCGGGATCGCTGCGCAGCTGGAACCAGTAGTCGATCGCCTTCACACCACTGGCGGCTTGCGTCCATGAGCGTACTGCCGCGCTGCTGTTCAACACGCTGGGATTACCGGTGCGACTCAGCACGCGCGACAGGCTCGCGCCCGGTGTGACAAAACCGCTGGAGGTAGTAGTGGCTCCGGCAGATAGAAGCCAGGCAAGACCGTTGCTCGTCGGAGTCGTGACGTTCTCAAAGTCCTGAATAAACGGTGTGTAGAACTGTGCGGCCGCCGGGAGCGGCAAACCAAGCACGCAGGCTACCGTCAATGCCCTGCAAATCGGTCGCATGCTCTTCTCCTCCCTCCAGGGCCGGGCAGGAACGGCCCTTTATGCCCTGATACCTGATAAATGAAAGGGCATTCATACAGAATGCAATTTTTATGCCACTCCTGACAACTCTACGGAGTTCTCGAAGCAGGGCGGAGGGGGCAGGGGAAGCGCGCTGGCGGTATTGACAGGGGCCGTCCGGTTGTGGTATATACCAGTGAAGGCGGCGGAGTAGCTCAGTCGGTTAGAGCATACGGTTCATACCCGTAGTGTCCCCAGTTCGAGTCTGGGCTCCGCTACTCTGTACCTGCGGGAGGGGTAGGAGAAAGGGTCTACCCCTCCCGAATTTTTATCACACAGGAAGAAGAGGAGAGACATGCCGAACCGCACGGCAGTCCTGGAGACCACACAGGGCATCATTCGCATCGAACTGTTCGAGGACAGGGCTCCCATCACCACGCACAACTTTGTGGATCTGGTGGAGCGCGGGTTCTATGACGGGTTGACGTTTCACCGATATGAACCCGGCTTTGTCGTTCAGGGGGGATGCCCTCTGGGGACCGGTACCGGTGGATTTGTCGACGCAGAGACCCGGAAGGAGCGGCGTATCCCGCTGGAGGTCACTCCGGAGCTCCGGCATGATGCCGCCGGGGTAGTAGCCATGGCACGCACCGCAGAACCGAACTCAGCCTCCAGTCAGTTCTACATCACGTTGCAGGCTACCCCCTTTCTCGACATGCAGTACGCGGTTTTCGGGAAGGTGACGGAGGGTCTGGAAAACGTGATGCGGTTGCGACGAGGGGACCGGATCCACCGGGCTCGCATCGAGAGCGCCCGGGAGTGACCCGTTCGTTCCACGCCGCGGGACAGGTCCTGATGACTGTCAGGGGTGGTCCGCATAGATAGAGTAGGTCGGCGTTGACAGGTAGCGTTCACCGGTCGAAGGGATGATGACCACGATCATCTTGCCGGCGTTTTCTTCACGGTGTGCGACCTGCAACGCCGCCCAGACTGCGGCCCCCGAGGAGATCCCGGCGAAAACGCCTTCTTCGCGCGCAAGGCGTCTGGCCATCATCATCGCGTCTTCGTTTTCGACAGCGATGATCTCATCGTAGATCCGGGTGTTCAGGATCTTCGGAATGAACCCTGCGCCAATGCCCTGTATGGGGTGCGGCCCTTTGGGACGGCCACTCAGGACTGCAGAAGCTGCGGGCTCCACAGCAACACACTTGAACTCTGGCTTGCGCGCTTTGATCACTTCCCCCACACCGGTGATGGTACCGCCGGTTCCCACTCCTGCCACCAGATAGTCGCACTGCCCGTCGGTATCGCGCCAGATCTCCTCGGCGGTCGTGCGGCGGTGGATCTCCGGGTTGGCCGGGTTGTTGAACTGTTGTGGAATGAAGTAACGCCCCGGCTCTGCCGCCGCAATCTCCTCGGCGACACGGATAGCTCCGGGCATACCTTCCGGCCCGGGGGTCAGTACCAGTTCCGCGCCGAGCGCACGCAGCAGGGCGCGCCGCTCCTGCGACATAGTCTCCGGCATCACCAGTTTGCATCGATAACCCTTGGCCGCGCAGGCAAACGCCAGCGCGATGCCGGTGTTTCCGCTGGTGGGCTCCAGAACCGTCATATCGGGGGTCAGGGTACCATCGCGTTCAGCCGCCTCGATCATCGCAACACCGATGCGGTCTTTCACACTGGAAAGCGGGTTGAAGTACTCCAGTTTGGCGACAACCTGCGCTCTACTGCCGGCGGTCACCCGATTCAGGCGTACGAGCGGAGTGTTGCCGATCAGTTCGGTGACGTTGTTGGCGATGCGCATTGTGTTTTCTCCTCATCTGCATGGAGGTGCATGGAAAGCACACACCGCCAGACAGGCAGGGTAACAGAGTGGAAATCAAATGCCGGGCATGATGCTCAGCGACTCGTCCAGATCTTGCTTGCGACGCACCAGATCTGCCAGCGTCACGGCATCCAGCTGCTCAGTCAGCAGGCTTTCGATGCGAGACTCGAACTCGCTTACGATCCATCGGACGCTGGTTGTGGTGGCATCGGGACGCGGACCGACAGGGCGTCCGGCGAAGAGGCCATCGCCACGCACCAGAGCGCGAACAATATCGCCCACGCGGATCCGTTCTGCCGGCCGTGCCAGTGAGTAGCCTCCACCGGCTCCGCGGATACTGCGCACAATACCTGCACCTTTCAGGGCAGCCAGGATCTGGTCCAGATAGGGGCCCGGGATCTGCTGCCGTTGAGCGATCTCACGGCTCTGACAGGCCTGATTCGGAGGTTGCATGGCCAGATCCATGGCAGCGCAGAGCGCGTAGCGTAGTTTGGAGTTAAAGAAGGCCATTGAAGCCAGATCTCCGTGCGTTTCTGTGGCAGGCTACTTTTCTGACCATTTTAGTATACTTTCTGCGATGCACCCGGGTCAAGCCCGGAGCACATCCTGTGCCGTGATACGCACGGGCGGGCAGAATGGGTATACTTATGAACTGGAAGAGGCTACCTACTCCCGGAGGTAGCCTTCCGGCGAAAGCTCTGGTAAGTGAGGAAGTAAGATGAAAACCGTGTTTCTGGCGGCAGGCGTGCTCGGTGCGCTTGGGCTCGCCGGATTGACTTTTGCGTCTAGTGTTGCGGAGGAGGCGCTCTGGAAACAGGCGCGCCAGTACTACAGGCCACTCCGTGCACCTGAGGTCCCTACGCAGGGACCCCGGGCCGTGCAGGTGAAACTGGGAAGGATGCTGTTCCACGATCCCCGGCTTTCTAGAAGCGGTGTGATCAGCTGCAACACGTGCCACAACCTGGCCACATATGGCACCGATAACCTGCCCACGTCACTGGGGCACGGCTTTGTGCCCGGTCCTCGCAACTCTCCAACGGTGTTCAACGCGGCGCTGCACTCCCGGCAGTTCTGGGATGGACGGGCCAGGGATGTGGAGGAGCAGGCGCTCGGGCCGATCCTGAACCCCAAGGAGATGGCGATGCCAGCTTCCGAGCAGGTAATCGAGCGCATTGCCAGCATTCCCGAGTATGTGGCTCTGTTCAAGCAGGCGTTTCCGGATCAGAAGAACCCGGTGAACTATCGGAACATCGGTGTAGCCATCGGGGCTTTCGAACGATTGCTGCTGACTCCCTCACGCTTCGATAAATATCTGGAAGGGGATCGGAAAGCGTTGACAGCGCGTGAGAAGCGCGGACTGAAGCTCTTCCTGGATACAGGGTGTGCGGCGTGCCACTCCGGGGTAGCCGTTGGCGGTATGGTTTTCCAGAAGTTTGTCAAGCCGGGCGAGGATCCAGAGCGCGCTGACGTGGGGCGTTATGCCGTCACGCAGAACCCGAAAGACCGGCATGTGTTCAAGGCGTACTCACTGCGCAATATCGCGCGCACCTACCCCTATCTGCATGATGGGAGCGTCTGGGACCTCGGCGAGGTCGTGCGCATCATGGCCACGGTGCAGCATAACCGGTCACTGCCTTCCGATCAGGTCGCGGACATTGTGGCCTTTCTGAACAGCCTGACCGGTGAGATCCCGGCGGTGGCGCGTGAACTACCAGTCCTTCCTCCCTCCCGACTCAACACCCCTCGCCCCTCGTTGGAGTAGGACTGCGGGGCAGGTACTCGCTGAGGGATGACGGCACGCACGGCCGTCATCCCTGCGTGCCCTGCAATCTCCAACCCACCGGTGTCGCTGTTGTAACGCCCCACGCCAGACCACCCCGAAAAGCCCCCGGGAGCGCCGGTGAAACCCGGGCCACCTGTAAAGCCATTCCCCGTTACTCGCGTGGGAACGTATCCGTTTCGCCGTTGGGATACCCTCCGTTCCAGTTGTAGATTTTCCCCCCGATGCGCCCGTAGAGAGGATCGTGAGGCCCCTGATCCGGTGTGTAGTGCGCCACGGTAATCGCCTGCGCATGCCCGTCTGCAGCGACAACCGCCATTTTGCCATTGTGGGGAGAAGGGTAGGGGCAGAGTCCGTGCACGCGATCCATGGTGTCCCCGTAGTCCAGCAGAGCGATGTCAGCTCGCTGCCCGGCGTCAACAGGGGAGCGCCACATGGGACCGGCCTCCACAAACAGAGCGGTCTGTTCGGGTAGCTCCAGATTATCCAGAGGGAATGGCCCCGGGGAGAAAACGCCCCAGAAGCGCCGGTTGAGCGCATACCCGGCGCGCACCGGATAGCCGTGCTCGGGATGACGAGGGAGTGCCTTTCGGAAGGGATTGGCCGGGTTCTGAAACGTTTCTGATGGCTGCACATAAGCGTCGAGGACCTGTGGCCACGTGAGCCAGGTGCCATCGGGCAGGCGTTTTGCCGGAGGCATCATTCGCCCATCCCAGTCCTGTGCATAGAGCAGCAAGCCCAGCGCAAGTCGGCGCAGGCGGTTCACGCTGCGTGTGCGCGTCAGCTCTCCCTGCTGCCAGCGAAAGAGAGGGAACAGAACAGCCAGAAGCAGCAGGATAACGGCAATGTGCCGGGGACGCGGGCGCAGGCCAGCCGGCAATACTCCAGAACGTGCAGGGCGATCGGCAGGTACTTCGGTCATAATGGCGTGCGCTGGTGTATGAAGGCCGCGGTGGTCAGTGCTCCCACTGGTAACTTGCCAGTCGTTTTGCACCGGCCTGGATCGGGAATACGACGGCACAGAGCGTCAGTCCTAGGTGCAGCAGCATCGCAAAAGTCCCGGCGATAACGGTATCGTGCGTTGTGCCATATCGCAGGCTGACCAGATAAGCAATACCATAGAACGCCCCGACGAGCAACATGTAGCCCGCGTAAGCGAAGAACCCGAGGACGAGCGCCCACACGCTCACACGATGGGCCGGATTCTCATAGATGAATCGCGGGAACGTTGCAGAGAGCCCGACGCCAAGTCCGCACAACCCGGCGCAACACAGGATAACAATGGCCATCTGGAAAACGGTCTCCTGCCACCTGGCCTGCAACATGATGCAGGACGCCAGAACCAGCAGCAGACTGCAACCTGCCGACAACAGCAAGCCAAGCAGGAACTTGGCCAGAAGCCAGGTGAGGCTCGTCTGGGGAGCACTCTGCAGGATCCAGAAGCTACGTGCCTCCAGACCGAGGGCTGAGAGCGACAGAATACTCGTCTGCATGAACAGAATGACCAGAATCATGGCAAAGGCCGCATGATGCAGTTCATCACGCAATTCCCGTGCAGTATCATTGAGCACCAGCAGGAAGGGCACCAGAAACAGGATCATCGGCATGAGCAACTGCGACAGGAGCACGCTGTCCCGCCAGAGATAGCGGATATCCTTGTAGAGCAGGGCCGCAATCGGGGGAATAAAGAACCGGCGCCACAGGTTCACGGACTCGGCTGGTGCGGCATAGACGGACCCCGTGTCACTGTCGCCGGCGACAGATGCGGCGGTCAGGTAGCGCTCCCCGAGAGCGACACAGATCAGATAGAGCATCCCGACCGTTCCGCAGGCCAGGAGCAATGTGTGTATCCACTCCACGGTGGTGCCTCGCGCCATGGCAAGCAGCGCGGTGGCAAACCATGCGGATGGGGCGAGATGCGCTCCCGGGGAACGGTGTACGAGAGTCGCAGGCGCGATCCCGGTCAGTGCATCGTTGAGGGTGGCGGTGCGAATGGGCAGGTGGTGCGCTTCCTGCACAATGATCAGGCATACCAGCAGGGCCATGATGAGATTGAGCAGACCGATCGCCGTGCGCAGGCGGTGTATCCCTGCCAGAGCCAGCGCAACCAGCAGACCCAGTGCGGTCAGCAGAGCCGGTAACAGCACAAACAACGCAATGAAGAGCGGGATCAACGCCCATCCACCGGGAGGGATACCGGCGGCGATCGCTGCGGCCAGAATGGCAGGAACACCCAGCACCATGAACTGCAGGGCATTGGTCACGGTCGCGTCAAGCAGCTTGGCCGCAATGACGGCACGAGGGGGCACCGGGGCAGCAAACAGCAGGCCGTAATCGGCGGAGTGCAAGAGCGTTGAGGCCACAAAAGGAACGGCCCCGGCCAGTAGAAAGAGAAACAGGAAATAGAAGATCTGGTAGACCGTTTCCTCCAGAACATGCAGGCGACGCGCAAACTCGAAGAACACCAGAAATCCCAGCACCATCCCGGCGAACAGGGCGATGCCCAGCAGGCTCAATCCAATGCTGAGCACCGGGTGGCGTTGCAAGGTATCTCGCGCGGTGTTCCAGTTGCTCTGCAGGCGAACACGGACCAACAGGGCGAACATCTGTTCTGCTGTATCCTCTCTGTCCTGTCTGTACGTGTGGTAGATCGGGGGCGCTCCGGGTGTCCATGATTGTACCCGCAAACCCCGGCTTGATATCCGGCGGGCTTTATGATAGAATTTCAAACCTGAGATCCGCTGTCGGATCCCGGGAGGCGCAACCGCTCCCGGATACCTGCAGGAAGAGATGTTATGCCTGTCTGTGTAGGGGTTGCTTTCAAGCGTGTGGCCCGGTCCTACTGGTTTGACCCGGATGGCCTGGAGTTACAGGAGGAACAACGTGTGGTTGTAGAGACCGCACGCGGACTGGAACTGGGCACTGTGAAGATCGCGCCCCGTTACGTTCCCGATGAAGAGATTACGGCGCCTCTCAAGCGCGTGGTGCGTATCGCCAATCGCGACGACCTGCTGGTGGAACGACAGAACCGCCAGCGCGCCAGAGAGGCGCTTCGCATCTGTGCCGAGGCTGTCAGGCGCCACGAGTTGCCCATGCGCCTGCTCATGGCCGAGTACACGTTTGATAGCCATCAGGTGACCATCTACTTCTCCGCCGAAATGCGCGTCGACTTTCGCGCGCTGGTGCGCGACGTCGCCTCACTACTGCGTTGCAAGGTACAATTACATCAGGTGGGTGCGCGCGATCACGCCAAGATCATCGGAGGAGTTGGCCCCTGCGGTCTCACGCTCTGCTGTGCCTCTTTCCTGACCGAATTCGCGCCGATCTCCATGAAGATGGCGAAAGATCAGAGCCTCTTCCTGAACCCGGTCAAGTTCTCCGGCGTGTGCGGCAAGCTGATGTGCTGCCTGCGCTACGAGCACGAGACTTATGTGGAAGCCAAAAAGAAGCTGCCACAGATCGGCGAGGTCGTGATGTCACCCCGTGGGCAGGGCAAAGTCATCGAATTGAACCTGCTCAAAGAGACCGCCATCGTGCAGCTCTTCGAGAGCGCTGTGGAACTGGAGTTCCCCGCTACGGAACTGCGCGTGGAAAAGACCGGAAAGTGTGCAGAGTGTCGCGGGTGTAGCCTGCATCAACTGCGTGCGGACTACGCCGAGGCCACGATGCTCGGGGAAGTAGATGACATGGCACCACCGCCGTCCGATCAGGATAGTCCTGCTCTTCAGGAAATGGACCGCACTGCACAGGGAGGAGAAGAAGATGCCGATTTATGAGTTCCGTTGTAGAGAGTGTCAGCACGACTTCCAGGCGTTGCGCCGCTCGGATCAGGTGGACAGTGTGACCTGCCCATCCTGTGGGGCGCGCAGGGTCATTCGTCTGCTCTCCGTCACGGCACAGACTCCTTCATCCGATACTGCTGCCGGGCGATGTGAAGTGAACGCCGGGGCGGGGCGTTGCGCTCTGAACCCGGAGGCGTGCGGGTGCCGCTTCTGAACCCGCACGCCATTTCCCGGAGGTCCGATCGGCGAAAAACTCCATGTCCAGTGATCATGCAGCCAAAAAATACTACGTTACCACCCCGATCTACTACGTGAACGGGCAACCGCATGTGGGCTCGGCGCTGACCACGGTGTCCTGCGACGTGCTGGTGCGCTACCAGCGCCTGCTCGGCCGGGAGACCTACTTTGTGACCGGCACCGATGAAAACGCAACCAAAGTGCAGGACGCGGCAGAGAAGGCAGGCATACCCACGAAAGAGTTCACGGACCAGCTGGCTGCTGCTTTTCAACAGTGCTGGCGTGCGTTGCATATCGAGTACAGCGACTTCATCCGCACGACAGAGGCCCGACACGTGCATGCCGTACAGACCGTGTTCCGCATCCTGAGCGATCGCGGGTACATCTACCGTGACGACTACGAGGGGTGGTACAGCGTCAGTGATGAGACCTTCTTCCGGGACAGTGAAGTGCGGGATGGGGTCGCTATCGAAACAGGCAAGCCTGTTGTCTGGGTCAAAGAGCCCAACTATTTCTTCCGGCTCTCCGCATTCCATGACCGCCTGATGCAGCATATCGAAGCTCATCCAGACTTCCTGCAACCGGAGTTCCGGCGCAACGAGGTGATCCGCTTCATCAACGAGGGGCTACGCGATATGTCCATCGCGCGGCCACGTCGCGCAACAAAAGGATGGGGCATTCCAGTACCTGATGACCCGGATCAGATCATCTACGTCTGGTTCGACGCGTTGATCTCCTATCTGGCAGCAACCGGATGGCCAGAGGACCCGGGTTTCGCGCAGATCTGGCCCGCCGATCTGCACTTCATGGGGAAAGAGATCTTTGTCCGGTTTCACGCGACGCTCTGGCCCGCGATGCTGATGGCACTGGACCTGCCGCTGCCGACGCACGTCTATGCGCATGGATGGTGGGTGGATGTGGAGGGCAGAAAGGCGGGGAAAAGCACCGGGGGACTGCCTCATCCCGTACGCTTCGCCGAACTGCTCATGCAACGGTCCGGCGCGGACTTCGATCTGGCTGCGGACGCGCTCCGGTATCTGCTCTGTCGGGAAATGAACTACGAGCAGGATGTGGAGTTCAGCGTGGAGAAATGCCTGCTCCGGTTCAATAGCGATCTGGCCAATGACCTGGGCAATCTGCTCAACCGCTCCGTCAACATGATGCTGAAGTTCTACGACGGCGTGGTTCCAGCAGATGCGCCTGTCGATGCCGAAATCGCTCAGGTTGCCGCACAGGTGCGGGAAGACTACGCCAGAGCCATGTCGGAGTACCGACTGCATCAGGCACTGGCGGCCGTCTGGCGTCTGGTGGGGCGTATGAACCGGTACATCGATGAGCGGGCACCGTGGGCACTGGCCCGGGCGGCAGAGAACGGCGATGAGACCAGCCGACAGGAGCTGGCCACGGTGATGTACGCCTGTCTGGAGGCCACACGGATCGTCTCGATCCTGATCGCCCCGTTTATGCCGGTAGCTGCGGACGCGCTCCGGGCACAGCTGGGTATCACGCAACCGGTTGCTCTGGCCCGATGGGAGGACCTGCACTGGGGAGGGCTCCCGGCAGGCACGCGTGTCGGGCCACCAAAGCCTCTCTTCCCGAGGATTCAGGACCTGCGTGTGGACGTGCAAACCCTGACTTTTCTGACTGCATCCCGACCCGTGAGCAAGGAGGATACCCGCACTGTGACAGAGAACACCACTGCGACAGCACCGACACCCGGCACTCCGGTGGCACCTCCAGAGCAGGGAGGAAACACCCCTCTCATCTCTATAGAGGACTTCGCGAAAGTGGAACTGCGTGTTGGAGAGGTGCTGGCCGCAGAACCGGTTCCCAACACGGATAAGCTGCTCCGTCTGACCGTGCAGACGGGAGAAGACGAGACGCGTACCATACTGTCCGGCATCGCGGAATATTACCGACCGGAGGAACTGGTCGGACGCCAGATCGTGGTGATCTGCAATCTGCAACCGCGCAGAATGCGCGGCATCGAGTCGCAGGGAATGCTGCTGGCTGCCGATGTGGGCGGGCGCCCTGTTCTGCTGCAACCAGACAGTATAGTGCCCGTCGGGGCCCGGATACGCTAGGAAAAGGCCTGTGGAGGCAAGGATATGGCCAGCCGTACAATCGGGATGACCGAGACACTGCACACATATCTGCTCTCCGTGAGCGGGCCGGTGCATGCGGTAGCGGAGCACCTGCGACAGGAGACGCAGAAGCTACCGCAGGCTGAGATGCAGATCTCGGTCGAGCAGGGCCACTTCATGAGCTTTCTGATCAAGCTGCTCCGGGCGCGCAAGACGCTGGAGGTCGGAGTCTTCACCGGTTACAGCACGTTGATCGTCGCGCTGGCTCTGCCGGATGATGGCCGCATCGTTGCCTGCGACGTGAGTGAGGAGTGGACCCGCATTGGCAGGGAGCACTGGGAGCAGGCCGGGGTGGCGCATAAGATCGACCTGCGCATCGCACCGGCGCTGCAGACGCTCGACGCGTTGCTGGCTGCGGGCGAGGCGGGAACGTTCGACTTTGCCTTCATCGACGCGGATAAGTCGAATTACGACGCCTACTACGAGCGCGCCCTGCAGCTAATCCGGCCCGGCGGGGTGATCGCCATCGATAACACACTATGGGCCGGCAAGGTCGCGGACCCTCAGGTGCAGGATGCAGACACGATGGCGTTGCGGAGTCTCAACGCAAAGCTCTGTCAGGACGCTCGCGTCACCGTGAGTCTGCTACCCATTGGCGACGGGCTCACCCTGGCGTTGAAACACTAGGCTGCACCGTGATACTGCGGGGCACGGTACTCCACAGTGACCGTGGAAGAGAACCCGCCACGTACGTTGAACTCACCTCGCACGATCATGATGCGTGGCTGGCACACGGCCACCAGATCGTCCAGGATCCGGTTGATCACATCCTCATAGAATGCCCCTACCTGACGGTAGGAGAAAAAGTAGAGCTTCAACGACTTGAGCTCAACGCATTTCCGATCCGGAATATAGTCAATCACAATAGTCGCAAAGTCCGGCTGCCCGGTCTTCGGGCATACGGAAGTGAACTCCGGGCAGGTATGCACGATGCGATAGTCCCGGTGCGGGTGGGGATTATCGAACGTCTCCAGAATGGCGCGTTGCTGTTCGCGCGTCATCGGCTCCAAAACTCTCTTCCTTTCCTGAGCAGTGTGACTTCTGTTGCGTGCCGGCACATTGGCAGGCATAGCAGCATTATACTCCACCTGTGTCTCCATGCGCATCCTGCGGGCGTGGGTTTCTGCGCGCCATGCCGCTGGATGCGTTTCTGACCTGTTCGGATGTGTTCAATCCACTTTCTGTGCAGGATTTTTGCACCTGTTCAATGAAAGGCCCGCAGGGCGATCCGGATCTATTTCCCGAGAAAGGAGAGGCCGTCATGCAACGTTTGTCACCGTACGGTATCCTGCTGACTTTCTGTCTGATACTGTGCCCTGTGTGGTCCGACATGGGATGGGCGCAAGGGGTGCAAAAGTCTGCCAGCAACCCATCAGCGACTCGCAAAACTGCGGCCGGGACAACGGCGAAAAATGTACGTACCGGAGTGATCGCCGCGATGGACACGGAGAGCATAACGCTTCGATCGGCCTCCGGAGCCACAACGCCCTACGTGCTGACGGAGAAGACCGTCTTTCGCAAGAACCGGGCAGAATGTGCGGCCTCAGAATTCCACCCGGGAGACGACGTGGTGATCAAGTTGCGCAAGGTGCGCGGCAAAGAGGAATACGTGGTGCAGGAAGTCAACGATCCCATCTCCTGGAACTGGGTCAGTGACCTGCGCAAAAAGACCGTTCAGGCAACAATCACCGAGATTGCAGAGGACAGCCTGAGTGTGACGATCGGGCCGGACGCTGTGCCCGCCACATACACCACCAGCGATAAGACACGGTGGAGCCGGGGAAACCGGGAGGCTACCTCCGAAGATTTCAAACCCGGGGATCGGGTAACCATTGTGCCCCGCGCCCTGCCTGGTGGCAACATCATGGCGTCTATCGTCGCGGACAGTGACGCTGGCGCCGCACTCACGAAGGAGCGTTACGCGCGTTCGGTGAACGGTACCCTGCAGGCCATTGATGCACCGGCCAGAAAGATGACCGTGATCACTCCGCTCAAGGATGTGCGCGTTTTCGCATACAATGAGTTAACCGAAGTGCGCATCGGCTCCAAAAAGGTACCTCTGGCCGCGCTACGTGTCGGGCAGAAGGTGCGTGTGAGCCTCAAGAAAGAAGAAGGGACCGAGGAGACTGCGTACCGTATCACAATCGAGAGCAGGGTTGCCACAACAGGGCGAAAACCCGGAGTGACCGATGCTGGTTCGGAGAGGGCCGGCGTGATGATGCAGGGCGTTCGACCCCGGAAGCCCTGAGCTATTGCATGGTCGTCATGCGTATGAAGCCGCTCCTGTGCTACGGGAGCGGCTTCATGACCTCACTTACTGCTCGGAGAACTACGAATTTCCGCTCGCTTCGGGAGGCGACTGCGTGTTGCCCGGCGCAGAAGGAGTTCCCTGAGGTTGCGACATCTCCGGTACCGGAGGCTTCTTCTGTTTCGGGTCAAGGTTCGGCTCGATCTTCCTCAGATTGCCGTTATTCGGGAGGATCAGTGCGCCCTGCCGTCTCGTCAGCTCTCGCGCTTCCTCCACACTGCGCACCACGCGGGGCGTCATGAACACCATCAGTTCCACGCGCTGGTTGACGCGCTCCCGCGAGCGGAAGAACTGCCCGATGAAGGGGAGATCCGACAGAATGGGAATCTTCGACAGGTTGAGTGTGTTACTGTCCCGGATCAACCCGCCAATGACCACCGTCTCGTTGTCCATCACTGTTACCGAGGTATCGGTGTAGCGCGTGTTGACTACTGGCAGGCGCAGCGAGCTCTGACCGGTGCCAAGCTCATCGAAGCGCAGCAGATCTGTCGCCTCCGAGATCACGTCAATGGTAACCAGCCCCTGCCGGGCGATGCGGGGCGTGACCGAGAGCGTGTACCCGACGTTGCGGGTTGCGGTCTCGTTGGTCAGGATGTTACCGCCAATGCCCGCCGTGACGTTCTGCCCGGTAACGTAGGGGATTTCCGTGACAATCTCGATGTTGGCCTGCTGGTTGTTCGAGGTGAACACGCGGGGCGTTGCCAGCACCTTGACCCGACTGTCAGAGACCAGTGCCTGGATCAACGCGTCGTAGTTCGCTCCGGTCAGCGTGAACTGCGTGCCGGCAGCCGTCGGGTTGAAAGTCGTTCCACTTCCGGGCGCCGGCAGGTTGACCCGCGCCTGCCCGGTGTTGATCCGGTTGAACAGATTGGCGAAGCGCCCTCCCAGCGCAAAGCCAAGCTTCTCGTTCTTGTCCAGGGTCACCTCGGCGATAATGACCTCAATCAGCACCTGCGGTTGCACCACGTCCAGCTGCTCGATCAGGTCGGTGATCGCCTTGTAGTTCTCGGGAGTGGTAGTCACGATCAGGCTATCGCCGTACGGTGAGGGCGTCACGAACACATTGTTCTGCAGCTGGAGCAGGTTGGAGAACGTACCTGTGCGTCCCCGGCCGAACTGCGGCCCCGTGTTCTGACCCAGGCGGCGCTGGTTGAAGCCGCCGAACCCGCCGAAGGGGAACTGGCGCGTGCGCTCTGTCTCCTCCGTGTCCATGGGCACGAAGCCATTCGGGGTCATAACACCGGGAATGCCCTGTGGTATGGCCGAGCCTGTAGTACCCTGCCACTCGACGTCCTGTGGCTCCAGGTGCGCATCCGGCGCGTTGGGCGGCCCCGGAGGCACCGAGCGCGTGCGCACAGAACGGCCGAAGATGCTGTTGTTCTGGGCTCCCAATCGCCGCTGGATCGGCTGGCGCCCGGCCTGGCGTTGATTGCCGCCGAATCCGAAGAAGAAGCCGCCGAAGCCCGGGTTGTTCTGCCCGGTGCCAGTGCCGAACGCCTGCGTGAGCGCGAACGCCACATCGTCGGCCTGGGCGTTCTTGAGCGGGATCACGAACGTGGTAGTCTCGACCGGCACGTCTACATCCAGCAGATCGATCAGTTCATCGATCTTGCGCATGCGTTCCGGTGTGGCCGTGATGAAGACCGTGTTCGTCCGGGCGTCAGCTGTTACCTTGGCGAACGGGTCGGTGCTGGCCACCACTTCTGTGGACTGGGTCTGATTACCGAAGTTGCCGAAGCCCCCGAACCCGCCACCGAAAACACGTTGCTGGAACGAGGGGTTGCTGGATCGACTTTCGCCCCCGCCTCCCAGACGCATCCCGGAGAGAATGGTGTTCACCTGGTTGGCGACCTGCGTAGCGTCTGCGTACTTGATCTTGCGTGGCTTGGTGTCCAGAGTGTTGGCGCCGTCGTCGTCCAGGCGACTGATGATATCGCGCGCGATCTGCTGCTGGTTGGCCGGTGAGGCGACAACCAGCACCTGGTTCGTACGCACATCCGCCACGGCAATCACCGCCGGGCGCCCGGCGCCGGCACCTTGCTGGCCCGGCTGGCCCGGCATACCGGGCGCCTGCGGGATCGGCATCTGCCCGGGTTGCCCCTGTTGCTGTCCGCCCCCGCCCCGGCCCCGTGTGGTGGTCTGCCGGTACAGGTTGTTAATGATGTCGGCGATGGCGGTCGCCTCGGCATAGCGCAGGGGA
>JANWZQ010000140.1 GCA_025054835.1 Chthonomonadaceae bacterium
CTGGAGGCGGGAGGGCGCTTCTATTTTGCCAAAGACAGCACGCTCGACCCGCAGTCTGCTGCCGCTTTCCTGGGGCCAGAGACACTGAAGCGTTTCTGTGCCCTGAAGCGCGCCTGCGATCCGGAACACCTGCTGCAGACCGACCTGTCACGCCGGCTCTTCGGGCCCCTCTTTCATCCCCGATCACAGGCATCCTTCCCCTAGAAACCGCCGATCCGCGTCATCAGATCCTCAGCAAGGTCCACCTCCACATGCAGCAGGATGCTAACCTGCTCCCGGGCATGATCGTGGTCGCCGAGTGCGGCATAGACGACCCCCAGCGCATGATGCGCCTCGGCGAACCCCGGCTCACGGTTGACTGCCTGTCGCAACGCGTCACATGCGGCCTCGAGTTGACCGGTACGCTGGAGTAACCGCCCCAGATTATAGTGTCCCTCGGCCCAACCGGGCGCCCGGTGCAATGCCTCCCGGTAGGCTGCTATCGCCTCCTCCAGCGTTCCTGTCTGCTCCACCGCGACTGCTCGCCCCAGAAAAGCCTCTACATGCCCGGCGTGCAACGTGATTGCCCTGTCGTACGCCGTGCGCGCCTCTACCCACTGCTCCTGCGCCATGTATGCGTCGCCGAGCGCCACGAGCGCCTCCGGCCAGTCGGGTCTGCGGCGCAGAGCCTCCTGATAGGCCTCCACGGCCTGTTCGTGCCATCCCAGGTTGTCGTAGATACGCCCCAGAATGAAGCTTCCTTCTGCCCATTCTGGAGCGCACTGCACCGCCTCACTGTATGCGCTGGCGACATCCGGCCACCGTCCCGGATCGTGGTAGTCCGGCCCCAGCAAGAAGCGCAGGTCCTGCCAGTCGGGCCGCAGCTGGATCGCCTGCTGGTACAGCGCCGCCGCCTCTTCATGCCGGCCAACAGCGCTGTAGGCCATGGCCAGTGACATTGCGAAGTCACTGCGCGAGGGGGCGATACTCAGAGCTTCTTCGAGAGACTGAATTGCGTCATAGCAGTCCCCCTGCTTCTGCTGCGCCTGTCCCAGGTACCAGTACGCGTCCGCATTCTGCGGATCAAGAGCTACCACCTTATGAAATGCTGCCTCAGCCTGTGCCCACTGCCCGAGAGCGGCGTGACAGATGCCAACACGAAAGTGCGTCTCCGGGTCATCAGGATGCAGGATGATGGCCTTTTCGAACCAGCGCAGTGCCTCCCGATACTCTCGCGCATCAAGCGCATCCAATCCTTTTCCCACCCAGACTTCTGGCAGATCCACAGCGTTCCTCCGACTTTCGGCAGGTTCCGGGCAACCACGCTCCCTGCGTCGTATTTGGGCAGAGATGCCCCCATGTCCTGCACAGGTCAACGCGATACCACATGCTCGCTCTCGCCACAGTCGCAGACCCTGTTGCATGATAAGCACAACGTCCCGGAGTACTGCAGGTACTGCTCCTACCGGGGTAAAACCAGAAAAATCTGTCGGGAGGCTTGCATGCAATGTCCAGAGCGTGTATAATATCCTGACGAACCCCCGGCATCATTTGCGCGTCCCGGTATCCCCCTCAGCCTGATCCGGTGTCTTATGTCCATGTGTAACAGAGCGAGTGGCTTCAGGCTGTTCCCCGGCGTGCTGACAACCCCGGTCTTTCCGGAATATGTTCGAAAACAGGATCCCGCACAAGGATGCGCCGCAACGGCACACTCACCTGACAGGGTATGCGCAGTGCGGTCACGTGTCCCGGGTTCCGTGTCTGCAGACACACTACGCAAAGGTAGGAAGGGCTCATGAGGAACAGGGTGTTGTGGAATTCCCCCCGTGTCCGTTTCCCCCTCTATATGGCCTTGCTGCTGACGATGGCTGTCTCGGGCCTCTCCGGATGTGGCAGCGGGGGTGGCGGTAGCAGCGGCGGTACCGGGGGTGGCGGTGTCGGTGGCGGCGGTATTGGCGGCGGAGGCAACGTGAACCCTAACCTGGCGACGATCAACGGCCGCGTGACAGATAACACGGGAGCGGCAGTGCGCAGCGCACGTATCACGGTGTTCACCCCGAACGGTTCCGTTGCCGCTACAGCGACTTCCGGCTCCGACGGCTCGTTCAGCGTGTTCAACGTGCCCCTGAACGCCAATCGATTCCTGGTCAATACGCCCGATCCCTCCCAGTACTACGATGTCGTGCAGTACCTGGGAGGACGCCCCTACGATACCAATCCGAACCGTTCCGGAGGCCCATGCCTGCTGCCACTGCCGACTCTGAATGCCGGTGCCAACACATTGCCTGGCACCGTCATCATCTACTCGGTGAACTCCGGCCCGCCGCCCCCACCGACTGGCAGCTGCCCGTGATGCCGCGAGCGTTTCCGTGCGCTGCAGGCGCATCCGTCTGAAAGCAGGACAGTCAACCTGCTACGTTCCCGGAGAGCAGGGGGATCGGGTTGCGCGAGACACGCTCATGGCGGCAGAGGTGCGTTTCGGCCCTGATCTGGAGCGTGCTGTGCGGCGGGGGAGTCGGGTTGTTTTTTGCGTATCGGTGGGCAGAACACCAGCGCGCCCGCCCGGAGACTCCCCTGCCCATCGCCAGCAGTAGCAACGTGACCGTGCGCCTGCAGAACGCCCCGTTTCAGGGCTACACGGCCGGGCGGCTTGCCTGGACCCTGCGCGCAGCAGAGATCGTGCTGCAACGCGTTCCCGGCGGATCACTGGCTAACGTTGCCTCGGCCGACCTCCATGAGATCCGCGAGGGGCGTCTCTACGACATTCCTGCAGACGTTGCAGCATCCCTGCCCTCATCCGGTCCTCAGATCTCTCCGCCATCTCCCCGTGCTGCTGCAGGGCACTCCCTGTTGTCGCCTCCACCTGTCGGTCTGAAACCCGCTGCGATATTTCGCGCCCGCTACGGGCGCTACGCTGTAGGCGCCGCGCAAACGTTCCCGCCCGAAATGAATCTCCTGTACACGGCGCAGTGGCATCTGTCGCTTGGTGGCGACGTGGAACTGCGTACCCGCCGGGGCGACCGTCTGCATGCGGAGAGAATGACTCTGCTGGAACTGATGCATCGCCGCACCTGGAGATTAGAACGACGTGTTCTCTGTGAAGCGAACGTTGTGGTGCGCTCCGGCGATGTGGAAGTCCGATCCGCCCGTGCTGAGTTCACACCACGGGACCGCATGGTCACCTGTACCGACGGAGTGTCTGTTGCATACCGGCGGAACACCCTGCGTGCGGAGCGCCTGATCTGGTTGCTGCAAGAACAGGCCGTGCACTGCCCGGAGACCGTGCAGGGAAGCCTGCAGGGCACTGCGTTCACCGCGCAACGGGTCGCTATTGACTTGAAACGCCGACGGATCCGGGCAGCGCGAATACACCTGTGGATCCCGGAGGACAGGCTACCGGAGCCGTGACTCGTCCGTTCCGGTTCTGGCTACAGGAGAGAAGGACAATGCTTTCAGAATCGACCGTGGTGCTCTTTTCGATCGACGGTTTGCGCCCGGACGCCCTGGCAGCAGCAGACACGCCCACCATAGATGCTTTGATGGCGCAGGGCACTTTTACATTGAACGCCCGCACCGTTATGCCGAGCGTGACCCTGCCCTGCCATACCTCCATGCTCCGGGGCGTCGACACCGCACGACATGGCATCACCACCAATATCTTCCAGCCCCTTGCCCGTCCGGTGCCCAGCGTGATCGACGTTGCCCATGCGCACCATCGCCGGACAGGCTTCTTTTTCAACTGGCCGGAATTACGCGACCTCTGCGCGCCAGGCAGTCTCAATGTGGCCCACAGTTTCAGCCCCTGCTACGATCCAGAGAGCGACTGGCTGGTCGCACGCGCCGCCGCCCGGGAGATACAGAGAGATCCTTTCGACTTTCTGTTCGTCTACCTTGGCTACACCGACGAGTGCGGCCATGCGAACGGGTGGATGAGTTCCCCCTACCTGCAGGCCGTGGCCAATGCGGATCGGTGCATCGCGCACGTGCTGGAGGCCTGTGAGTCCTCCGGACGCCAGATCACTGTGCTGGTCCAGAGTGACCATGGCGGGCACGATCGCTCGCATGGTACCGACTTGCCAGAAGACATAACCATCCCGTGGATCCTTTCCGGTGCGCGCGTTCGCGCCGGCACAGTCCTGAATACACCCGTTCGTATCTACGACACCTGCCCGACGCTTGCCGCCCTGCTCGGGTTACCCCTCGCCCGCGAGTGGGAAGGTCGTGTGATTGAAGAAGCGCTGGTCCCGGAAGGGTCACTCTCCTGACCCGCTCTCCTGCCCGGCTTCCGGCGCAACAACCGCATGCCCCATTTCCAGACGCCGTTGCTGGAGCAGCGCTACCACCTCGGCATCGGCAACCTGTTCGAAGTCTGTGTACCAGATACCAACAGCATGAAAAGCCTCCGGGATCAGCACGCTGACAATCTCGTCCGTCTCAGCAACCAGCCCCGGTGCGATCTGTGCGGCGCGCACCGGTACCGCGAGAACGATCCGTTGTGCCCCGGCCTGACGTACAGCCCTGACGGCTGCCCACGCGGTCATTCCGGTAGCCAGTCCGTCGTCAACAAGCACCACCACGCGCCCGGTGACATCCGGCAGAGGGCGCCCGCCGCGGAACAGACGGCGCCTCTCCTCCATAGCTTCCTCCTCCGCAGCAGCGATCGACGCAATCACTTCCGGTGTCAGTTGCAGCTCGGCAATGAGCGGTTCGTTCAGCACGATCACGCCTCCCTCGGCGATTGCGCCGAAGGCCAGCTCGGGCTGCATGGGCACACCCAGCTTGTGCGCCAGCATCACTTCCAGCGGAGCGTCAAGGGAGTGTGCGACCTCATAGCCCACAGGCACGCCCCCGCGTGGCAGGGCCAGCACCAGGGAAAACGTACCCCGGAGATGCTGGAGTTGCCGGGCCAGTTGTCGCCCGGCGTCCCGTCGATCCAGAAATTTTGCCGGCCTGTAGGACAGATACATGGCCCTCTCCTGACGCATTGCGCCCCTGGCAGCAAGCACCTGGGGATTTCGGCACATACGAACGCAAGTCCTGCCTGCAAGCAGGTCAGGCAGGAATGCGGCCGGGCACATACGAACTGATGAGCAGGAGAACCATGGCGACAGGAGATCGGAGGCCCGTGAACGCAGCGCGTCGCTACGATGTACTGACATTCGGAGAGACCATGCTCCGGCTCAGTCCGCCGGGATTCGGGCGGCTGGAAGAAGCGGTCTCTCTGGAGGTACGTATCGGAGGCTCCGAGTCCAACACGGCTGTTGCGGCGGCCCGTCTCGGTCTCCGGGCCGCATGGTGGAGCCGCCTGCCCGCCAGTCCTCTCGGGCGTCGTGTGGAAAACGAGATCCGCCGCTGGGGAGTGGATACATCGCACGTGCTCTGGGACCCTTCCCCGGATGCGCGCGTCGGGGTCTACTTTCTGGACTTCGGCGTTCCTCCGCGAGGGATCGACGTGTACTACGATCGCCGTGGGTCGGCTTTCAGTCAGTTAGATCCCGACGCCATGGACTTCTCCCCGGTTGCACAGGCCCATCTTTTGCATCTGACCGGTATCACGCCGGCGCTTGGCCCGAACCTGCTGGCAGTAACCCACCGGCTGATCACTGCCGCACGCCAGTCGGGCACATATATCTCTTTTGATGTGAACTATCGCGCCAAACTCTGGACACCTGAACAGGCGCGAGACACTCTGAACGTTCTCCTGCCCCGGATGGATCTTTTGCTCTGCACTCAATCCGATGCGGCTCTGTTATTCGGATGGCATGGCCCCGGCGAGACGATAGCCCGGCAGTTGCGCGCACAGTTCGGCGTGCGTGCGGCAGTCGTCACCTGCGGTAGCGAGGGCGCCCGGGCTGTGGACGATCGAGGCGAGTGGGCCTCATACTCCCCGGATCTACCTCACATCGTGGACCGTGTGGGCGCGGGAGATGCTTTCAATGCAGGCGCTCTGCTGGGCTTCCTGAATAACGATTTGCAAACGGGACTGGAGTACGGTTCGGCCATGGCGGCCCTGAAGCATACCATGCCGGGTGACCTGCTTCTGTCCTCTCGTCAGGAGATAGAAGCCGTTCGGAGTGGCACGGCGCACAGTATCCGCCGCTGATGCCCGGGTAACAATGAGGCGGAGGCCCCTGTCTGTACGGCAACAGCCCCGATCGAGCCTCTCGTTCAGCGCCCTGCTGGTATCGATCGGGGCCTCTCATGTTATAACGCGACTGCGCGCACCCTGAAGGAGCGAAAATGATTCGAGTGCTGTTCGTTTGCCTGGGCAATATCTGCCGCTCTCCGATGGCAGAGGCCGTTTTCATGCATCATGTGCACGCTGCAGGACTGGCATCACAGATTATCGCCGACTCTGCAGGAACCGGCCACTGGCATCTCGGAGAACCTCCACATCCGGGCACCATGCGCATTCTGCACGCCAGAGGCATCCCCTACGCTCACCGCGCGCGCCTGATCACCCGGCATGATCTGGAACATTTCGACTACATCCTGACAATGGACGAAATGAACTGGCAGGACGTTCAGGAGCTGGGGCCGGGGCGGGCGAAGGTGATGCGCTTGATGGAATTCGCGCCCCATACCGGGCAGACCGAAGTGCCGGACCCGTACTATAGCGGACGCTTTGAAGAGGTCTATCATCTGGTCAACGAGGCGACACAGGGCCTGCTGGAGTATATTCGACGGGAGCACGGTGTGTGAACGCGTTGCCTGAGCCCCTGCACCGTGCGATTACAAACATGCTGGGAGCACCGGTGACCGGGGCTACCCGCCTGAGCGGTGGCATGATCAATCATGCGACGCGGGTAGACACGACGCGTGGCCCGGTCTTCGTTAAGTGGCAACAGGACGCACCTCCCCGCTTCTTTGAGTCCGAAGCGACAGGCCTCCGCCTGCTCAGGCGGTTCTGCCCGTTGCGCGTTCCAGAGGTCCTTGGAAGCGGCTCCTGTCCGGTCGGTAAGAAAGGCACAGGGCGGATCGCGTTTCTTGTTCTGGAATATCTGGAGCCATGTCATCCATCCGAACCTGTGCGCTTCGCCCGGCAGTTCGGAGAAGGGCTCGCAACCCTGCACCGTGAGACATACCCGGAGTTCACAGGCGGCTTCGGACTCCCTGAGTCTGGATACATCGGGGTATTGCCGCAGATCAATGAACCACTTCCCAGCTGGCCCGAATTCTATCGCGAGCGCCGTCTGCGCGTTCAGATCGAACTGGCCCGACAGCGCGGGCTACTCTCATCGGAGCGTGAGTTCCTGCTGATGCGCTTGCTGGAATGCGTGGAGGACCTGCTGGCGGATCTGCCCTCCCGACCGGTCCTGATCCACGGAGACCTCTGGAGTGGCAACTACCTCGCGGTGGGTAATGAACCTGTCCTGATCGACCCGGCGGTCCACTACGCGGAGCGTGAGGTTGAAATCGCGTACATGGAACTGTTCGGTGGTTTCCCGCACGGAGTGCTCGAGGCCTACCAGGCGCACTACCCGTTGGAACCGGGCTATCGGCATCGGCGGCCGCTACATCAGCTCTACCCGCTGCTGGTGCATCTGAACCTCTTTGGAGAGACCTATGGCCCGAGCGTGGAGGCCATATGTCGGCACTACCTGCAGCAGGAACGCTCTGGAGGAGCAGCAAGGTGGTAACGACAGGAAAACTCCGCATTGTCCTCGTAGAGGATCGCATCCTGTTCCGACAGGGTTTGGCGGCGCTCATCCATGCGGAAACGGACCTGGAGGTAGCTGGAGAGGCGTGTGATGTAGACGAAGCCCGCAGGATCTGTTCGCGCACCCGCCCGGAGATCATCGTGATTTCAGAACGCCTGCTCTGGCAGGAACATACGCCCTCTGCGCGCGCCATACTGGAAGCCTGTTGTCCGGGCACCGTACTGGTAACCCTGCGCGACCACAGCCCTGCGACAGACACCGTACCCGGGAGTATGGAACTACCGACCCTGTACGCCGACCGGGATCGACTCGCTTTTATCCGCGCCCTGCGCGCTCTGGCCTCTGGCACGCGGTACAGGCACCTGCCAGCCTCACTTTCCCCTACCATCACACGCAGGGAGCGAGAGATCCTCCACATGCTGGTGCAGGGCCTGAGCAACAAAGAGATTGCGCAGCGCCTCGCATTGCGCACACAAACCGTGAAGAACCATGTCAGTCGCCTGTTGAACAAGCTCTGTCTTGTCGACCGCACTCAGCTGGCCGTGTACGCACTGGAGCATCATCTGGATGCTCCGCCCCCCGATCTGCAACCGTCTGCCTCGTCTACGGGCCACACGTCAACACGCTAGAGGCGCTCGCTTCTGTGCGGCCCGCTTATCGCGAGCGCCCCGGCGCTTTCCGACGGCAACAGAGCGATCTCCAGCACTTCATCCATATGCTGGACCAGACGGAAGCAGAGATCCCGGCGCACGTAGTCCGGCAGTTCTTCCAGGTCCTTCTCGTTGTCTGCCGGGATCAGCACGGTGCGGATGCCTGCACGATGGGCCGCGAGTACCTTCTCACGCACACCTCCTACAGGGAGAACGCGCCCACGCAACGTGATTTCACCGGTCATGGCAACGTCCTTGCGGACCGGTCGCCGCGTGAGCGCAGAGGCAATTGCCGCAGCGATCGTGATGCCAGCAGAAGGACCGTCCTTCGGCACACTGCCTGCCGGCACATGCACATGCACATCCAGATGGCGATGGAACTCCTCATCGACTCCCAGCGTGGCCGCGCGCGAGCGGATGAAAGACAGGGCCGTCTGCGCCGATTCTTTCATCACATCGCCCAGGTGCCCGGTGAGCTGCACGCGCCCTTCATGGCCGCGCAACAGGCTGACCTCGATCGTGACGATATCCCCGCCAGCCTCGGTGTATACCAGGCCAGTTGCGGCAGCAATCTCATCTCGCTCCTCTACAAGGCCGTAGCGATAGCGTGGCTGCCCCAGAAAAACAGGCAGGTCCTCTGCATCCACTGTAACCGTTCCGGTCTCCCCTGCAACGACCTGCCGCGCGATCTTACGGCAGATGGCGGCAATTTCCCTCTCCAGGTTACGCACACCGGCTTCCCGGGTATACTGGCGGATCAGGTGGCGCAGCGCCTCGTCGGTAATGTTCAGGTGCTGCTCACTCAGGCCATGGTCCCTTCGTTGCTTGGGCACCAGAAATCGGCAGGCAATGGCCAGCTTGTCCTCTTCGGTGTACCCGGTAAACGGGATCACCTCCATCCGGTCGCGGAGAGCAGGCGGAATGGGGTCGAGCAGGTTCGCGGTCGTCACGAACATCACGTCGGAAAGATCGAACGGCACCTCGAGGTAGTGATCACTGAACTCACGGTTCTGCTCCGGATCGAGCGCTTCCAGCAGCGCACTGGAAGGGTCCCCTCGGAAGTCCATGCCCAGCTTGTCAATCTCATCCAGCATGAACACCGGATTCCGCGCTCCGGCCTGTTTGATGCCCTGAATGATCCGCCCCGGCATGGCGCCGATGTAGGTGCGTCGATGTCCGCGAATTTCTGCCTCGTCCCGCACTCCTCCGAGCGATACCCGGATGAACTTCCGGTTCAATGCGGCCGCGATGGAACGCCCGATGGACGTCTTGCCCACACCCGGGGGTCCCACGAAGCAGAGGATGGGGCCCCGGGTTGTGCCCGTCAGTCTCCGTACTGCCAGAAACTCCAGAATGCGCTCTTTGGTCTTCTCCAGGCCATAGTGGTCGGCATCCAGCATTGCCGCAGCTTTCTCCAGATCGATGTCGTCCGGGGTTGCTGCGCTCCACGGCAGTGACACCAGCCAGTCCAGATAATTGCGGATCACCACCCCTTCGGGCGTTGCGAAGGGCATCTTCTCCAGCCGATCCAGTTCCCGGTTCGCTCTCTCCGCAGCCGCTTCAGGCATGCCAGCCGCCGCAATTCGGGCCCGATACTCCTCGATCTCCGAGCTGCGCTCGTCGCGTTCCCCCAGTTCCTGCTGGATGATCTTGAGCTGCTCGCGCAACAGGAACTCTTTCTGGGTCTCTCCCATCTCTTTTTCCACGCGACTGCGAATGCTCTTCTGAATGTCAAGAATTTCCGCTTCTTTCTTCAGCACAAGCGAAAGCCGGTGCAGGCGCTCTTTCACATCCAGCGTTTCCAGAATTTCCTGCTGGGCGTCCACACGCATCTGGCGCAGGTAAGGCGTGATGACATCCGCAAGCCTCCCCGGATCATCCGTGTTGACCACATTGATCAACGCTTCCGGCTGGATGTTCTTGCTGGCATTCACGACCTGTTCGAACTGGGCTACAACGCTGCGCATCAATGCCTCGATGAGCAGGTCCTTCTTCTCTTCGGTACGCAGTATTCGAACCGCTACCCGGAAGTAGGGCTCGGTTTGCAGATAGTGCAGGATCTCACAACGCTCCAACCCTTCCAGCATCACCCGCACCGTGCCGTCCGGAACACGTAAGACTTGCATGATTTCTGCAATGATGCCAATGGAGTAAATATCCTCCGGCTCGGGGTCTTCTGCCTGCAGGTTCTTCTGAGCCACCAGCAGGATGTACCGGTTGCCGGCCGTGGCTTCCTCCAGCGCACGCACCGACTTCTCCCGCCCCACCAGCAGAGGAAAGATCATATGCGGGAAGTAGACCTGATCCCGTATGGGCAGCAGTGGAAGCACTGTGGGCAGGGCATCTTCGGCACCCTCGTTGTTCTCCAGTTCGGGGCTCTCCAGCGCAGTCAACTCCTGACGCGCGATTTCCTCCAGCAAGCGACGGCTTCGCCGCTTACCAGCCGGTCCCTCCCCGGTATCGCCTTTCGCTTTTCTGGGTGTTCGCGGCATGAAGACCTCCCATCACATGCACAGCAGAGCCTGTTGTCTGTGGGCTCTAGTTCGCCCCTGACCGGAGCAAATCCTTGTTCCACCACTGTTCCACGCAATAGCCTCCAGAATGGTAGCAACCTGTCTGCTTTTTTTCCTGCTGCACCGGTGGTATATTTGGTAACTGTCAGAACGCATTGTCGTGTTGTAGCCCGTCTGGCGTGTCGGTCGTGAAGCTGACGCCTGTGCACAGTACAGACAGTATGTAACTGCGTGTCGTTCTCCGGAAGCGTACCGTCTGTGCCTGCTTACGTGAAAGCCTGTCCGGGAACCGGGACCACACAGCTATGTCGCCCATCATCGCGCTGATGACCGATTTCGGCCTCTCCGACACCTACGTCGGAACGATGAAGGGCGTGATCCTGTGTATCGCGCCCGGTGCGACCATTGTCGACCTGACGCACGGCATTGGACCGCAGAACCTGCTGGAGGCCAGCTTGAAGCTAGCGTCGGTGGTTGCTTACTTTCCCCCGGAAACGGTGTACGTTGTTGTAGTCGATCCTGGTGTAGGTAGCCAGCGGGATGCCGTCATTGTCGAGACGGCCATCGGGCGCTTTGTGTGCCCGAACAACGGGGTGCTGACGCAGGTTCTGCGCACGTACCCGCCTCTCCGGGTCGTGCGCCTGACCGAGAAAGCGCGACCATACTGTCTGCCAGAGATCAGCGCGACTTTTCACGGCAGAGACATCTTTGCCCCTGTCGGGGCGCACCTTGCGCAGGGCGTTCCCATGGAGACTTTTGGCGACCCGTGCGCTTCGGAAAGTCTCGTAACCTGCGATATTCCTGCGGTAGATGTGGCGTCAGGACCGGACGGCCGGATCCGTCTGTCGGTACCCATTCTCTACCCGGATCACTTTGGCAACCTGATCACCGCGTTGACCGTGACACAGTGGCTCGCATGGGTGGAACACTCTGGCAGAACGGCTCCGGATGTGGAGCGCGACGTACAGATCTCCGCGGGAGATATGCAGTGGCAGGGTATTGTGCGTACCTACTCTGATGTCGCACGAGGTGCTCCGGTTGCCTACTGGGGTAGCAGTCACCATCTGGAAATCGGCATTCGAGAAGGTAATGCCGTCGACACCTTGCATCTGCGCGCGGGTGACTCTGTGACCGTGACGTTGTACGGGCTACCGGGCGCCAGCCCCTGACAATGTTGTTCATCCTGCCTCGTTGCTGTTCTGCTCCGCAGTTCACACCGAAGTTGATACCCTCGCAGACATAAAGTATCGGTGTTCTGGAACAGGCATGATGCGCAGATACCGTGACGCCGCTCATCATGTGCTGTACACAACAGCATAATGCTTGAGAGCACTGTGTACTCAGCTCCTCCCACTGTTGTTCCCAGATCTCTCCGGGAGGGTCATCCCGGCATGCTCCGCAGTGGCTTCCGGTACAGGCCTTCCGTTTGTTGAGGGTTGCGCGGATGTACCAGCACCATTCCGGAAAGGAGGATTCATTCCGCAAGGAAAACACCGGAAAATCTGCAAAGACCTGAGAACTGACCGGTTCCACAGACTGCCTTTCTTCAATCAAACAGACCGGAGAAGAGTCGGCACCTGCATGTTGTGATGTTCCCGTCCAGCGCCCCGCGAGTCCCGGCGGGAAGGTTGCCGCGCATCCACTCTGGCATCAGAAGAACAGACCTGATCCGGCGGGTACTGTTCGCAAACGATCGTAGTCCGGAAGAAAGGAACTCGAATCACCATGTCTCTGGCAACCACGTTCCCCACGCCCCCTGCCCGCTCCGGAAGGGAGGTCGGAGTTTGCCACACCGAGACAGATCCCGATCTGGCCGCCATTGAACGTATCCGGCGTTACAACGACACCCGGGCGTTCGGCGAGATCTGGACGCGTCACTGGCCAGGCCTCTGTGCTTACTTCCACCACCATGTGCGCAATCGCGAGGATGCAGAGGACCTTGCCAGCGAAACGCTTCTGACAGCGCAGACGCAGTTGCCCTCCTTCCGGGGTCAGGCCGCGTCGGCACCCCTCACTCCCTCGCCGAAGATTGGCGCAGAAAGCCCTGCTCAAGCAACGCAATGCGCTTCCTGCAGCTTCCGCACCTACCTGTACGCCATTGCGCGCAATAAACTGGCCCGCTGGCTCCGGCGCAAGCGAAACCGGCCGGTAATGGGGTTCCACGATCTCTGCACGGAAGAGAGCACCGCAAACGCCGCGGCATTTCTGGAGCAGAAACTGGGCCCCGCACCTGAAGCGGATCCTCTAACCCCCCTGCTGCAGGAAGCTCACCGTGATGAGATCTGCATGGCGTTGGCCGAAGTGGGCATGCGATCCTCCGAACAGTTCAAAGCACTCATCCTGCACTATGGTTGTAAACTGCCCCACAAAGAGATCGCAACCCTTCTGGAGACACGCAGCGAAACCGTCAACTCGCGTCTGCAGGAAGGGCGGCGCACTCTGATGCGCCGTTTCGCCCCACAGCATTCTGCCGATGGACGTCAGGGCATCCAGTGACTCTGTTGCCCTGTCGCAGTGAGAAGGAGTACGCACTATGGCCGCCACGGAAATCCCCCCGATAGCCGGTAACGACTGCGCCTGTCGCCGCGCATTCCCTGCAGAGACACCGACAACTGGATGCGAAAAACCTGCGGAACGCGTTGCGCAATTTGGCCCCAATTTGATCCCGCTGTTCTACACGGCCCTGCGCGCCACACCACGTCACCTGCAGTGGGAGAATCTCTACCCGAACGCCCCTGTCACCATCAACCTGTATGTTCTGACGGACGACCGGGAGTTGCATCTTCTGTTCTGTACCCGGTTGCCACCGGGTACCAGCATCTGCCCCCTGCCAGATGTGCAGGTCGAGCCGGGCCGTACTTGCATCTGGCGTGTTGTGTTTGACGTGCCGGGCGAATCCGTCGCGTTGGAAGGCTACTTCTGGTTGTTGGAAAGGCACCAGCAGATGCGATGGGAGCATGGTTGCCGCGTCCTGCAGGAGGACAGCGATCCCGACTTCGCTGCTATCGGCATGGCCCTGTTTCTGGCCGATCTGCAACTGTATCAGGAAGCCCTGCAATGTATCCTCCAGGGCCCGGCACAATCCCGGCGCCCGGCGCGGGCTCTGCTGGCCTGCACTGCTCAGGCGTTGATCTACCAGCAGATGCACCGGAAGCTGGAAGCCATGCTGCACGCCGACGTTGCCGGCCCGGAAGCACTGCATTGCTTTGCTCACTGGGCGGGGCAGCGCGCCCGATATTACCGGGAGAGAGCGGGCCAGTGGACTACCGCGAAGCCTGCATCGGCGGGGCAGTTGCATGATCGTCAGCATGTGCTGGAGGCGCATGCGGCCTGAAAGAATTATTCCGGGCCGGATTTCTGCCAGAATCGGAAAGGTATCTCCGTTTCTGTGTTAAATTTTATGTAGATGCATGACAGGCAAAACAGATTAGGATAACAGTGTCACAGGTCATCCATGTGCAGGTAAAAGCATTGACAGAGTCCTGCCGTTGAGGCTCCATGCATCGACCTGTCGCGACGCGGAACGCGCTCTGGAACGCGCACTGAAGGAGATCACTGTGCCACCCAGAAGGAAGTGGAGCACCCCGGAAAAGCGTGCCCGCATCGGTGAGCGCATTAAAGTCGCTGCTTACCATGCCGGACTGACGCTGAAAGAGCTTGCGGAAGCGGTTGATACCCCACAGACCATTATCTACCAGTATGTGCGCGGTGTCACAACGATCCCGTCACAGTTACTGGACAGGATTGCTGCCGTCACCGGAGTCCATCGCGATTTCTTTGATCCGGATCAGGCAAAGCAGAGCACGGCGATCCTGCCCGAAAGCGCCCCTGCGGCACCCGGTCAGGAGCCGGACAACTGTGCCCTGGAGCATGCCACCGTCGTACGCATCCAGATCGAGTTTGAACACCTGCACCAGCTCGCCGAGGCATATAACTACCCCAAGCGCAATCGAAACGCCTATCTCTCGGCACTGGAACAGATGCTGGCGCTGGCCCGGGCCACAGAAGACCGTCGTAAGATGGCGTGGGCTTACTGGATGATCGGGCGTGCGCGCATGGAAGCCAGTGACTGGGAAGCGAGCCGACAATCTCTGGAAACGGCGCGGGACCTGTTCGCCGCGGAAGGCATGGAAACGTACCGCATGAAAGTGCTGCTGGATCTGGCTCAGGGTCTGAACGAGCAGGGGCTCTTCGGACGCGCACAGGCAGCCATGGAAGAGGCACTGTGCAGCACGGATCCGGATATTCAGTGGCGCGCACTGATCTCCCTGGGCAATCTCCACTATCGCCAGCACAATTTCGGTGCGGCTCTGCACCACTTCAATCAGGCGGCAGCGTTCATTGGCCAGAGCCATCACAGAGAAGCTCCTGAAAAGCGCGAGGAGGCCGTGCTGCACCTGATCAACCACATTGCCGATGTAGTGCGCGCTACTGGACACCATGAGGAGGCTATGCTCCTCTGGGCGCGTTGTCTGGAACAGGCAGTTCGGGACCGCAATGCGGAAGTGCTCCTGGAATCGTTGATTGAGGTCGCCCGATGCTGCCATCTCACGGGGCGAATCAGCAAAGCGAAACAGCATCTGGAACAGGCCGCGGTGCTGGCCCGGCTCCTCTTTGAGGACGAAGCCCGTCTGAGCGTAGCCCGCGCACATCTGGCCCATGTGCTGGTGACCATGGGTGCACTGGATGAGGCCCGGGAGAACGCTCGCGAGGCCCTGCAGATCGCTCATCGCGTGCGGGGCCCACGTCCCACCATCCTCGCGGCACTCGCGCAGGCCGAAACCAGTCTGATGGCAGGACACTGGAAGGAAGCTCTGCTGGAAACACAGGACGCGCTGCATGAGGCACAGCGTACACAGAGAACCCGGGAGCTTGCACAGACCCATGAAGTCCGTGCGCGTGCCTTCCTGCAGGAAGCCGGTATGCACCGCGCCGCAGACGACAGGACGCAGGAGCAGGCCGCTCTCGCCAGCGCATTGCAGGAAGCAACTCATGCCCTGGACATTGCCGCCCGTGCCGAGTCCATCCATGACCGTATTGCCGCCCACCTGACACTGGCGCGTTGCTACTACCATGGAGGCCATGCCGAAGCCGCGGAACAGGAGGTGCGCGCCTCCCTGGATTTGATCCAGAATGGGGCAGTCGGCCTGAACCGGCTCATGGGCCGCGAAGCGACCTGCCTCACCGACCTCCTGCGCTCACCGGAAATCAACGTGCAACGCCTGTTCGCCAGCCACCGGGTTCAGTTGCCATTCGTGGAGTGGCAGGCGCGCTACCTGGAGGGCAAGCTGCTGGCGCACAGAGTCGGATCCGAAGCCGCCTTCGCAGCGATGCGCCATGCGCTGATGGCCTTGCAGCAGATCCTGAACGACCTGTCGCCCGCGGAAGCCACACGGTTCCGGCAGCAACACCCGGAAGTATCCGCCCTGATCGCAGATCTGCAACGGCATGCGCTCACGGAGGAGGCCCGTCAGGAGATGAGAGCGCTGCTGATGTCCACGCCCTGCCTTGTCTCCGAGCTCACCTGCCCGGGTCTGCTCACCGCGGAATAATCCTGTCACTTCAGGGGGTATCACACTCAGCATGAACCGCAACGTTGTAATCTGGGCACTGGCAATGTGGCTGGTCCCTCTGCCTGCTTTCCCCGAAGTTCGCCCACATCATCTGTTCACAGGCGGCGCTGTCCTGCAGCAAAAGATGCCGGTGCCGATCTGGGGCACTGCACGCGACGGTGAGAAAGTGACCGTCACCCTCCACCGGCAGAAGGTACAGACCACGGCCACGAACGGTCGCTGGATGGTGCGCCTGCACCCGATGAACGCGGGCGGCCCCTACGACCTGAAAATCGCCGGGGAAGATAACGAAGTGATTGTGAAGGACGTGATGATTGGCGAAGTCTGGGTCTGCAGCGGTCAGTCAAACATGCAATGGCCTGTGCGCGCAAGTGCCGACCCGGATGCCACCGCCGCCACAGCAACCGACCCGATGATCCGCCTCTTCACCGTTCCGCGTCGTCCGGCAGACGCACCGGAGACCGACGTGGACGCGGCCTGGCAGATCTGTACCCCCGACACCGTTCTGGACTTTTCCGCTGTGGCGTACGCGTTTGCTCGCTCCCTGCGAAAGGCCCTGAGAGTACCGGTTGGACTGATCGGTTCCTACTATGGAGGCACGGTCGCAGAGGCGTGGACGCCCCGAACAGACCTGCAGAACACCCCCGAGTTGCGTCACCTTGTCATCGCAGAAGACCCGGGCCAGAGTCGTAATCGCGGTGTGAACCGACCTGCCGTCCTGTACAACGCCATGATCGCCCCGTTGATCCCCTACGCCATCCGGGGAGTGATCTGGTATCAGGGAGAGTCCAATGCCACGCGCGCCTATGAATACCGCAGGCTATTTCCGACGTTGATCCGCGCGTGGCGCACCGCCTGGGGACAGGGCGAATTTCCCTTCCTGTATGTCCAGCTCGCCCCCTTCATGGCCACTCCCCCCCTGGCACAGGAGGAGCAATGGGCGGAGTTGCGCGAGGCGCAGCTGATGACCCTGAAGGTGAGCCCCAGAACCGCCATGGTCGTGATCACGGACCTGGGCGATGCCAGAGACATCCACCCGAAACACAAGGCACCTGTCGGAGAGCGGCTGGCGCTCGCGGCACGCGCCATCGCCTACGGCGAACGGATTGTCTACTCCGGTCCGATCTACGATAGCATGCGGATCGACGGTAACCGGATCATCCTGCGTTTCCGCAACGTGGGCGGAGGCCTCGTCGCCAGAGACGGAGCGCTCACGGGCTTCACTATTGCCGGGAAAGACCGGAAGTTCCTGGAAGCGCAGGCAGTCATCGATGGCGACACAGTGGTCGTCTGGCATCCGGATGTGCCGGAACCCGTCGCTGTCCGCTACGGGTGGGCGAATTTCCCGGTGGTGAACCTGTATAATAAGGAGGGATTGCCAGCGTCGCCGTTCCGCACGGACGACTTCCCCCCGGCAACGCGTCCCCGGTAATCTGCAGGGGTATGCCGGTAACGTGCGTATGCCCCCCATCACACTTTCCCGGGGAACACGTGCGGCCCCGCAACACGGCGTTCAAGCAGAAGAGATCCCGGAGAATGCCACGAACCAGCGTCATGCATGAGATCAACGACCGGGAACGTGCGGTCCTCGTCAGTGTGGAACCTGATGAAGCGCTGCGCCCCTACGCGCTGGAGGAGTTGACCGCACTCACCCAGACCGCCGGAGCCGTGGTGGTAGGCGAGTTCTATCAGAAACGCGATCGGCCGGACCCTGCCTACTACATTGGCCCCGGAAAGACGCAGGAGTTGTTCGCCGGCGTGCGGGACACACAGGCCAGCCTGGTGATCGTGGATAGCGAACTCTCGCCCGTGCAGGCGCGCAATCTCGAAGAGGTGCTGAAGTGCCGGGTCATCGACCGCACCCAGCTGATCCTCGACATCTTTGCCCAGCGCGCGCATACCCGGGAAGGAAAACTACAGGTACAGCTGGCCCAGCTGACTTACCTGCTGCCCCGGCTCTCCTCGCTTTACACCAAGTTCGAGCGTCAGCAGGGTGGTATCGGCGTGCGTGGAGGCGCAGGCGAGACCAAGCTGGAAACCGACCGGCGTAAAGTGCGCGAAATGATCAGCGATCTGGAGGCGCAGCTGGCCGAGGTCCGCAGCACGCGTCAGCAGCAGCGCACCCAGCGACGCCGCCTGCCGTTCCCCACCGCCGCGCTTGTGGGTTACACCAGCGCGGGCAAATCGACCCTGCTCAACACGCTCTCTGGAAGTCAGGTCTACGCGGATCCAAAGCTGTTCGCTACTCTCGATCCGACCACACGCCGCGTGGTCCTGCCGGACGGATGGGGGATCCTGCTGACCGACACGGTTGGCTTTATCCGGAACCTCCCGACACACCTGGTCGCCGCCTTCCGGGCTACCCTGGAGGAAACTATCGAGGCGGACTTCCTGATCCACGTGGTGGACGCCAGTCATCCACACCGGGATATTCAGCACAATGCCGTTCTGGATGTGCTGGAGGACCTCGGCGTTGCCGACAAACCGATCATCACCGTTTTCAACAAGATCGATCGACTTCAGGACACTTCAGAACTGCGCGCACGGATCGCCTCCATGGAGAACGCGGCCTACATCTCGGCGCGCACGGCAGAAGGCATCCCTCAGTTGATGGATCGCATTGTACAGACGCTCAAGTCCTTGCTGGTAGAAGTGCATCTGAAAATTCCCTACGACCGGAGCGAACTGGTAGCTCGATGCTACGAGTACGGACGCGTGATCCGGGCCGACTACCGGGAGGATGGCATTCACGTGGACGCACACATTACGCGCTTTCTGGCGGGCCGCGTGCAGGACTTCATCGTCTCATAGTGCTCTATCTCCACTTCTGCAGCGGCGCACGGTGCATGAGCGCACCGTCGCATCAACAGGATTCATATTATGAGGTTCTACCATATGTCCCCTGTGCTCTGGCGGACCTTCCTGCCGGGCCTGCTACTGGTTCTGCTGCCCCGGACCGGCCTCACGCAGCAAGCCGGAACATCCAGCACAAAAGCCCCGGTGGAGGCCCTGCGTCTGGCTTTCTACGCCTACGATCGTGACCTGCCCCTCAACGCGCGCGTGAAGCAGCTGGAAGCGAACGCACGGCGTACGCGCTACCACGTGAGCTACGACAGCGCGCATGACCAGCGCGTTACGGCCATCCTCTCCATTCCACGCCAGGGCATATCCCCCTTTCCAGCGGTGATCCTGATGCATGGTGCAGGAGGCCACAAGGATGTCGATTATGTGCGCTTTGCCTCGGAAGCCCTGACCGGCCAGGGCATTGCGACCCTGTCGATAGATGCCCAGTATCGAGGAGAGCGTGAACGCCCGGGACGTAGCGGCGACCTCCGTCTGGATCTGTACCTGATGCGCGACGCGTGGGTCCAGACCGTGATCGATCTGCGGCGCGCCGTGGACTATCTGGAGTCCCGCCCGGACATCGCACGCGAGCGGATCGGCTACCTCGGCTTCAGCATGGGGGGAATGCTTGGATCCGTACTGGGGGGCGTGGAGCCACGCGTTTCCGCTTTCTGTCTCGCTGTAGCCGGGGGCGATATTGTGGGATTGGTACGCCAGATCGACCGTTACCCTCTGTTAAAGGAGCGCTGGCCTGTGCAGGTAACCCCGGAAGTTCTGCAACGCGTGGAAGACATCGCCAACGTGATCGACCCGGTGCACTTTGTCGGGCGCATTCTGCCCCGCCCGCTGCTGTTCCTCGTTGCCAGCCGGGATGAAGTCATTCCCGCGGCTGCATCACGCGCGTTGATCGAGGCCGCCGGAGCCAGCGAGAAAGAGCACGTGCGGCGATGGGAAGCAGGCCACGCGCTCCATCCCAACGTCGCCTACGAAATCCGCGACTTTTTTGTCAAACATCTGAAACCGGCACGTCCCGCGCGTTGAGCCGCCGCTATACAACGGCAACTGCGGGCTCCAGAGGATCGGGAGGCGACGGGCTGGCGACACGCCCCGGGATGTACTCGTGATGCCCTTCCGCCTCCAGCACCGCGTAGAGCGCAGTCAGAGCGACCTCAACCTGGTCCGGCGTGGGCTCGCGGGTCGTCAGCAGTTGCGACCACATGCCGGGCGCAAACGCAGCCATCACCAGGGGGCTCTGCCGGAACTTACCCGCGAACTTGATGCACTCATAGGCGATGCCAGCCACAGGAGGCATGACCGCCATGTGTAGTGGAATGCGCAGGTACCAGACAGGGCGCGGCAGGAACAGGCAGATCAGAAAGTCCACTGCCAGCACCACAATGATGAAGCTTGTGCCGCAACGCGGATGGATCCGGGAGGCCCGCAGGGCATTGTCCAGTGTGAGGGGCAACTGTGCCTCCAGCGTATTGATCGCTTTGTGCTCGGCCCCATGGTACTGAAAGACGGCCCGGATACCCGATAGGCGCGAGATCAGCAGAATGTAGGCGAAGAAGATCCCTGCCCGGATGAAGCCATCCAGTGCGTTCTTGGCCACATAAGAAGCCGCGCCGAACGCGCTGCGGTGCTCGATGAACTCGGTCAGCAGAGTGGGCAGCGCACGAAACAGCAGAAATCCGAACAGCAGGCTCAGAACGATGGTGCCCCCGACTGCAATATCGTTGATCCGGTCACTCCGGGCACGATCTCGCGCGACATGCATCGGAGTACCGGCAATCACGGTCGCAGCATCGGCCGCGACGGCAGCCGGCAGCGCCGCTCCCACCGCCTGCCGCTTGTCCTGGCCGGTGCCCTCGCTGGCGGCCTGTAACTGCACGCGCGACGCGAATGCGAGCGCACGATTGCCCAGGATCATGGCGTCCAGTAATGCCAGAGTCCCTCGCAGAAATGGGCGGTTCATCCACTTCAACCGGCGCACGAAGGACTTGTCGACTTCCTCGCACTGCGTGACAATGGAACCGTCGGGAAGGCGACAGGCGACTGCAAAGTAACGCGGGCTGCGCATCATCACGCCTTCGATCACGGCCTGCCCGCCGTACTGCAGAAAGTCCCCGGTTGGCCGGGTGTCTGTCGCACGCGCCTCGCTCATCTCCGCTCCCGACGTCCCGTTATGCAGACCAACCACGATATCACGATGCGAAGAGCGTGCCTCCTCGCGCCGGAGCAAGCGGCCACATACCGACAGGCCCTCCCGCTCACTTCTTCTTCATGAACTTCTCGTACCGTTGCATGAACTTTTCCACGCGCCCTTCGGTATCCACAATCTTCTGCTTGCCCGTGTAGAACGGGTGGCACGCGGAACAGATCTCCACGCGAATGGTCTCTCGTGTCGATCGGGTCTGGAACGTATTGCCGCACTGACACACCACGGTGGCAGGTTTGTACTCAGGGTGAATTCCGGGCTTCATAGCAACTCCTCATGCATCCGGTTCTCTCCGGGTAGTGCTACTTATTATAGACGAAGAGGAGATACCGTTGCAATGCGAACCCGCATGGAAAGGCCCGTCCGCACAGGTACCGGTAAGGATCCTTGACAAAGCGGGAGTCGGAACGTTATAATACTATCCCGCATCGGGGTGTAGCTCAGTGGTAGAGTGCTCGTCTGGGGGGCGAGTGGTCGCTGGTTCAAGTCCAGTCACCCCGATCTCTTCTCTCCTTCTTCTGTTGCCTCGCTCTGCACGAAGCGTGCGGCCAGCGCGCGCAACACCGGATAGGGTTGCTCAGCGACCCACTCTTCCGGGAACATCCACGTGGGCACATGCCATACCCCCTTTGCGTGTGCCGGCGCATCGAACTCCACAACACGCGAACGGTAGCGACGGGTCTCCAGAGCATCGAGAAACTCCCCGATGTCCAGACCGGCCTCCTCGGCAACCTCGGTCAGCACCCGCTTGCTGCTGATATCCCGGTCCTCCTCCCAGTAGGTGTGGTACAGAGCGTCCAGATAGGGCTCTGCCAGGCCTGCCTCATAGGCGTACTCGGCCCCTTCCAGCGCCATACGCGATCGAGAAGGCTCGCGTGTACGGCGCGGTAACGTCAGTCCTTCCACCAGCAGCAGCAACTCCAGACGGGTTGGAATACGCGGCTTCATCGCGGGCTCTGAAGCGGTCTCCTCGAAGGCTTCTACTACTCCTTCCGGTTGCAGCTCATAACCGACCCAGCGAAACGTCAGTGTCGGGAATTCCTTCTGCAGTCGTGCTGCTTGCTTCCGCGCCACCCAGCACCAGGGACAGACCACATCGTGCGCGACCATGAGTTGCGGCATGAACAAACCACCTCTTCCCTGTGTATGGGGTTGATTTCGTGTTTCCTGCCGGGCGTTCCTGCCTTCCACTCCAGGGCACAGAGCAGGAAATCGTTCTGGTACCGTAGATAGTTACGTACACCATACCCTTCGTAGAAAGGCACCGTGCGTATCATGTGGAGATCACTCCTGTTATCCTTCTGTCTGACTGCCGGTACCGTGGCCCGGGCGCAGCAGACACCCCCGCGCTCTTTTGAGGCCATTGCGACCTCCCCGTCGGAAATCCGGCTCTACTGGCTTCCCGCTCCCGGCGCGCAGGGTTATCGCATCTCCCGGGACAACACGCTCCTCGTTGAATTGCACGCAGATGCCCGCGAGTACCGCGATACTGGTCTGGAAGCAGGAAGAGACTATCGCTACCAGATCACCGCTTTGCAGGACGGCCGGGAGTCACCGCCGGCTACCTATCTGGAACGCACCTTCCTCCCGCTTCCCGTATCCGGTGACGGGAAGACCGGCACGGCCCGCTATGATGTGGTCGTTGTTCAGGCATCCTCGGCGGGAGTAGCAGCCGCCATCGAGGCAGGTCGGCGGGGCATGAAAGTGGCCCTGATCGAACCCACCACACGGCTCGGAGGGATGCCCGTCAATGGCCTGAGCGCTACCGACCTGCGACGCCAGCAGCACATCAGCGGCTTCCTCGTTCGCTTCCGGGATACTGTGCGCGCGCTCTATGCCGCAGAAGGTGTGCAGACCAGTGGCCTGCAGTATGAGCCACGTATCGCACATCAGGCAATGAAGTCCCTGTTGTTTGCCACCCCGAATGTAGATGTATACCGCCGGGCGCGTCTGTCGAAAGTGCACACGCGACACACCGGCGCGCTCTCCGGTGGGAAACCACGTCGCAGAGTCACCGCGATTGACGTGGAAGAGCTGGACGCTACAGGAGCTCCCACAGGCCGGCGTGCGCGCCTCTCTGCCAGCATCTTCATCGACGCCACAGATAGCGGCGATCTGGCCGCCTGGGCCGGCGCACCCTACCGTATCGGGCGTGAACCTCGCTCTCCGGACGAACCGCACAACGGCGTCATCTACTACGACCGGGCTGGAGATCGCCTCCTGCCCGGCAGTACCGGCAAAGGAGACCGCCGCATCCAGTCCTACGCCTATCTGATCACGGTCAAGGATTACGGACCGGATGCGGATAGAACGGTCCCGCGCCCCCCTAACTACGACCGGAACCACTACATCCACACCCCCCCGTGGGAAAGGTCGTGGGCCGTGACATCGGGCAAGCTACCCAACGACAAGTACGAAATCAATCAGCATCCGCAGGGCAGTGACCTGCAGGAGATCAACTACCGCTACCCGGAGGGAGACTACCGCGAGCGTGCACGGGTCGAACAACGCTACCGGGAACATGTCCTGGGATACCTGCACTACATCCAGACCGAGCAGGGCCAGAAACAACTGGGGCTCCCGGATGACGAGTACCGGGACAGCGGCGGTTTCCCGCCGCTGCTCTACGTGCGCGAAGGGCGGCGGATTGTGGGCGAGCAACTCCCGACAGAGCGCGAAATCATCGAGGCGCGCCGGATCACCCGTCCCGAGTCCATCGGTATCGGCGACTACCCGATGGACTCGCACGCTGTACGCGTGAAAACGGACTGGAGCAGCCCGGATATGGGGGAAGGCGAGTGGTGGCTCTATCTGTACACACCGTGGTATCCGATCCCTTTCGGCGTCATGGTGCCCCAACAGCTGGACAACGTCTTCGTCACCATTGCGGTGTCCTCCACACATGTCAGCTACGGCACGTACCGTATGGAGCCAGTGCGCATGCAGTTCGGGCAGGCGGCAGGCATCGCTGCCGCTCTGGCCGTGCGTTACGGACTGCGCGCCCGGGACGTGCCCGTCCGGCAGGTGCAGGACGAGCTCCTGCCATGGCACCGTAATCCGCTCGGTGACCCCGGGATTGTCCTGCACTTCTTTCCGGACGTGAACCGCAACACACGCAATTACAATGTCATCCAGTACATGGCAGCACGCGGCTTCATTCCGGAGGGTGAGCGCTTCGAGCCGGAGGCTCCCACCACCCGCGCGGAGGCAGCCCGATGGCTCCGTTTGCTGGCTGAACGGGGCGCTCCCCTGCCGGAACGCACCCGTTCTGGCGTCCGGCGTGCCTACTATCCCTACGCCGGGCACCCCACAGACCGGAACGCAGTACCGCAATGGACCGAAAACGCCCCGGTCACCTACTCCGAGTTCGTGGTGGCTCTGGCCCGCGTGTTGCACCTGGAACTGAAGGAACAACCCGCCCCGGCCAACGGCCCCTACGCAGATCTCCCGCCGGGCATAGTGCGTGCGGCTGCCGAAGCGCTCCATGCGCGCGGGATCGACACCCGGCTCTGGGAGGGCCGTCGCGCTGTCCGGCCCGATGGAAAGCTGAACTTCCGACCGTTTGGCCAGATCACGCACGCCGATATGATGCTGACGCTCTACATCGCGCAGATCGGTCTCGGCCCGCTGTTCTTCGACCCTCCTGCAGACGGTAAAAACGGCCGGGATGTACCTCCCCTGCCGTTTGTTAACGACTGAAAATCGCCCTGTTCCGGGTTGACCTGTCCCCGGGCGGCACGGTATACTGAAGCAGAGGGAAAGGGCAATCCTGCAAAGTAAAGGCCTTTTCCCTCTGTTTTTGGTCCGCGAAGAAGCTCAGGGCTCCAGAGGCGCAAGGTGGTCGAGCCGGAAGTCTATCGTGAGATGGGATTGAATGATGCCGAGTACGCACAGATCCTCGGCATCCTCGGGCGAGAACCGACCCTCACCGAACTTGGCATGTTTGCGGTGATGTGGTCGGAACACTGCGGCTACAAGTACTCCCGGCCGGTACTCTCCCTGTTCCGAACCTACAGAGAGGCCCGGGATAAGGGCTTGCTGGAAAACGCCGGTGTGGTGCCTCTGGACGAACGACTCGGCATCGTTTTCAAGATTGAGTCCCACAATCATCCCTCCGCGGTAGAGCCCTTTCAGGGTGCTGCTACCGGGGTCGGTGGGATCCTGCGAGACGTCTTCACCATGGGCGCTCGTCCCATTGCCAGTCTCAATTCCCTGCGCTTCGGCCCGTTGGAAGAGCCCCGCAATCGCTACCTCTTCGAGCATGTTGTCGCCGGGATCGCACACTACGGCAACTGCGTTGGCGTGCCAACCGTTGCCGGGGAGATCTATTTTCACCCCTGTTACAGTGGCAACCCGCTGGTCAATGCCATGGCTGTCGGCGTGGTGGAGCGCGATCGGATCGCCAGCGCCGCTGCACGCGGGGTGGGTAATCCCGTCCTCTACGTGGGGAGCGCCACTGGCAAGGACGGCATCCACGGCGCAACGTTCGCCAGCGCCGAACTGGACGAGAACAGCGAGAGCAAGCGCCCCAACGTACAGATGGGTGATCCCTTTCTGGAAAAGTTGCTCATTGAAGCTACCCTCGAGGCGCTGGCAACGGGACACGTGATTGGCATTCAGGACATGGGCGCGGCCGGCCTCACCTGCTCCACCTGCGAAACGGCTTCCAAAGCAGGTACGGGCATCGAGATCGATGTGCGGCGCGTGCCCCTGCGTGAGCCGGATATGACCCCCTATGAGATCATGCTGTCCGAGTCGCAGGAACGGATGCTCTGCATCCTGCGGCGCGGAACCGAACAGGCCGTGATGGAGATCTTCCGCAAATGGGGCCTCAACGCAGCCGTTATCGGGCAGGTCACCGACGACGGCATGGTGCGCGTCCGGGACAACGGGGTGGTGGTCGCCGAAGTGCCCGCGCGCGCCCTCACGGAAGAGTGCCCGACCTACTATCTGGAAACGCAGGAACCAGAATACATCCGTCAGCTCCAGTCCGTGGACGTTCTTGCAATCGCCGGTCAGGACGTTACGACCAGCACGGATGTGCTCGCACCCATCCTCGCAGATCTTCCCGAAGGGCGGGAATTCCAGCCTGTACACCCCCATGACGCCACGTTGCTGCGTCTGCTCGATACCCCCTCCATTGCCAGCAAGGAATGGGCCACCGAACAGTACGATAGCATGGTGCAAGCGCAGACCGTCGCCCTGAACGGCGCGGACGCGGCCGTCCTCCGGATCCACGGCACGTCGAAAGGGATCGCGTTGAAGATCGATGGCAACGGCCGTTATGGCTACCTCGATCCCTACGTCGGCGGTCAGATCGCTGTTGCAGAGGCTGCGCGCAACGTCGCCTGCGTGGGCGCGCGCCCCGTCGCCCTCACGGACAACCTCAACTTCGCCAATCCGCAGAAGCCGGATAACTTCTATCAGTTCCGGCGCAGTGTGGAAGGTATCGCGCATGCGGCCGAAGTGCTGGAAACACCCGTTGTCTCCGGCAACGTTTCCTTCTACAACGAGACACCTGAGGGCCCGATCTTTCCCACCCCCACGATCGGCATGCTGGGCATCCTCGACGACGTTAACCGCCGCTGTCAGGCAGGCTTTCGCCCTGACGGCGAGGGAGACCTGATCGTACTGCTGAGCGCCTACGAAGACCCGACCGGAGGCCTGGGAGGCAGCGAATACCTCGCACTGGTACACCACACCGAGGCGGGGCCCCCCCCTCGTATTGATGTCGCGGGCGAGAAGCGCCTGCAGCAGCTCCTGCTGCAAAGCATTCAGGATGGTCTGTTTGCCAGTTGCCACGACGTATCCGATGGTGGTCTGGCCGTCTGTCTGGCCGAGTCAGCCATCTGGAGTGATACCGGTGCCGCAGTCCTGCTGAATCCGAACGATTTTCCCGCCAGCCTGCCCGTGCCCGCACTCCTGTTCGGTGAGGCGCAGGGGCGCGTGGTCGTCACACTCCGCACTGAGAAGCAATTCGCGACGCTCCGAACCCGGGCACAACAGCAGAACATTCGTGCGCTCTGGATTGGCACCGTCGGGGGCACCAGCCTGCGCATTGCACTCGGACCGACCACCCTGCTCGACCTGCCGGTCTCCCTGATAGCTGGCGTGTACCGGAACGCCCTGCCACGGCGTATGCATGCTCCATCTCCTCAGAATCGGACCGGGGAAACGCCATGAGTGCGCTCTCTTTCGAGCAATCGCCGGTTCGATGCCTCCCCGGCAAGCAACTTTCGTGCACCCCGTATCGTACAGGAACCGGGTAGAGGAGCCTCCGTATCATGGCCACTGTCACCTGCGCGCAGGCGCACCCAGAAGCTCTCCAGACGCTCTGCCACACGGATCCTTTCCCGGATCACGATCATCCTGCAGAAGAGTGTGGCATCTTCGGCATCTTTGCCCCCGGCGAGGAAGTCGCCCGCATCTGCTTCTTCGGACTGTTCGCCCTGCAACACCGTGGACAGGAGAGCGCTGGCATCGCGGTCTCCAACGGGAAGCACCTGCGCGTGCACAAAGATATGGGGCTGGTCACCCAGGTGTTCGATGAGCAGGTAATCCAGGACCTGCAGGGCATCAGCGCGATCGGACACACGCGCTACTCCACCACCGGATCCAGCGTGGTGTGCAACGCGCAACCCCTCACCAGCGCGTCCCCTATGGGCCCCATCGCCATCGCGCACAACGGCAACCTGATCAACACCGCACACCTCCGCGCCGAACTGAGCGCCGCCGGATGCACCTTCGAGACCACCAACGACAGCGAAGTAATCGCGCAGATGCTGGCCCGACACCACCACGGATGCATCGAAGAAGCGGTCCGGGAGACCATGCAACGCCTGCAGGGCGCCTACTCACTGGTCATTCTGACCCCGGACAAGCTGATCGGCGTGCGTGACCCCTACGGCATCCGCCCTCTCTGCCTGGGGCGCATCAACGGCAACCACTATGTCCTCGCCTCGGAGTCCTGCGCCCTGACGCCGGTTGGCGCCCGATTCCTGCGCGAGGTCGAGCCCGGCGAGATGATCATCATCGATCGGAACGGCCAGCGCGAGGCGCAGGCACTCCCTACCCGTCGCCATGCTACCTGCCTGCTGGAATTCATCTACTTCGCTCGCCCGGACACCATGCTCTACAACCGATCCCTGCATCAGGCGCGCCGGCGTATGGGGCACGAGCTGGCCCGGGAGCACCCCGCTCCGGGAGCGCATGTGGTGATCCCGGTGCCGGATACCGGCGTACCGGCAGCTATCGGCTACGCAGAAGCCTCCCGCATTCCCTACGGCGAAGGCATCATCAAAAACCGTTATATCCAGCGCACTTTCATCCAGCCCAGCCAGCGCATGCGTGATCTGGGCGCGCGCATGAAGTACTCTCCGCTGAAGGAGGCACTGGCCGGCAAGAAAGTGGTCGTCGTGGACGACTCCATCGTCCGGGGTACTACTACCGGGAAACTGGTCCGGATGCTCTTCGACGCCGGCGCGCAGGAAGTCCATGTCCGCATCACCGCGCCGCCGGTCAAACACCCCTGCTATTACGGCATCGATATGGCCAATCAGGACGAACTGGTCGCCGCCCGGCATTCCGTGGAAGAGATCCGACGCATGATTGGCGCTACCTCGCTGGGATACCTCTCCCTCGCCGGTGTGGTGCGCGCGGTCGGCATGCACAAAGACCACTTCTGCCGTGCCTGCTTCGACGGCCGATACCCGATCCCCATCCCCCCCGACGTCCGGGTGACGAAGCTCATGCTGGAGCGCCAGCGCCACAGTAACCCCCACACCACCGAGGGAGGGCCGGACGACGGTTCTCCGGAGGAAGCCTGATCCACAGCATGTTGTACTCCGAATACCACATCCAGTTGCTATCTGCTCACAGGAACGCGCAAGGAGTTTCTCCACACGCCGGCGAATACGCAGTATTATGAACGCGTCAGCTTCACCTCCGGGACGCTCTGCAGACCGGATCGTGCGGCCGCTAACGCCTGAGGATCTGCCCGCATTCCAGGCGCTCTGTACCCGGGACCCACTCCGTTTCCTGCCCGTACGATTGAACATCGAACGTGACGGACTGGACAGCCCGGACATCCGATGCTGGGGCGCATTCGCACCGGAAAGCGCAACCCTGCAGGGTGTCCTGATCCGATTCGGTAACACCCTGATGGCCACTGACATCGACGGGTCCTGTGGTGCTGCCTTTGCATCCGTTGTGGACAACGAGTTCGGTCTTGCAGGCATACGGGGTACGCTGGAAGTTGTGAAGGCCTTGCAGAACGCGGTGCGGGCCTATGCGCCCTCCGGAATGGAAATCAGCCACTACTTGCGCCTTTCCCATCCGCCCCGTTGCGCCCCCGCACGGCTCTCCCGGGCACGTCGGGCACACCTGGCGGACCTCGACCGGCTCGCTGCGCTCTACGCACAGGCGGGCGAGATGTACCGGAACCGCGCCAATGTGGAGGCCAAGTTGCGTTCCGAGCGCGTCTTCGTTGTGGAAGAGCCCGCGTCCCTCCTCCGCCCGGCACGCATCGTATCCTGCGCACTGACCAACATCGAGGGACGGGATGCCGGGATCATCGGCGGTGTCTTCACCCTGCCAGAAGCCCGGGGAAAAGGCTACGCGGGAGCGTGCACCGCGGCGCTCGCGCTGGACCTGCAACGCGACGGGAAACTGCCCTGCCTGTTCTACGAGAACCCCATTGCCGGTGTGGTCTACCGTCACCTGGGCTTCGAGGAAATCGGACAATGGGGCCTGCTGTACCTGACCCCGCGCCGACGATTTGCCTAGGCATCGACCGGCACGGCGGCACCATTCGGAGCTCTCTCGGCACGCAACGTATCGGCCGGGGCAAAACGCAACGCCGCCAGCCCTAGCAGCAAGGCCACCCCCACATAGATTGTCGCGGTCGCTGAAATCGCCTGGCTCAGAGTAGCTCCCCGGTGTGCCGCGTAGCCAATCAGATAGGCTCCCGCGGCGCCGCCGAGCCACCCGATCATGTTCATCAACCCCACTGCGGCGCCACGCCGTGAGGCCGGTACCACATCATAGAGCGACGCCCAGATGTTGGCGTCATACAATCCCTTGCAGAGCCCGAAACCCGTCATCGCACCTACCAGCATCCACAGATCCTGCGTCTGCCCGCAGACGAAGATGAACGGCGCGCCAACCAGCGTGCCCAGCGCCTGCGACAGCATCCGACCTCCAGCATGCCTGCGACGCCACACATCTGCCAGCGCCCCCCCGGCAGCAGCACCGGCCATACTCGCCGTCTGGATGAAGAAAGTCGCGCCAAACCCGGCAGAAGCGAGATCCAGACGGAACTGTTCCCGCAGAAACGTGGGCATCCAGGTCAGAAACACCATGGCGATGCCATTCGCGCCGAAGAAAGCCAGGATCAACAACAGAGCGCTGGGCGTACGAAACAGCTCCCGGAGAAAGCGCTTCATCGGCATCGGCGCGACCATTCGTTCCCTGCTCTGACGGACCGATTGCCGTACTGGCTCGCGCAACCACCGGGCCAGCACCAGACCGAGCACGATCCCGGCCACAGCCAGTAGCACAAATGGCAATCGCCAATCGTACCGCGCGGCCAACCACCCGGCCAGAACGCTTCCCCCTATCGTGCCCGCGTACACACTGGTCTGATGCAGGCTCATCGCACGGGACCGCGTCCGCGCGTCATGATAGTCGCTCAGAAACGACATGGAGGCCGGAAAGTAAAAGGTCTCTCCAAGGCCCTCCGCGCCGCGCACCAGCACAAAGTGCCAGACTTTCGAGCAGAGCGCGGTGAATCCCGTGATCAGGCTCCACACGTACAGCCCGCCCAGGATCAACACCTTGCGTGAGACACGATCCCCTACCTGTCCTGCCAGAGGGGCCGTTAGCGCGTAGACCACTGTGAACGCTGCGCCGATCCGGCCCAGCTCTTCCGGAGTGAAGCCAAACTCCTCTCTCAGAACGGGGAACACCGCGAAAATCGCCTGCCGGTCAGCATAGTTGAAGAAGCAGATGAACCAGAGCATGCCGACCACGGCCCACCGATAGCGCGCCCCCATCTGCTCCGGTGGCACGGGTTCCCGGGGGTTCATCGCGCCTCCGCCCGGCTTAACACCCAGGCCTCGTTGAACACAGCATACCGGATCGACTCCCCGCTACCGTACCGCGCCGCCTCGACGCGGTTGAGCGTGATACTGTAAGTGAGATGGATCAACCCGTCCCGGGACTGGATAATAGAGGGATAATGATATCTCCCGGCACCCTCCCCGGGCGCATCCCGCTCAATGTAGGTGACACGCGGCCACGTACGTCCCTCGTCCTCGGAGATAGAAAGAGCCAGCTGATGCCGCCCACGCTCCGTGTTGTTGTTCACCAGCAACCACCGTCCACTCTGCAACACGATGACCTCCAGGCCCGAACCCGGATCCGGTAGATCGGTGTCCCGACAGGAGCTCCAGGTGAGCCCACCATCCGTGGACTCGCTGACCATCACCCGCTGGGGCGGCGGGCCGTTATCCCGGAAGTAGGCCACCAGCGTCCCGTCCCTGCGACGGGCAATACTGGGCTGCACGTTGCCGGCTCCAACAATCGGTGCACTGGTCCGCCACGTCTGACCCCAGTCATCCGTGAGGGCCATCATAGAAAAGTTGAAGCCATCCGAATAGAGAGGCACGATGAGCCGCTTCCCATCCAGAATGAACGGATGGGCCCGGGGCATCCACCCCAGCCGGACACTGAGCCGATCTGCAGCCATCTGCAGGATACGATCACGCTCTTTCTGCAACTGCTCCCGGCCAGCAGGATCTGCTCGCTGCAAATAGGGCCCCCACTGCACGTCCAGATCCCGCTGCACAGTCTCCAGAAACTCTGGCCCCGGCTTCAAATGCACGATGGTATCCTGCTCCCACCGGGGCGGGCCGTTACGGCGCTGATAGTCCCGGCTCACCTTCACCTTGAGCAATGCGCTCTCCCAGGTATTGGCCAGAATCAATGGCCAGAAGAGCCAGAGGCGCTGTTGCGGGTCAATGATCATACAGGAATTACAATCCGGAAAACCGGGGGTGTCCGCCAGAATAAACGGTTCAGACCACTTCCGCGTCCTGTGCCGACGACGCGCCCCGTAAATCGCCACATCATCCGCGCGTCGCTCCCCCGATCCCCGGTACCAGCTCACCAGCAGATCCCCGTTCGGACACTCCACGATACAACTGCCATGATTGTGAAGCGCCATCGGAGGAAACAGCAACTCGCTGCGAAACAGAGGTTGCTGTCCCTGCGTGGGGACAGCACATAGCAACAGGAGGACAGACAGTCCCCACAGCACCCATATAAAGGTCATTCTCAGCAGTTTCCTGGAAGTGTTATGGTTCGCCCGGATCTCAAACATCCAGCGCATCTCCCGGCAGGCCGAGGGGCAACGGGGCCGGCCTCTGGCAGGTACTGTACATCCGGTAGAGCGTGCCGGAATCAGAGGCATCATGGAACCCGTGCATGGCCTCCAGAACGTGATAGGCCATATCACCGCTGGCCCGGTGCGGGCGTCCGCTCTGAATGGCATAGGCCATATCAGCCACACCGATCCCCCGGGTGTTCTCGGCAAATCCATGCGTCAACGGCATCACGCTCCACTCCGAAGCGCCGGCGCGACGCACCCGAACCGGGCCACCAAAACCATTGGGATCCGGCACATCCAGCGTGCCCTCCGTGCCGTAGATCTCGATGCGTGGCAGATTGGCGTGCCACACATCGAAACTGGTCAGAATGGTGCCAATGGCGCCCCCGGCAAAGTGCATGATCCCGGCCACATGCGTGGGTACCTCCACACGGATCCGCGTGCCGTATCTGGGCGCACTGGTGATGGTACGCTCCGGGAATGTAATCCGCGTGGCTCCCGTCACACTCTGGATCGGACCGATCAGCGCAACGAGCGCAGTGAGATAATACGGCCCCATATCGAACATCGGCCCCCCGCCCACCTTGTAGTAGAACTCCGGGTCTGGATGCCAGGACTCGTGTCCGTGACAGGTCATAAACGCGGTCGCTCCAACGGGCTCACCGATCCACCCGTCATCAATGAGCTTGCGACACGTCTGCAGGCCGCCCCCGAGAAACGTGTCCGGGGCGCCCCCCACACGCAAGCCCCTCTGCGCGGCCACCTGCACCAGGCGCTGCCCCTGCTCCCGGGTGATGGACAACGGTTTCTCCACGTAGACATGTTTGCCGGCCTCCAGCGCAGCCAGACAGACGTCGTAGTGCGCGTTGGGAGTGGTCAGATTGACCACAATCTCAACCTCCGGATCTCCCAGCAAGGCCTCCGGCGTACAGGCTCGGGGTACCCCATGCTCCTGCGCCTTCGCCTGCGCGCGTCCCATGTCCAGATCCGCACAGGCTACAATGTCCAGAATGGGAAACGTCTTCCCTGCTTTGAAGTAGATACCGCTGATATTGCCGCACCCAACAATCCCGACTTTCATCGGCCGGATGCCTTCAGGCAGTGAGGGTCTCATCTTGCGGATGCTCCTGTAAGATTTTGCGGAGTAAAATGAGGGTTTCCGGAAGAGCCATCGGGAGAGTGCCCGGCCCCGTCAGGCCGTTGCACCGGCATGGGTGCAGACCTGCGCCGCCCGCCGATTGGCCTCTTCGTTGATCACGTCCAGCGGATGCCCCTGCAACACTCCCGCCACGAGCACAGCAGTGAACGCATCGCCGGCCCCAACGGTGTCCACCACCGGTACGGGATAGCCGGGGTGATCCGAGGTCTGATCCGCGGTGAGCAACAGGCTCCCACGTGCCCCGCGCGTAAGCGCAATCAAACGCAACGAAAACCGGACCAGCAGGGCTTTCAGCAGGTCCTCACCGGTCTCCTCCATGCTGAGCACACTGGCGATCACAGGCAGCTCCTCATGATTGAGCTTGAGAACCTGCGCCGCCTCCAGCGAGGCACGCAACAGATCCCGATCGTAGTACGACTGCCGCAGATTGACATCGCACACGCGCAGACAATGCACAGGGACACTGGCCAGAAAGCGCTGGATCGTCCCACGAGAAACCGGATGGCGCTGCCCGAGCGTCCCGAAGCAAACAGCACAGGTCTGCGCCGCCAGCGCTTCCAGCTCCGTCTGCCACACAATGTGATCCCACGCGACATTCTCATGGATCACATATTGCGGCACCCCCGACGCGTCCAGAGTGACAGACACCGTACCCGTCGGCAGATCCGCCACCGTCTGCAGGTAACGCGTGTCGATGCCCCAGTCAGCCAGCCGCTGCCGGATCGCATCCCCCGGCTCATCCGCGCCCACGGCGCTCACCACCACCGACGGAAGCCCCAGCGCATGCACATGCCAGGCAAAGTTCGCCGGCGCACCCCCCAGCTGACGCCCTGCAGGCAACAGGTCCCACAGAACCTCACCAAGCCCCACAACGTATTGCGTCATCGCGCCCCAGCGCCCCCTTGCACCACAACCGTTGCTCCTTCAATTCCCTGCGGGAGGTTCGCGATCGCAGGCCCCTTTTCCTCTCACAACCCGGCATGCAACGCACAGGCTGATGCCCCTCTCCATCACCTCGATCGTGCCATGCCATGCAGGAGGCAGGTACCAGCATGTCGAAATTCCCGGAAGCATCGTCGCAGGAAGAATATCCCATGCACCGACGCGACTTTCTGTTCGGAAGCTTCCACATCCTTCTGCGCACAACGGATACACCTCCCGGCCCCCTCCACTTCGTGGTCCTGAAGTCCGATGAGCACAACCCGCGCTACAGTTCGGTCTACGGTCACCCCTTCGTTCGCACCCCGCACATGGAGCGCCTGGCCCGCATGGGTACCGTCTTCGAAAACCACTACACCCCCTCCCCCCTCTGCCGACCGGCGCGCTCCGCATGGATGTCGGGCCGATACGTCCACACCATTCAGTGCTACAACAACTGCACGGTCTTCTCGCACAACCATCGCACCTACGCACAGGTGCTGCGCGCGCAGGGCGTGCACACCGTGCACATTGGCAAGACCGACGCCTATCGCCCGGCCCACCAGCTCGGGTTCTCCGAAATGCTCCATCCCATCGATCGTCCCCCGCCCGGCGATACGTACATCTCCCGCCAACCGCTGGACATCCGGGATGACAGCACCACCCGGGCAGAAGGCTTCGGCGTCCGCCCTGACCCCTTTGCAACAGACGACGTCATCATCGATGCAGCGGTCCGATGGCTCACCGAGGTCGCACCGAAGATCCCGGGGCCATGGACGCTGGACGTCAACATCAACGCCCCGCACTTCCCGCACTACGTCACGCAAGAGCTATGGGACCTGTACCCGCAGGGCGCAGATCTCTCCCCTCTGGGCCCCGGGGAAGCGTCCGCGCAACACCCCTACGCACAGGACCTCCGAACCCACTTTCGCACAGAGACCTTCACCGAAGCGCAGATCCGTGGATTGCGTCGTGGCTATCTGGGTTGCGTCACGGCCGCAGACCGGCAACTGGGCCGCCTCCTGGATGCCATAGAAGCCACGGGCCTGCATCGCACCACTGTGGTAGCCTACACCTCGGATCATGGGGAAATGCTGGGCAAGTTTGGCCTCTGGTGGAAGAGTAGCCTGTACGAAGACGCGGCACGCACCCCTCTGATTGTCGCTGGACCGGGATTCGCTGCCGGAACCCGCGTGCAAACCCCGACCACACTGCTGGACCTGCAGGCCGCCATGTTCCACGCTCTTGGTGCCCGGCGCCCGCGCGGATGGAAAGGCCATCCCCTGCAACTGCTGCCAGCCCGTGATGCCCGCCGCACGGTGTTCCTGGAGTACCACGGTCACGGCACACGGGCCAGCGCGTTCGCGATTCGCAGGGGCCCGTGGAAGCTGATCTACTACGCCGCTGCTCCCCACCAGCTGTTCAATCTGGAAGCGGATCCGGAAGAGCAGAAAAATCTGGCCGATACCCTGCCAGACAGGAAACGAGAACTGGAACGCGAACTGCGTCGCATCTGCGACCCGGAGCGTGAAAATCAGCGTGCCGAGGCCTTCCTGCAACGCGAACTGGCCGCCATACGCGCACACGATCGGTCCGAGCAGGAACTCCCCTGAATGCTGATGAACTTCCTGATGCCGCCCGGACCAGAGACACACTCAACCAGAGAAGTGAGGACGCTCATGAAACGCCGCTTTGCGCTCACAGCAGGCTTTCTGCTACTCGCAGCCGTAACGCTCACTGCGTGCCTCTCCAGCGACAGGCGTGTGGAGGCCTCGCCCGGCCTGCGCGGAGAACCCCAGACGAGGAATAGACGCATGAAGAATGTGCTCGTGGTTACTGTCACTAAAGGTTTCCGCCACGACAGCATCCCTGTCGCCGAAGAAACCATCAAACTGCTGGGCGAACGGACCGGCGCCTGGATCACGGATTTCGCCCGTACCGACGCCGATATTCAGCAGAAAATGACCCCGCAGGCGCTGCAGAGGTACGACGCGGTGATCTTCGCCAACACCACAGGCGTCCTCCCCCTGCCCGACCCGCCAGCGCTGCTGGAGTACGTTCGATCTGGAAAGGGCTTCGTCGCCATGCATGCCGGCAGCGACACCTTCCACACATGGCCGGGCTCCAGCGCCCCCGTCTCCGAATACATTCAGATGCTTGGAGGCGAGTTCCTGACTCACGGCGCGCAGTGCGCGGTGGACGGACATATTCTCGACCCCAAACACCCCGCCACAATCGCCATTGTCCGATCCGGTGAGAGGACCGATCCGGCAACCGCCGCGAATGTGGACCTCAAAAAGTACACCGTCGCCACCGGAAAGATCTGGAAAGTCTTCGATGAGATCTACATCCTGAAAAACGTGGATCGGGTCAACCTCCGCGCGCTGGTTGTTCTGGACCGCTACCCGCCCGACGGAAGCCCTAACGCAGGAAAGCCCGGGGAGCATCTGATCTCCTGGTGCAGAACCTACGGCAGAGGCCGGGTCTTCTACACCGCTCTCGGGCATCGCCAGGAAGTCTGGCGAGATCCCCTGTTCCAGGAGCACATCGCCGGCGGCATCCAGTTCGCTCTTGGACTGATGAAGGGAGAGACCCGCCCCAACCCGGAAGCTGCTCCCGCCAAGTAGCGACAGAATACACCTTCTGGAGGAGTAACATGCCCCCGTTACGCGTCCTGATCACCGGCGTTGGAGGCCGTATCGGCCGCCATGTGGTCCCCGCGCTCCGCGAGATCTACCAGTTGAAGACTCTGGACCGTGTGCCCACCCCGGTCGCCCCCGATGCCGTGATCACCGATCTGCAGGACCGCGACATCCTGCGCACCACCATGGAACAGATCGATGTAGTGCTGCACCTGGCGGCTACTTCCGACGAGGCCCCCTTCGTCGAAGATCTGGTTCCCAACAACGTCATCGGGGTCTACAACGTCTTTCAGGCCGCCTATGAGGCAGGAGTGCGGCGGATCGTCTTCGCCAGCACCGTGCAGACGGTCGGCATGTACCCTCCAGATCAAACCATCACCATCTCCGATCCAGTACGCCCCAACACGCTCTACGGCGCCACCAAAGTGCTCGGAGAGGTCATGGGACGCTGGTACCACGACGCGCACGGCATGGAGTTCGTCGGCATCCGCATCGGATGGTTCCACCCCTACGATAGCCCGGCACTGCGCAATCACGCCGGCGCGCGTTCCATCTGGCTCAGCCCCCGCGACGCGGTACGCCTGTTCCGTTGCGCCATCGAAACGCCCGACGTCGGATACGCCCTCGTGTTCGGCACCTCCCGCACCGAGTTCGAACGACTCAGCCTCGCCCCTGCCCGGGAACTGCTCGGATACGAACCGGAAGACGACGTCACCCGGCTCTACCCGGGAGCGTAAAAAAAACCGGACACTGAAGCAGTGCCCGGAAAAGAGCGTGAAACGCTCCATGCGAGAAAAGGGTGATCGTCGCTCGGAGAGTGAGCGCACGGTTGCCATTATAAAAGACCGATGTTAAATGCGCTTTAAGCAGGGATTAAATCCCTGTTAAATTTGCGCAGGTCATGCCCCGCTCGTCGTCTCCATTTCCAGCTCTTTCTTGAGCAACCGCTTGACCACTTTGCCCGTGCCCCCACGGGGCAACGCCTCCCGGAACAACACCCGGCGCGGCACCTTGAAGTTAGCCAGTCGCTCCCGGCAGTAGGCGATCAGCTCGCGTTCGGTCACCTCCACGCCCGGCTTCCGAACGACAGCGGCCACCACATCCTCGCCGCGCAACGGGTCCGGCACCCCGATCACGGCCGCGTCCTGAACCGCCGGATGCGTGTAGAGCACCTCCTCGATCTCACGCGGGTAGACGTTCAACCCGCCGGTGATAATCATGTCCTTCTTGCGATCTACAATGTAGACGTACCCGTCCGCGTCCATATACCCCAGATCGCCTGTGTGATACCACCCGGAGCGCATCGCCTCGGCTGTCGCCTCTGGCTGGTTCAGATAACCCAGCATCACATTGTCACCCCGCACCACAATCTCACCGATCTCGCCGGTCGGTAGCGGCTCATCCCGGTCATTGAAAATCGCAATCTGCACCCCGGGCAACGGAGGCCCCACACTGCCCACCTTGCGCGGCCCCTGCAGCGGGTTCACCGAGGTGACCGGACTGCACTCCGTCGGCCCATCTCCCTCCAGAACAGGCACCCCGAAACGCGCCTCCAGAGCCTCCAGCGTCGCCGCCGGCAAGGGCGCTCCCCCCGAAACAAACATCCGCAGGCTCGATGTGTCGTACTCCCGCTCCTGCGGAAAGTGCAGGATCGCGTTGAACATCGCCGGCACCCCGGGAAAGATGGTCACACGATGCTTCTCAATCGCCTCCAGAGCGCGCCCGGGAGTAAAACTCTCCAGCAACACCGACCCCGCACCCACCGAAAGCGCCAGATTCTGGCACACCGTCCCGGCAAACGAATGAAACAGAGGCAGGACAGTTAGAAAACGATCCTGCGGAGTAAATCCAAGCGCAGCCTGCACCTGCGCAACGTTGCGCGTCAGGTTCCGGTGCGAGAGCATCGCCCCCTTCGGATGTCCGGTAGTCCCCGAAGTGTAGATGATCACCGCACAGGCATTCTCATCGATTTCCGGCGCCGGCACGCTCGCGCCCGCCCCGCGAGCCATCAACTCCGACAGCGCAATCCATCCCGGCACCTCCGCCAGAGCCGGATCCGGCAACTCCTCGCGCGGTGTGATGCTCACCACATGCTCCAGAGACGGCAACGCCCTGCGCGCCACCTGAACCCCCTCCAGCAAAGGCCCCGCCGTGACCACCAACCGGACCCCCGCATCACGCCAGATGTACTCCAGCTCCGCAGGCTTCAGCAACGGGTTCGCCGGCACCACCACCACCCCCATCTGCTGCGCCGCGTAGTAGCTCCACACAAACGGCGTGCAGTTGGGTAACAACAGGGCCATCCGATCCCCGGGTTGCAACCCCAGCGATGCCAGGCCGGCCGCCAGCCGACGCACTGCAACAGCCAGCTCCCCGTAAGTCACCGGTTGATCCCGAAAGATCAACGCAACGTTCTGCGGATACCTCTCCGCTCCTTGCTCAATGATCTCCCTGAGCAACATCGCCAGTCCCCTTTATCTCGTGATCCTCAACGCACGCACCGCAACAGTGCATGCCAGTGCTTTAGCCGGGTGTTTCCTGCAGAGAACGCCATTTTCCTGCACGCGCGCAGCGGGAACGCAGGACACAGAGGATCAGGAGAAAAGCGCAGAAAACAAATAGAGAGCCCGGGCTATCCCGGGCTCTCGAACCACATCACAGTAGCGCTATCACAGCAGAACCCGTTCTGCCCTTCCGGCGTAGAACGGGTTCGCCTGCCGACGACGATCTCAGGTCACCTTCTCCAGTAACCCCAGACGTGTGGCGCGTTGCAGCGCCTGCATACGGTTGGTCACCCCCAGCTTACCGTAGACATTGTCCAGATGAAAGTCCACCGTGCGCTTGCTGATGAACAACTTTCGGGCAACCTCTTTGCTGGAGTATCCCTCCACGATCAACGACAGCACTTCCAGCTCACGCGGCGTTAACCGGGCATTCGGCTCCAGAGTACTTGCATTCTGACCAGACATAGTGCGTGGCTTCCCTCTTCCAGCCGGGTCTGCACGGCTCCCGCAGGAGAGAACAGCAGATCCCGGAACGATCAGGTCATCCACGCCTGTTATTCCACGATTTCCGTAAAACTAGCAGTACCAGTTTCTACACCGGCAGATCCCCCCGGCAAAGCGGCTCACGCATCGCGCCACTGCGTGAACAGCGCAACGACCTCCGCCAGCGTCTTCGCACCCAGATCCCCCTCACCGCGCCGACGCACACTCACGGTCTGGTTCTCTACATCCCGATCCCCCATGATCAGCATCACCGGCACCTTCTGCAACTCCGCATCCCGGATCCGCTTCCCCATCTTCTCGTTGCGCCCATCCACCTCGCACCGAAAACCGGCCCCCTGCAGGTGTGCCGCCACCTGGTGCGCATAGGCATGATGCCGGTCCGCAATCGGGATCAGAACGCACTGCACCGGCGCCAGCCAGAATGGGAACGCTCCGGCATATTGCTCGATCAACACCCCGAGAAACCGCTCCGTCGTGCCGGTCACCGCGCGATGCAGCACCACAGGCGTCTGCTCCTGCCCATGCTCGTCGATATACTTGCAACCAAGTCGCGCCGGTTGAATAAAGTCCACCTGTATCGTGGAGATCTGCCACTCACGCCCCAGAGCGTCCCGGGTCAGAAAGTCCGCCTTCGGGCCGTAAAAGGCCGCCTCGCCGCGCGCCTCGAAGTACTCCACACCGTTGGCATCCAGCGCATTGCGCAACGCCTGCTCCGCTTTGGCCCACTTCTCATCATCACGCACGAACTTGCTGTCCGGATTGTCATCCCGCAACGAAAGGCGCACCCGATAGTCCGTGAAACCATAACGCTGTAGCACCTCCTGGATCAAACGCAACGCCAGACCGAACTCACTCTCGATCTGCGCCTCGGTGCAGAAAATATGGCAATCGTCCTGCGTCAGCGCACGCACCCGGGTCAGGCCACTCAGCTCACCGGACTTCTCGTAACGATAGAGCGTGGCGAACTCCGCGTAACGCAACGGCAAATCCCGGTACGACTTCAGGCCACTCAGATTGTAAAGCGTCATGTGCGAGGGACAATTCATCGGCTTCAACCGGTAGGTGATCCCCGCATCCACGTCCTGCATGGGAGGGAACATCGCATCCCGATAGTTATCGTAGTGCCCCGAGCGCTTGTAAAGATCTTCACGCACCAGATGCCCCGTCCAGACATGCTGATAGCCATACCGGGTCTGCACCTCGCGCACATAGGACTCCATGAGGTGCCGCACCATCTCCCCTTTCGGCAGAAATAGCGGGATCCCCGAACCCACCTGCTCCGGAGCAAACACGAATAACCCCAGCTCCTTCCCCAGCTTACGGTGATCCCGCGCCCGGGCCTCCTCCAGCCGACGCAGATAATCCTCCAGCTCCTCCTGCGTGAACCACGCCGTACCGTAAACCCGCGTCAGCATCCGGTTCTTTTCATCACCACGCCAGTAGGCCCCGGCCGTAGAAAGCAACTTGAAGTGCTTGAGGTACCCCGTGCTCGGCACATGCGGCCCCCGGCACAGGTCCGACCAGTCCCCCTGCCGGTAAAAAGAAATCACCGTGTCCTCCGGCAGATCATCGATCAGCTCCACCTTGTACGGCTGATTGTTTCGCTCACAGAACGCACGCGCCGTCGCACGGTCCATCTCCTCACGCACAATCGGCAGATCCCGTCGGGCAATCTCATGCATCCGGGCCTCGATCGCCGGGAAATCCTCCTCACTCAGGGGCCGCGGAAGGTCAAAATCGTAGTAGAACCCGTCCTCTATGGGCGGACCGATGGCGTACTTCACCCCCGGGAACAACTCCCCGACAGCCTGTGCCAGCAAATGCGCGGTACTGTGTCGCAAACGGTAGAGGTCATCCTGCGGTATCTGCTCGTCCAATCCCAGTACTCCCCCATCCGGACAGGTCAGCAACATGGCGGCGGCCCCGACCTGCGGCGCACAACAGATCGACGCAGCCCGGGAACAGCGCGTAGAACGCTCCCTTTTCCCGGCGGAACGTTCCAGCCAGCACGCGCCCCTCCGCGGTGCGGACAGGGATTATACCAGACGCCCCCTCCCACGTCAAGCAACCCCCCCGGACCCCGCGCCCACACCTCGACGCAGGACACGCCCGGCACGCACCCCCAGCGGCTCCCCACCCTCCAGAGCCACCTGACCATTCACAATCACCCACACAATCCCCTCGGGATATCGGTGTGGATCCTCGAACGTCGCCCGATCGGCAACCCGCTCCGGATCATACACCGTGATGTCCGCAAAACACCCGGCAGCAATCCGCCCACGGTCCGTCAGCCCCAACCGTGCCGCTGGCAGGCCCGTCATGCGATGCACCGCTTCCGCCTCCGAGAGCACCCCCTCCTCCCGTACATAGCGCCCCAGCACCCGCGGGAACGTCCCGTAAGATCTCGGATGCACCATGTCCTTCACGGTCGCCCCCTCGGGCCGCGTGGCCACCCCATCCGAACCGATCGCCGTCCAGCGATAGCGTAGAACCGTGACAATATCCCCCTCATCGATGGAAAAATTGATCGCGCTCACATGCCCTTCCGTCTCCTCGAGCAAGCCAAGCACGTAATCCATCGGATGCGCGCCAGCCTCAGCGGCCAGCTCCCGCACGCTGCGCCCCTGAATCTCCGGTCGCCCCCGACAGATGCCAATCCGCACCCGGTCCCAGTGCGCTCCCGCACGAGCATCTTCCCACTCCGGATGCAAACGTGCCATCTCCTCCCGGATCGCCGTACGCGTCGCTGGATCTCGCAACCGGGCCACCATATCCGCATCCGAACCACGCAATGCCCACCGCGGCAATGTCTGAATTGCCAGCGCCGTCATGTACGCCGGGTACGGATACTGATCGGTCTGCACGTCCAGACCGCGCTCCCGGGCCTCCTCGATCATCCGGAGCGTCGTGCGCACCTTCCCATGGTTCCGTTCTCCCTCGGCCTTATGGTGTGACAGCTGCACCGCAACCCCCGCCCGCTCTCCAACCCGCAACGCCTCCTGCACCGCCTCGATCAACGTATCCCCCTCATTCCGCAGATGCGTCGCGTACAGTCCCCCACCTCCCGCAACCACCCGGCACAGAGCAACCAGCTCCTCCTCCCCCGCAAATGCCGACGGCGGATACTCCAGACCCGAGGAAAGCCCCCAGGCTCCCGCCTCCAGAGCGTCCTCCAGCACCCGTTGCATCTGCCGCAACTCCGCGGCATCCGGCGCACGGTCCGCCATGCCCATCACCCGCTTGCGCAGGGTGCCATGCCCCACCAGCGACAGCACATTGGTCCCGATCCCCTGACCCTCAACAAACTGCAGGTACTCCGCGAAATCGCCCCACACAATCTGCGCCCGATGCGCGGCCAGCCAGCGCTGCTCCATCCCGAACACATCCGTGCGCAACGCCAGCCCCATCGACAGGCCGCAGTTGCCCACCACCTGCGTCGTCACCCCCATGGCCACCGCGCTCGATTGCTCCGGATGGTAAGTCGCCGAGATATCCGAATGCGTATGAATGTCCAGAAAACCCGGAACCACACGCAACCCGCTGGCATCCAGCACACGCCTTGCCTGCGCCGTACTCAGATCCCCCACCGCCGTAATGCGCGCGCCACACACTCCCACATCCGCACGGAACGCCGGGCCCCCGGTTCCATCCAGCACCGTCCCCCCGCGAAGGATCAGATCATACTCCGGTTCTGCCAAATCCCTCTCCCTCTCCACCATAACACCCGGAAACCGCCAGCAAGCTTCACTTTCGACGACGACGTGGCCGCTCGTAGAGCGCGTTCACACGCCCCAGTCGGCTCGTGCCCTCGTTCTTCCCCACCTCCGAACGTGGCACAAGCCGGCGCAATGCCTGTATCTCATCCCGTAACTCCGCCGCATACTCAAAGTTCAACGCGCGCGCCGCCTCCTTCATCTCCTTCTCCAGCGACGCAATCACCTCTTCCACCTGGTCCAGCGACATCTTCTCCGGAGCGCTCCGTAGCCGCTCCAGCGCACCCTCCGCACCGTACGACGCCCGCGGCTCCGCCACCAGATCCGCCTGAATCCGCTCGCGCACCGCCTTCCGCACCGTCTGCGGCGTGATCCCGTGCTCCCGGTTATAAGCCATCTGCTTCTCCCGACGCCGGTTGGTCTCCGCGATCGCCCGCTCCATACTCCCCGTCACATGGTCCGCATACAGAATGACCTGACCGTTCACATTGCGCGCAGCCCGACCGATCGTCTGGATCAAAGACGTCTCCGAACGCAGAAATCCCTCCTTATCCGCATCCAGAATGGCAACCAGCGATACCTCCGGCAAATCCAGCCCCTCACGCAACAGATTGATCCCCACCACCACATCATAAACGCCAAGCCGTAGATCCCGCAGGATCTCTGTACGCTCCAGCGTCTTGATATCGCTGTGCAGGTAGTGCACCCGGATCTTTAGATCCTGCAAATACTCCGTCAGATCCTCGGCCATCTTCTTGGTCAACGTGGTAACCAGAACACGCTCCTCACGCTCCACCCGCCGACGAATCTCCCCGATCAGATCATCAATCTGCCCCCGGGTCGGACGCACGATCACCTCCGGATCCACCAGACCGGTTGGACGAATGATCTGCTCCACAATCTGCGCACTGTGTTGCCGCTCGTAGGGCCCCGGGGTCGCCGACACAAAAATCGCCTGCTTGACCCGGGCCTCAAACTCATGCCACTTGAGTGGCCGGTTGTCTGCCGCGCTCGGCAACCGGAAACCATACTCAATCAATGTCTCCTTCCGCGCCCGATCCCCGTTGTACATCCCTCGCAGCTGCGGCAACGTCTGATGGCTCTCGTCCACCACCACCACAAAGTCCTCCGGGAAATAGTCCAGCAACGTCTGCGGAGGCGTCCCGGGCGCCCGACCGTCCAGATGCCGCGAATAATTCTCAATCCCCGAACAGAAGCCCAGTTCACGCATCATCTCCAGATCAAAGCGCGTCCGCTGCTCCAGCCGCTGTGCCTCCAGCAACTTCCCCTGACGGCGAAATAACGCCACCTGCTGCTCCAGCTCCGCCTCAATCGCCTCCATCGCCCGCTTCAACCGCTCCTCCGACGTCACAAAATGCGACGCCGGAAACACCGTGATCGCGCCACGCTCCCCCAGAATCTCACCGGTCAACGGATCCACCAGCGTGATCCGCTCCACCGTATCCCCGAAAAACTCCACACGGATAATCACCTCCTCATCCGCCGGCTGGATCTCCAGAACATCCCCGCGCACCCGGAACGTACCCCGGGTCAACCCCACCTGGTTCCGCGTGAACTGCATATCGATCAGTCGCTGCAATGCCTCCTCACGATCCACCTCCTCCCCGCGTTGAAACCCCAGAACAATCTTCCGATACTCCTCCGGAGAACCCAGACCATAAATGCAGGAAACACTGGCCACCACAATCACATCCCGACGCTCCAGCACCGCCTGCGTCGCCGCATGACGCAAACGATCAATCTCATCGTTGATCTGAGCGTCCTTCTCAATGTACGTGTCCGTCTGCGGAATATAGGCCTCCGGCTGATAGTAGTCGTAGTAGCTCACAAAAAACTCCACCGCGTTGTGCGGAAAAAACTCCCGGAACTCCGAACAGAGCTGCGCTGCCAGCGTCTTGTTGTGCGCAATCACCAGCGCAGGACGCTGCACCCGCGCAATCGTCTGCGCAATCGTGAACGTCTTCCCCGTACCCGTCGCCCCCAGTAACGTCTGAAAACGCATCCCCGCGTTCAAACCCTGCACCAGCATCTCAATCGCCTGCGGCTGATCCCCCGCAGGCGCATACTCCGCAACCAGCTGGAACTCGCTCATCACCACTCCCCCGGATTATAGTAGACAGATTATACCCTGTTTTGCACAGATCCTCCGGTCATCATAGATATGCAACACAGAAAGGCAGACCGGCCGGTAGCACAGCAACACACGGTGCACGTTGCGAAAGAGCGATCCGAATGATACTTTTACCTGCCGCAGAGTTGACCGAAGGCATGGTCGTTGGCCGCGAAGTCCGCGACCGCAACAATCAACTGGTCATCCCACGAGGAGCCATCATCAACGCACAGAATCTGCGCGTCCTGCAACGGATGGACGTTCTGGTATACGTTCTGGAGGAAGGAGAAGTCATGGAGGAACCGGCGCCCGCAACCACCGGCCCGAAGGATAACGCATCCACACCCCTCCGCGCTACCTTCCTGCGAGCAACCAGCGCGTTCCAGCGGCACATGGAGATCCGGAACATCTCCATCAAACCCGCCGAAGTAGATGAAATCGCACACACCCTGCTCACCGACCTGCAGGAACACCCCGGACGCGTCGACCTGCTCCTGCAGATCCATGCGTGGAACGAACGCTTCTTCCAGCACGCCATCAATACCGCCATCCTTGCCGCCGTGCTGGCACGCCAGATCCACAAAAACGAGGCGCAGGGACGCATCATGGCACTCGGAATGACCTTCCACGACTGCGGCACCCTGCTCCTGCCCCACGAAATCTTCGAAAAACAGGGCAAACTCACCGACGAGGAACGCAAAATCGCCGCCAGACACCCCCTCGTCGGCTACCTCCACGTCAAAGAAAACGGTATCCTCCCGCAGGAAGCCGCCGAAATCGTCTACCAGCACCACGAACGACCGGACGGAAAAGGGTACCCGCAAGGGCTCACCGAAGCCCACATCACTCCTCTGGCGCGCATCGCCGCGGTCGTCGAAGCCTTCGACGCCATGACCTCCCTGCGCTCCTACGCGCGAGGATCCACACCCGAAGAAGCCATGAAAACCATCCTGAGCCAGACCGGCAAAGCCTACGACCGCGAGGCTGCGCTCGCCCTGATGCAACACATCACCCTCTACCCCGCAGGCACCGCCGTACGCCTCAACACCGGCGAGTGCGGACTCGTGACCGCCACCAACCCCGGATGCCCTACCCGACCCGTCGTGCGCATCTTCTTCGGCAGCGATGGACGACGCGTGCCCGCCACCGAGATCAACCTCGCCACCGACCCTGCGCGCATGATCGTTCAGTCCGCGCCCATGCTCGATGAACTGCGCGACGTCGCCTGAACCGACCCCGCGCTCCCGGCCAGCTCCACCACCGGCACCCTCACACAAAATGCAGCGCCACGCTATCCGCCAGCAATAGCCCCCGCTCCGTCAAACGCAAACGCCCGGGATCGGGCTCCAGCAACCCCTCCACCTGCAAACGCCGGATCACATCGCCGTACACTGCCCCCACATCCACCCCGAAACGCCGGCGCAATGCCTCCACATCCACTCCCGCCCGCAAACGCAGCCCCAGCAGGATCGTCTCACCCAGCGCAGCGCGCGCATCCAGCCTCTCCTCCTCCACCGTCAGATCCGCCCCCGCGCGTACCTTCGCCACATAACGCCCCGGCAGACGCTCCCGCTTCCACCGCCGCCCCCCCAGGTACGACACAGCCCCCGGACCGAACCCCAGATACTCCTCGTTGCGCCAGTACGTCAGATTGTGCCGGCACTCAAACCCCGGCCGCGCAAAGTTACTCACCTCATAGTGCACATACCCGGCCCCCCGCAGCACATCAATCGCCTCGCAGTACATCGCCACCTCCGTGTCCTCATCCGGCAACACCAGCTTCCCACCCCGGTACCGCCGCTCAAAACGAGTCCCCGGCTCCAGCGTCAACGCATACAGCGAAAGATGCTCCGTCCCCAGATCCACCGCCCGCGCCAGACTGTCCCGCCACAGACCCCGCGTCTGCCCCGGCAACCGGAACATCAGATCCAGATTGACATTCGTGAAACCAGCCTCCCGGGCCATCCGCACGGCCGCCGCCGCCTCGCCCGCCGTATGAAACCGATCCAGAGCCACCAGCAACGCATCATCGAACGCCTGCACCCCGATGCTCAACCGATTGAACCCGGCCGCACGCATCGCACCGAACTTCTCCACATCCGCCGACCCCGGATTGGCCTCACTGCTGATCTCAGCATCCGGCAACACCGGAAAGCTATCCCGGATCGCCCCCAGCAAACGCACCAGCTGTGCACCGGAGAGAAACGTCGGCGTGCCCCCACCGAAGAAAAGGGTCGCCACGCAACGCTCCCCGGCAAGCTCCCGCCCCGCCCGCGCAACGTCCTCACAGATCGCGTCCACTGTCGCCTGCACAATCGGAGCCCCGGACTCCTCCACATACGTATTGAAGTCACAGTAAGCGCAGTGCCGCGCGCAGAACGGAACGTGTACGTAAACCGCTAGAGTGGAGTGTGGCATGCGTCAGAACACAGGTTCCAGCTCGGCCCGCCCGCACCGGAACCGCAATGGTTTTCGCTTCCCCTGCATACTACGAAACAGGAGGTTCACCCGGCGCAACATGCTTGCGCTTCTCCGCAGCACGCAGGCCACCGCGACGCCCGATCGCCGCCATATGCGCCCGATCCTGAGCCACCTTGCAGCCACCCTTCCGACCGATCGCCGCCATGTGCGCCCGATCCTGAGCCACCCGGGTTCCCCCCACATGACCGGCCTGCGCGTGCCGCTCCGGATCACCGTACCACCCCCGGCCTCGCCGCCGCGCAACCGCATCCCCGACAATCCCCTCCGACGCCGCCACGCTGTCCTGCGCCGGCACAGGAGGTAACACACCCTCCTGAGAGGACATCCCGGCGCGTGCCTTCCTTCCCATACTGCGTTCTCCTCTCACACAACCCGAAAACAGAAAGACCTTCCCGAATACCTAGACGTTACAGGCAACAACGCCGGTTCCTGCATTTCCAAAATTAAATTTTGTTAATTTGATTCAAACCAGCGTCCCCCACCGCGCCCACCCGCGCAGAGGTTTTCCGTACCCCTCCGGCGTAATAATAGAGACATCACAACCGCACAACCGCCCCGGAACCTGTACAGGGGGGAATACCTATGAAACGCACCACCATGGCCCTGATCCTCGGCGCCTGCCTCGCCACCCCGGTCGGATACTACACCTACCACCGGATCCAGACCGCACCCCACAACACGTTCCCGAACTGGCCCCCCGACACCGCCACCATCCTGCGCCATCTCGACACACACGCCCCCATCAGTCCCGACGGGAAAAACCACGCCAGACGCGAGGCCCTCTACGCCGACCTGTTCAAAAACCGCTACCGCCGACACCAGCCCCAGATCGCAGTCGGCATGCGCATCCTCCCCGGCCGAC